>DASUIC010000074.1:0-13118 GCA_036273215.1 Sphingomicrobium sp.
GCCATCGTCCGGTCGAGATCGTGGCCGTCGAGGAGCCGGGCGATCGCCTGCTCGGCAATGTCGTCCGCCGGCGAATGGATGGCCGACGCTTGCCTTGAAATGGAGAGAATCTCGGTCATGGAATTCACCTGAAACAAAAAAGCCCGCCGTCGGCGGGCGGGCAGTCGATGATCGTTGCTAGTCGATCAGTCGCGCCATCGCGCCGCAAAGGTCCAGCCGCGCCACCAGAGGTGAGCGGTCTTGGTTGCGGCGATGGCGTTCAGGTGCCTCATCGCGGGCTTGCTATGCCGATTGGCGGCCCCAGGTCAAGTCGGCAGATCGGTTGACGCACCGGCGAGTGAGCGGCAAGGAAGTGCTTCGCGCGCTTCGGGCGGGTGTAGCTCAATGGTAGAGCAGAAGCCTTCCAAGCTTACGACGAGGGTTCGATTCCCTTCACCCGCTCCAACGGCGGCATGCCGGGGGCATGCCGGACCGTTGGAGCGCACGCAGCGAAGCGAAGGGGCGACAGCCCGCGACAGTCCGCGGCGCGACCGGCACTCCGGTCATTGGAGCGCGTTGACACGACATTGGCTCGCCGCCACATGGCGCCCCTGCCTGCCCCGTGGAGGGGTGGCCGAGAGGTTAAAGGCAGCAGACTGTAAATCTGCCCGCGCAAGCGTACGCTGGTTCGAATCCAGCCCCCTCCACCAGCCTTCGCTAACTGCACCAGCCAAGCACTTCTAAAGCGCCTATGCTAACGAAGGTTAATGACAATTCACCCAATTCGGCTGGAATCCGCTGAATTTCTGGCGAATTCCCAAGGGATGGCATAATAGTCCCAAAGACTCGCTGCTCGGGAGTTTGCGCAATGCTGCGCGGGGTGGGGATAGAATTGAACGATTCGGAAGGCTCGCCGGACTATCGGCGGGAGCCCTCGATGCGCGACGCCGACGACCTGACTGCTGCGCGGGTTTCGCGCTTGAGCCCCGGTCAGCTCGATTGCCTCAAGCTCGTAGACCGGCACCTCAGCTCAAAAGAGATCGCAAGCGAGCTTGGGATCTCTCCCCACACTGTTGACCAGCGAATCCGCCAGGCGCTGGCCATTCTTGGAGTTGAGCGCAGGACCCAGGCCGCGCGCATCGTCGCGCAATACTCCGGACCATATCAGCGATTGATACATCAATCGCCGTACATTCCCGCCGAACCGCAATCCGGCCATCCCGGCGCCTCGGTCAGCAATCAGATTCGGCACGCTGATCGCGCAGGGGAGGCTGGGAATGCAGGTCTCCTTACCGAGCAGAGGCCGGCGTCTTTCTGGCCTTCCCTGCAACCGCCGTTCGCAACGAGGAGCAACCCCCGGAATGAGATGAGTGTCGGCCAGAGGCTGTTCTGGATCGCGGCGATCGCGATGGGAGCGGCGTTCTCGGCGGGCATGTATCTCGCCGGGCTCGAAAGCCTCGCGAGGCTCCTCAAGAGCTAGTCCAGGCCGGCAAGCAGATCAGTCCGACAGCCACTCCGGCGCTCGCAGGCGCCCGGGGAAGGAGCAGTCATGCGCAGACAAGCAATTTGGGATGCCGTCTATGAGGTCGGAGTCCACACCCGTTCGGTCGAAAACCTGATCGAATCCGCACTGATCGAATTATCCGAGCTTCAGTCCAAGCTCGTCCACGTCAGCAATGTCGCGGGCGTGCCCTACTCGACCCTTCAACAATCGTTCGAAGGTGTTTCCACCACCATCAACGATCTGGTGAAGGTCCGTGGAACCATGGCCCAATGCCATGAGGTATTCGTGGAGACGAAGGAGAAGATCCCGGGCGTTCGCACCACCACCTCGTGGGGCGATGGTGGTCCTTGCTGCAGCGCTAGCACCGACGTGCGCGTCACCGCCCTGCGCGCCGTTGCCTAAAGAACTTTGACCGGACCGCAGCAATGTGGTCCGGTTGTATTCCCATGAATCCCGTCCTCAGGGTGATGCTGTTCTGGCTGTTGCTGCTGGTCTCGTGCGGCTATTCGCTCTGGCGCGGCCGCAAATATGAGCGAATTGCCGCGCTGGTATTTATCGCAGCGACGATTTTGTCGATTGTCGGCCAATCGCTGCTGCGGGTTTATTACGTTGAAATCGAAACCAGCGACCTCATCGTCGATTCGGCGGTTCTAGTGGCGGTGATCGCGATCGCGCTCGTGTCCGACCGATTCTGGCCGCTTTGGGCCGCGGGGCTGCAGCTGGTCGACAGCATGTCCCATCTCATGAAGGCGGTCGATGCCGACATGCTCCCGCAAGTGTATGGCACCGCCGAACGCTTTTGGAGCTATCCGATCCTTATGGTTCTGCTCATCGGCGCCTGGCGTCAGCACCGCAGAACCACCGAAGAGGGCAATCCGGTCTCTAGCTGATCCGCGCCTTGCACGAGGACCGTAGCGCCCCCATGGGAGCGCCATGTCACGGCGCAAGAAATCGCACCAGAGCCACGGCACTCCGCGCCGGCCGCGGTTATGGGGCCGGCATGCGGTGGCCGCCGCGCTCGATAATCCCCGGCGAACTGTGCTTCGCGCCTGGGCGACTCGGGAGGCAGCGGCTTACATGCGCTTCCCCGAGGATGTCGCCGTCACCCTCGCCGAGGCTCCGGATCTGGCGCGGCTCGTTCCGAGCGACGCGCCGCATCAGGGAGTGGTGATCGAAGTCGAGCCGCTCGAGGAAGCCTGGCTCGACGGACTGCTTGGAAGTGCGCCGGAACGCGCCGTCCTGCTCATTCTCGACCAGGTGACCGATCCGCATAATGTCGGAGCCATCCTTCGCTCGGCTGCGGCGTTCAGTGCCATCGGCATCGTCACTCAGGATCGCCACTCGCCGCCCGAAAGCGGGGTTCTCGCAAAAGCCGCTTCGGGAGCGCTCGAGCGCGTGCCGTGGGTGCGCGTGGTCAACCTCGCGCGAGTGCTGGAGGAGGTCGGTGAGGCCGGTTTTTGGCGCATCGGCCTGACGGGAGACGCCGAGACTGAGCTCAAGGATGCGTTGGGACCAGCGCGAATAGCACTGGTGCTTGGGGCAGAGGGCGCAGGACTGAGGCCCAACACGCGCGAGCATTGCGACGCCCTCGCGCGCCTGCCGATCAGCGAGGCGGCGGAAAGTCTCAACGTCTCCAACGCCGCCGCGGTGGCGCTCTACGCGGCATCGGTCGTCTGATGGTCCGCACGACCACGAGCATCCGCAAGCAGGTCGAGGCGCTGGCGAGCCGCGAGCCGGCGTTCGCGCAAGTCCTCGAGAAGCATGGCGTTCCCGGCCCGCGCAAAAGCGAACCGGGGGCGCACACCCTCCTCCGCACTATCGTCGGTCAGCAGGTCAGCGTCGCGGCGGCCCGCTCGATGTGGTCGAAGCTCGAGGCAGCGTTCGGCGCTCCGCCCGATCTCCGCCTTCTTCTCGCCGCAAGCGATGAGGAGCTTCGCGCCGCGGGCATGTCGCGCCAGAAATCCGGCTACATCCGGAGCCTCGCGGAGCTGGTGATTTCCGGCGAGCTCGACCTCGCCAATCTGCCGGACGACGATGAGGAAGCCATCGCGCTGCTGACCAGGATCAAGGGCATCGGCCGCTGGTCCGCGGAAATCTATCTGCTGTTCGCCGAGGGACGCGCCGACGTGTTCCCGGCAGGCGACCTCGCGGTGATGGTCGAGCTCGGCCGGCTGATCGGGCTCGAGGAGAGGCCGAGCGAAAAGAAGCTCCGCGAGCTTGCCGAGCCGTGGCGGCCCTATCGCGGGGCGGCGGCAATCCTCGCCTGGCACAGCTATAATTCGACTGTCCTCTAAGCCGCTGAAAAAATTGACTTGAATGGCCTTGAGGAAGGCCCCTCGGGAATGCCAAGCTGCGGGTTCAAAGGAGGGGGACTCAATGAAACGCGTCGACATCTATTTCCTGCTGCTCGCCACCGTGCTTCTGGTCTGCGGAGCGACGCTCGGCATCGTTATGGGCTCGCGAGAGGACTTCACGCTCGTACCGGTCCATGCCCACCTGAACCTCGCCGGCTGGGCCTCGCTCGCCCTGTTCGGCCTGACCTATCGCGCCTACCCGCAACTCGCCGCGACGAAGCTGGCCACCTATCATTTCTTCGTCTCTGGCGTCGGCTCGATCCTGCTCCCGATCGGGATTGGGCTCGCAGTGCTGCGCAACGAGCCGGGTCTCGCGATTGTGGCGTCCCTGCTGTGGCTGATCGGCGTGCTGATGTTCCTCGCGCAATTGATCCGCCTCGTTACCGCCCGGGAAGCCGCCCCGGCAGCGTTTCCCGCCGAATAGCTATTGGCGAACGCCGTCCGGCAGCAGCCGGGCGGCAACGCCGCGGAAGATGTGCGGCCCGAGGTCGAGGCGGAAGGGGCCGAGCTTCTCGCCCTTCGTGTCCCGGCCGAGCAAGTAAGCGGCGGACGTCTGCCCTTCGGCGCCGCTCCGGTCATAAAGCACATTGAAGGCGATCACCGGCACGAACACCTGCCGCCCCCCGATTTCATACGGGACAAGCAGCTCACGCGCCATGGAGACCTGAGTCTTGAGGGCAAAGCGCTGAAGCGGAGGAATGACGGGAATGCGGTCGCCCTTGCCGACCGGCTCGGCGAAGAACCGGCCGATCTCCTGCTCCTGCTGCGCACCCGCGTTGAGCAGGCTCGCCTCGGCGAGGACCGCCCGCGCTGGCGCGCTACCTGAATTGAACAGCTCCAAATCGAACTCGAGCGAGACCTTCTCGTCGCCGAGGATGCAACGCAGCGGTTGAAACCCGATCTCGACCCACGGCCGAAGCCGGGTGGAAACAACCCCTGCCGGCGCGCGTGGGGCGGCAGCTTCGGGCGGCGCGGGAGCCGGTCGCGCGGGCGGCGCCGGCTGAGGCGCGACGAAGGAGTCGACCTGCGGTCCGCCGGCGAACGCCTCGCTCGAGCGGTTGCGCCAGAACAGGAAAGCACCTCCACCTGCGAGCAGTATCGCCGCGAGCAGCCAGGGAATTAGCGGGACACTGTGACCGCCCGGAACTGCTGGCGTCTGCGGGTCCGGCGGAAATGTCGTGCTTACCGGCGCAGGTACGGAAGCCCGGGTGGCCAGCGCGGGAACCGCTCCGGCCTTGTCGGAGCTTTCGCTGGCAGGCTGAGCGGCCGCGCGTTGAGGATCTGCAGGTTGCGGCTTCGGGCGGCCAAGCGGCGCGGTCGAAGCGACCTGCTTCCGCGCCTGCTCGGGAGTGGCGACGCGAGGCTCTTCCGCCACTGACGATTGCGTTGTCGGCGGAATTGTCGCAGGCCGCCGCGCTGTTATCGCGTTCTGCTGAGGCGCAGGTTCGGCAGTTTTGGTGACGGTGCCCCCGAGGCTGAAATTCTGAAGCGCACTTGGGCCGACCGCGTCGGCTGCAGACGTGTTGCTGGTCGGCGGCGTCTGCTGGGTGAGCGCTGTCGCCGGGGTGAGCGCAAGCATCCCCGCCGACAATGCCACTCCCAGGCGCGTCACCGCTCTCATCCGCTCCCGCTATGCCCCTTGATTCGCGCCATTTTCCCGCGGCGCCCGAAGCCCATGCCTCCGGACCGGCCGGCTTTCAAGCACAAGGCGGATGAACCGCGCCGGAACCTCGCTATCGGGCGTCGACCAGCACCAGCTCGCTATCCTCTTCGGCGGCGATCTCGACGCGCTCCTCGCCGGTGATCGCCACGCCATCGCGGGGACCTGCCTCGATCCCGTTCACCCGCACCTTCCCGCTGGGCACCAGGTAGAGGTGACGATCCGGCTTCGTGTCGACCTCGATCGTGTCGCCTGCCTTCATGCTAGCGCCGAGGACCCGTGCATCGGCATTGATTGACAGCGCGCCATCGTCGCCATTGCCGCTCGCCAACAGCTGGAACGCGCCCTCACGCGTGTCCTTGGGAAAAGGCTTAGCGCCCCAGCTCGGCTGAGCCGACGGCTTGTCGGTCTCGATCCAGATCTGGAACAGGGTCGTGGCCTCGTCCTCCAGATTATATTCGGCGTGTGTGACTCCGGTGCCGGCGCTCATCACCTGCACGTCCCCGGCCGCGGTCCGGCCCTTGTTGCCCATCGAATCCTGGTGTGTGATCGCGCCGGTGCGGACGTAGGTCACGATCTCCATGTCGCGATGCGGGTGGGGCGGGAAGCCGCTCTTCGCCCCGATCTGGTCGTCGTTCCAGACCCGGATCCGCCCCCAGCCCATTCGGGAGGGGTCGTAGTAATTGGCGAAGGAGAAGTGGTGGCGGGCGTTGAGCCAGCCGTGGTCGGCATGGCCGAGGCTGTCGAATTTGCGGATGTTGATCATGCAGGCGATTTGGGCTCCTTCGCGGCTGCATCAAGTGTCAGCGATGTGACCGTTAGGCCCGGACTCGGACGCGGTCTCGCAACGGGACATGAGCGCGCCCCGATGAACCTGCCGGCCGCACCGTGGCACTGATCCTCAGCCACAGCCGCGGGGGGCGCACCTATGCCCGATTACCGGCTCTATTGCCTCAATGGCGACAGACACATTGCGCATGGCGAATGGATCGATGCCGATAACGACCATGAAGCCATCGCCCTGGTCCGGGCGAAGCGGCTGGGGCTTAACTGCGAATTGTGGGAGGGCAGTCGGCTGGTCGCGAAAATCGTCGCGTACGTAGCCGACATCGCGCCGGGGCCGACCGTCCCAACACTGCCGCGTTAGCGACTTCGCGACGGCGTGACGCTGTCATGGTTTGACGCTAGGCGGCAGGGCATGTCCGACCATCCGCTGCCGCCCAAGCGCATTTTCCCCAGCTCCGAGGTCGAGGCGCGTGCCGCCAAGCACGTCCCCTCGATCCCGCAGACCGAAAGCCCCTCGTACAAGCTCGCCTTCCAGGATTTGGATTTCCTGCTTCGCGAAGATTTGCGGCCGGTGCGATTCCAGCTCGAGCTCCTGAAGCCCGAGCTTTTCCTCAGCGAAGCAAAGATCGGCTCGACCTTCGTCTTTTACGGATCGGCGCGGATCCCGGCGCCCGACATGGCCGACGCGCTGGTCGCCGCAGCCGCGAACCCGGAGCAGGAGGCCGTCGCCGAGCGGCTCAAGGCCAAGGCGCGCTACTATGACGTGGCGCGGGATCTCGCGCGACTCGCCAGCCGGGTGCCGATCGACGACGAGGGCTACCGCCATTTCGTCGTCTGTTCCGGCGGTGGGCCGTCGATCATGGAAGCGGCCAACCGCGGGGCTGCGGACGAGGGGCGCGAGACGATCGGCCTCAACATCGTGCTCCCGCACGAGCAGCTCCCCAACCGCTACGTCACTCCGGACTTGAGCTTCCAGTTTCACTATTTCGCGCTTCGCAAGATGCACTTCCTGCTTCGCGCGCGCGCGGTGGCGGTGTTCCCTGGCGGTTACGGAACGTTCGACGAAATGTTCGAGCTTCTGACCCTGGTCCAGACCGGCAAGGTGCGGCCGCTTCCGATCTTGCTGTTCGGCGCCGAGTACTGGAACCGCGTGGTCAATTTCCAGGCCATGGTCGACGAGGGCGTGATCTCACCCCACGACCTCGAGCTCATCCGCTGGTGCGAGGAAGCGGAAGAGGCGTGGCAATTCGTTCGGGAGTTCTACCGCGAGCACCCGGAGCCGGCGCGGGAGCAGTCCGCTCCGCCCGAATGATCAGCCGTTCGGGTGGCCTCGCTTGGTCGCGACGCTCGCCGGACCGCTGACCTTCGGCGCGCCCGGGCCGCCGACGTTCTTGGGGTTGGCGCCCGTCTGCTGCTCGGTCAGGACGGGCTGCTTCGCGGCCTTCTGAGGACCGTTGTTGGGCCCGGTTCCGGGCGCGGTTCCCGCAGCTGCCGGAGCTGCCGCGGCCGGAGCCTTGGGCAGCGGAAGCGGTGAATCGCTATGGGTGTTCAAGAAGGCGATCACGTCGGCGCGGTCCTGCGGATCACCGAGCCCGGCGAAGGTCATCTTGGTTCCAGGCGCAAAGTCGCGCGGGCTGGTCAGCCACTTGTTGAGCTTGTCCCAGTCCCAGTTGCCGCCGACTTTCTTCAGCGCATCGGAGAAAGCGAAGCCGTTCCGGTCTTCGGCGATCGGCAGGCCGATCACCCCCCACAGGTTCGGGCCGAGCTGGTTGGCTCCGCCCTTGTCGGCATTGTGGCAGGCCATGCACTTGTTGAAGATCTGCTGACCCTTTGCCGGGTCCGCCTTGGCGAGATAGACCTCGATCGGCTGCTCGGCGGCGGCTCCGCCCGCCGCCTGCTCCTGAACCCCGGCGATCGGATAGCCCATCTTCTCGGGCCGCTCGGACTTGAACAACTCGCCCGCGACGATCGAGGAGAACAGCGCGACGATCCCCGCGAACAGCACCCAGCCGGCGATGGTGTTGAAGCGATCGTCCATGAATTTCCCTGTTTTGTGCAGAGCAAGAGAGGAGTGATTTGTGCTGCCTCTTAAGGGCGAGTCAGGGGTTCTTCAAGCCGCGGCTCGGGAGGGCTGGCGGGCTTTGAGAACGGCGTCGACCGCTTTGCGGTAGAGGGTCGGAAGTCCCGCTTCTTCAAGGCGATCGAGCGGGTGCCACCAGCCGTCGCCAACCGGTTCTGAGCGCGCCACGATCGCGAGGTCGAGCGAGAAATGGGTGAAGACGTGGCGCACGGTCGCGAGCGGCCGCCGCGCCTGTTCGGCTTCGGTCCAGTCGTCGCCGGGCAAAGCGGCCATTCCGCCGAGCAGTCCCCGCTTCGCCCGGCGGACCAGCCACACATGGCCGCCCTTTTCGATCCACAAGGCGCTCCCGTAGCGATGCGGGCGAGCCGCTCGATTGCGCCGCTCGGGATAGTCCCCGGGCTCACCGAGCGCCAAGGCGGCGCAATGGCTGCCGATCGGACAAGCGTCGCAGCGCGGGTTCCTCGGGCGGCAGATGGTCGCTCCGAGATCCATCATCGCCTGGACGAAGTCGCCCGGCCGCTCGTGCGGCATCAGCTCCAACGTCAGCCGCTCGACCTCTTCGCGGCCGGGCCGTTTCAACTCGTACACCCGCGCGATCACCCGCTCGACATTGGTATCCACTGCGGCGGCGCGCTGGCCAAAGGCGATCGCAGCGATTGCCGCTGAAGTGTAGGCGCCAATTCCCGGCAAGTTGCGGAGTTCGGCGGCAGCTTTCGGAAATCCCCCGCCCGCCGCCACCTCTCTGGCGCACGCAATGAGGTTGCGGGCGCGGGCGTAATAGCCAAGGCCGGCCCATTCGGAGAGAATCTCCTCGTCCTTCGCTTGCGCCAGGGCTTCGATGGTCGGCCAGCGCTTCACGAACCGCTTGAATCTCGGGATCACCGTCGCCACGGTCGTCTGCTGGAGCATGATCTCACTCAGCCAGACGCGATAGGGATCGGGCGGCGGTTCGCCGGGCGGCGAGCGCCACGGTAAGCGCCTGAAGTTATCCACATAATGTTGGATCAGGAGCGTTGCGGGATTGGCGGTCACAATAGGGCTATGGCATGCTTCCGCGGCTATGGCGAAGAAGGAAGACAAGGGAGAATCGCCGCGCAGCTGCCGCCCGCGCGCAGCGGGCGAGATCGTCGGCGATGTCGGCGGACAGTCCTTCCGCCGCTTCGGCTTCGTCCAGAGCTCGATCGTCAGCCGCTGGGCGGAGATCGTCGGCGAACGTTACGCAAAAGCGTCATCACCCGAATCGATCCGCTTCCCTGCGGGCAGGAAGGCAGGCGGAGTGCTCACGCTGCTGGTCGACGGAGCGCATGCGCCGCTCATCCAGCACCTCACCCCGCTGATCGTCGAGAAGGTCAACCGCTTCTTCGGCTATCAGGCGATCGACCGGATAGTGTTCCGCCAGGGGAAAGTACCCGCCCCGACGTCCAAACCGGAGCGCCCGCAGTGGGGGCCCGTTCCGAAGGAGGTGGGCGAAGGCCTGCGCGAGATCGCCGACCCGGAGCTTAGGGCCTGCCTGGAGTCGCTTGCGGCGCGAATTGCCGCTACGAGCGGTCCGCCGTCGCTCGTCAACGACGAAGGCGAGCCCATTCCCGCGGTCAATCGGAGCTAGACTTGCAAATGAAGCCTATAGCTTTTCTCGCCTGCAGCCTCGCCGCCCTTGCGGTTGCCGGCTGCCACTCCAAGCAGGCCAACGAAACGACGGCCAACGCGCCCGTGAACCTCCAGCAGGTCAAGCCGCCCGCTGGCGGAGACTGGACCCAGGTGGTCAATGCGATGCCCGACGGCGGCTTCATGATGGGCAACCCCAACGCCAAGGTGAAGCTGCTCGAGATCGGCTCGTTGACCTGCCCGCACTGCCAACACTTCGAAGAGACCGCCGTGCCGGTGCTGGTCAACAGCTACGTCAAGTCGGGACAAGTGAGCTGGGAGTTTCGCAACTATGTCCGCGATGCGTTCGATCTCACCGCGGCGCTGATCGTGCGCTGCAACGGCGCGCAGGGATTCTTCCCGCTGAGCGAGGCGATCTACAAGGATCAGCCCGACTGGATGTCGAAAATTCAGGCGGCTCCGCAAGACAAGCTTCAGCAGCTCCAGAATCTCCCCGAAAACCAGCAATTCGTCGAGATGGCCAAGGTCGCGGGCTTCCCCGACTGGGCCGCCGCCCGAGGCATCCCGCCGGCCAAGAGCACGCAATGCCTCAGCGACACCAAAGCAATCGATCAGCTCGTCCAGATGAATACCAACACGACGAACCAGTATCCCGCGTTCCAGGGAACCCCGTCGTTCGCCATCAACGGAACGATGGTCGACCTTGGCTCGGTGACGGAGGAGCAGGTCTGGCCGAAGCTGCAATCGAAGATCAATGCGGCGCTCGGCGGCGGTTCATGATCGATCGGCTAGCCGAGCGCCGCTTGCCTGAAGCGAACTGGAGTTTGTGCGTCCAATGAAGTCTCTGCCATTCTTCGCTTGCGCGGTTGTCCTCCTCACCGTTGGTTCCGGTCATGCGGCCGCGGCCGAAGCCGCCGCCAAAACGCATCACGCGTCGAAGGCGCATGATTGGACCCGAGTGGTAGAGGCGACGCCGGACGGCGGCTTCGTCATGGGCAATCCGGACGCAAAAGTGAAGCTGATCGAATATGGCTCGCTGACCTGCCCGCATTGCCGCGAGTTCGACGAGGTCGCCGTTCCCCACCTGATCAACGACTATGTGAAGACCGGACAGGTGAGCTGGGAATTTCGCAACTATGTTCGGGACGCCGTCGATCTCACTGCGGCGCTGATCGCGCGGTGCAATGGCGCGAAGAGCTTCTTCCCGCTGACTCGCGCACTGTTCAAGGACCAGAAGAGCTGGATCGCAAAGGTTCAGGCAGCGCCCAAGGACCAGCTGGAAAAGGCATCGGACCTTCCGCCCGACCAGCGCTTCGTCGAGCTCGCCAAACTGACCGGCTTCTCCCAATGGGCAGCGGCGCATGGAGAGCCGACGACGAAATCGGCCCAGTGCCTCGGCAACGAACAGGCGGTTGATGCGCTCGTGAAGCAGACGGGCGATGTGACCAACCGCTATCCCGACTTTATCGGCACGCCGTCGTTCATCATCGACGGGACGATGGTCGACTTCGGTCCGATTACGGCCGACCAGGTCTGGCCGACCCTCGAATCGAAGCTGAAGGATGCGCTTGCCGGTCACGGCTAAGCGCCATCGAATGGGAGGGGGAGCAGAAGCTTGAAGATCCGGCGGCTCAAGCTCAGCGGCTTCAAGAGCTTCGTCGAGCCGGCCGAGCTTCGAATCGAGCCGGGCCTCACCGGCGTGGTCGGTCCGAACGGCTGCGGAAAGTCGAACCTCCTCGAAGCCATCCGCTGGACGATGGGCGAGTCGAGCCCCAAGTCGCTGCGCGGCGGGGGCATGGACGACGTAATCTTCGCCGGCACCTCATCGCGTCCGCCGCGCGATTTCGCCGAGGTCTCGATCATGGTCGAGCGGGACGCTAGCGACGAGGGCGGCGTCGGAGAAAGCGAGGTCACGCGCCGGATCGAGCGCGGCGCCGGCTCCGCGTACCGGATCGACGGACGCGATGTGCGCGCCAAGGACGTCGCGCTGCTGTTCGCCGACGCGGCCACGGGCGCCCACTCCCCTGCCCTCGTCAGCCAGGGGAAGATCAGCGGCATCATTTCGGCCAAGCCCGTCGAGCGGCGGCTTCTGCTTGAAGAAGCCGCCGGCATCTCCGGCCTCCACGCGCGCCGCAAGGACGCCGAGCAGAAGCTTCGTGCCGCCGAAGCCAATCTGGCCCGCCTCGGCGAGATCCTCGGCGAGCAGGAGCAACGCGCGGCGCAGCTTCGGCGGCAGGCGCGGGCGGCGGAGCGATATCGCAAGCTGACGGGCGAAATTCGCGGCCACGAGGCGCGGCTTCTGCACGCGCGCTGGCTGGAGGCCGAGCAAAGCGCGGAAGCAGCCGCTGCCGAAGCCAGGGCCGCGGCCGAAGACGTCGAGCTCATCCATCAGGCGATCGCGGAGGCGCAGTGGGCGCACGAGCGCGCCAACGACGAGCTGACGGAGAGGCGGGGCGCCGTCGCCGAGCTTCGCGAGCAAGGCCATGCGCTCGCCCACCAGCTCGCCACCGCGCGTGCGCGGCGCGATACGGTCGCCCGGCGGCTGGCCGAGCTCGACCGGCTGGATGCGTCGCTCTCGGCCGACCTCGCGCGCGAGGAAGCGCTGAAGCGCGACGCTTCGCGGGCGATCGCGCAACTGGAGCAGGAGCGCCGCGCGATCGAGCAGCGGCTCGAGGATGCCGAAGGCCAGGCGACGCGGCTTGGGCAGGAATTGACCGCGGCGGAAACGGGGTCGCGCGAGGCGGAGGCTGCGCTTGCCGAGCTGCTCGCGCGGCAGGCGGCGATGCGCGCGGAGCGCCGTGTCGCCGAAGCCGCGCTGGAGGCGGCTCGGACGCAGCTCGCGCGCACCGAGCAGGAACGCGGCCGGCTCGCCGAGCAGCTAACGGCGCTCGGCGACGGCGCCGAGCAAATCGAGGCCCGCGCCACTGCCGAAGCCAAGGCCGCCGCCGCAGCGAAGACATTGGCGGAGGCCGAGGCCCGCCGGGCCGAGGCTGACGAGGGCCGCGCTTCGGCGGCCGAACAGCGCGATTCCGCGGAGACCAGATTGGCGGCGGCCCGTGCGGCTTTCTCGGCCGCAAAGTCCGAGCATGACGCGCTTGCGGCCGCGCTCGAGCATGGCGGAGGTTCGGCGATCGCGAACCTTTCGGCCGA
>DASUIC010000075.1:0-9664 GCA_036273215.1 Sphingomicrobium sp.
CCGAACGCCTTCGCCTCGTCGGTCTCGAGGAACTTGTCGCGATCCATGGCTTTCTCGATCTCCTCGATCTTCTGGCCGGTGTATTTGGCGTAGAGCTCGTTGAGGCGCTGGCGCATGCGCAGGATCTCGCGGGCCTGGATCTCTATGTCGGCGGCCATGCCCTGGGCGCCGCCCGAGGGCTGGTGGATCATGATCCGGCTGTTGGTGAGGGCAACGCGCATCCCGGGCTCGCCGGCGGCGAGGAGGAAGCTCCCCATCGACGCGGCCTGGCCGATGCACACGGTGCTGACCTTGGGGCGGATGTATTGCATCGTGTCGTGGATCGCGAGGCCGGCGGTGACCACGCCGCCCGGCGAGTTGATGTACATGAAGATGTCCTTCTTCGGGTTCTCGGACTCGAGGAAGAGCAATTGGGCGGTGATCAGCGAGGCCATATGGTCCTCGATCGCTCCCGTGATGAACACGATCCGCTCGCGCAGCAGCCGCGAATAGATGTCGAAGCTGCGCTCGCCCCGGTTGGACTGCTCGATGACGATGGGGACGAGCTGCGAAGCGATGTCTTGATGGTCGATCACGGGAGATGGGTCCTCTTTTGTTGCCCTGGCCTACATCGGCGCGAAAGCGGGAAGGTTCAAGGCGGGAGCCGCGACTATAGGGCCCCTCCACCATCCTTCGCCTTTGGCTACGGATGGTCCCCCTCCCCCGCAAATGCGGGGGCGGATAAGGAAAGATACGCCAGCCGCCTCACCTCGCGGCGGCCGCGCGTGACCGTATCGAGGATCAGGCCGGCGAAGAAGCACAGCACGGCGACGATCACCATCCCGGTGACCAGGATGGCAGTCGGGAAGCGCGGGACGAGGCCCGTCTGGAGGTAGGTGCGGACCAGCGGGACCGCGAGGACGATCGCGGCCATGACCAGGATCGCGCCGATGCTTCCGTAGAACAGCACCGGGCGCTCGAGGCGGTAGAGATTGCCAATGGTCCTCAGGATCCGCCAGCCGTCGCCATAGGTCGAAAGCTTGGAATGCGAGCCCTCGGGGCGCGCGCCATAGCTGGTCTCGACCTCGCCGACGGGCATGCGCAGTTCGAGCGCGTGGACGCTCATCTCGGTTTCGATCTCAAACCCCTCGGAGAGCACCGGGAAGCTCTTGACGAAGCGGCGCGAGAAGACGCGATAGCCGGAGAAAATGTCGCTGAAGCTTCGGCCGAACAGACCCGAGAGCAGCCAGGTGAAGACTCGGTTCCCGATGAGGTGGCCTCCGCGATAGGCATCTTTCTCCTCGTGGCGGCGGGTGCCGACCACCATGTCGAGCTGGTCGGCGAGCAGCATGTCGACCATCGCGGGCGCAGCCTTCGGGTCATAGGTGAGATCGCCGTCGGCCATCACGTAAACGTCGGCGTCGATGTCGGCGAACATCCGGCGGACGACGTTGCCCTTGCCCTGCTGCGCCTCGGAGCGGACGATCGCGCCCGCTTCTGCGGCGATCTCGCGGGTGCGGTCGCGGCTGTTGTTGTCGTAGACGTAGACGGTGGCATTGGGCAGCGCCTCGCGGAAGCCGCGCACGGTCGCGCCGATCGCCGCTTCCTCATTGAAGCAGGGCAGAAGCACGGCAATTTTTGGCGGCGACGCCCGGTCCAATCTGGTCCCCCTCGGCTGAACTTCACCGGCTATAACGGGGAAGCGGAGGGAAGGGCTAGTCCAGCCGCTTGGTGGTGATGTGGAGCAGGCGGAAGTCGGCGGACGGGTTGGCGATGCGCCAATGCTCTCCCGGTGGGATCACGAAGGAGTCCGTTGGCGAAAGCTGCTGGGTGCCCCCGAATTCGAGCTCCGCCGAGCCGTCGAGCACGAAGCCGAAGACGAGCTCGCCGTCGTGGGCGCCGAACTCGATCGGTCCCGATCCAATTGGGCGGATCGTTCGAAGTTCGGCGAGGCCATCGGTCGCATCGCTTAGGGCAGTCTCCTGCGCCTCGCCGCCGCCGAAGGACGTCCAGGGCGTCTTCGAAGCCGAATGGAGCAGGAAGCGCTGGCTGCCCAACCCGCGCGCCTGAGTAACGCCGTTCGGTAGCTCCATCGCATGGTCGGCGTAGGTGGCGTGGACCGCGGGCGCGGTGATTTCGACCACTTCGAGGCCCCGCGAACTTTCGAGGACGCGGTGGCGAATCTCGGGCGGCTGAAGGACGAAATCGCCCGGCTCCATGACGAACGGTTCGTCCTGGCCTTCATAGACCACACGCACCCAGCCGCGGCGGACGTAGATCAGCTGGAGCGCGATGCGGTGGAAGTGGACCCAGTCGGCGACCGGCCCGCCGTCGGGAATGGCGATGTGCGAGGCGATGTAGCGGCCGCCGAGCCGGCTCGGGATCAGGTCGCGGTAGAGCATTCCGGCGCGGCCATTGGCCGGTGAGGCGCCCGAGCGGGTCAAAATGAACTCGGGAGCGAATGGCGGGAATGGGCCGCCGGGAGGCGGTGCGCCGGGACGGCTGGTCAGCCGAACGCTCTCGCCTGCCTTGGTCAGAACCGCCGTATGCGGCTCGTCGGCGGGATAGATGAGGTCGACCCGGAAGCCCTCCCCGCGCAAATCATCCAGCGCAGGGCCAAGCTCCGCGCAGACGATCTCGCGCTCGCTCAACCCTATTTCGCCGGTTTCTTGGGCTTGGCCGTCGGCTTCTTGGCCTTTCCGGCAGCCTTGGCGGCGGTCTTGTTCGCCGGCTCGCTCTTGAGCGGTTTGGCGGGCTTGGGCGCTTTGTCTTTCTCGACGATGTCGGCCTTCTTCGCGGCAGGCTTCGCCTTCGTCGGAGTTGGCTGCTTCGCTTCGGCCTTCTTCGCGCCGCCCTTCTTGGGCTTGGGCTTCTGGCCATGGTCGTGGCCGCAGCCGGGGCCGTGGACGTGCCCCTCTTCGCTCTCGAGGTCGGCCTCGAGTTGCTCGCGGGTCGCTTTGCGCTCGCTGACATCCGCTTTCGAGAAGAGGAAGTCGACGACCTTGTCCTCGTACAGCGGCGCTCGGAGCTGGGCGGCGAACATCGGTTCCTGCTGCACCAGCTCGAGGAAGCGCCCGCGCTCCTTGCCCTGGTACTGCGACGCCGCCTGGCCGACCAGCCGGTTCATCTCCTGCTCGCTGATGTCGATGCCGTTCGCAGCGCCGATCTCCGACAGCAGCAGGCCGAGGCGGACACGCCGCTCGGCGATCCGGCGATATTCGGGCGCGTCCTTCTCGATCTCCGCAAGCGCCTCGCTCGGATTCTCCTCGTGGCTCGCTTCATGCCGGAGCTGGTTGAGGATGTTCTGGTTCTCGGCCTCGACCATCGATTCCGGAACCGGGAAGTCGTGGCGCGCGGCGAGCTGGTCGAGCAGCTGGCGCTTCATGTGGGTGCGGGTGAGCCCGTTCAGCTCCTGCTGGAGCTGGTCGCGGATCAAGCCCTTGAGCTGGTCGAGGCTCTGAAGCCCGAGGTTCTTGGCGAGGTCCTCGTCGACCGTCGATTCGCTGCCGGTCTTCACCGCCTTGACGGTCACGTCGAAGGTCGCGTCCTTGCCCTTGAGATTCTCGACCGGGTAATCGGTCGGGAAGGTCACCTTCACCTCGCGCTTGTCGCCCGCTTTCGCGCCGACGAGCTGATCCTCAAAGCCCGGGATCAGCCGGCCCGAGCCGAGCTCGACCGACATGTCCTCGCCCTTGCCGCCTTCGAACGGCGTTCCGCCGACCTTGCCCTCGAAGTCGATCACGACCTGGTCGCCCCTCGCGGCCGCATGCTTCTTCGGCGCATCGTCCCAGCGTTTGCTCTGTCCGGCGAGCTGCTGGAGTTGCTTGTCGACCGCGCTCTCGTCGGCATCGACCGTCAGACGGTCGAGCGCGATGTCGCCGATCTGCGGCGCCGGCACTTCGGGAAGCGCTTCCAGGCTGACCCGGATCTCGGCGTCCTTGCCGGGCTCATACTGGTCGTCGAGCTCGACCTGCGGCTGGAGCGCGGGGCGGATGTTCTGCTCGCTGAGAAGCTGCTGAAGGCCATCCTGGACCGCGCCCTGCAGAGCATCGCCGCGGAGGGCGTCGCCGTGCATCTTGCGGATGAGGTTGGGCGGCACCTTGCCCGGGCGGAAGCCCGGCATGCGCACCTGCGGCGCGATGCGCTTCACTTCCTGCTCGACCCGCGCCTCGATGTCCGCGGCGGGGATGGTCAGCATGAAGGCGCGCTTGAGGCCTTCGTTCTGCGTCTCGACGGTCTTGATGCTCACGTGTCCAATCCTGAATTCTTGCACTGAAGCGGCCGCACTGCCGCCGCGACAATCCGCGCTGCGCGCGATCGTCATGCTCGGCAATCCCCCGGATTGCCTGCGCGTGACGATGGTGCGCGCGGAGGGACTCGAACCCCCACATCTTTCGACAACAGGACCTAAACCTGCCGCGTCTACCAATTCCGCCACGCGCGCGGACGCCGTAGGTGGCGCGGCCTATAACAGGCGGAGCCCGTTGGGCAACCCGCGGCAGAGGCGTTCGTTGGAGGCCGCACGGAGAGATCATATGCAGCAGCCCGAACCCCACGAGCCGCCGACCACGCCCTCGCCTCAGCCGGTCCTGCCCCCGCAGCCCGGCCAGCCGGCCGAGCCGCCGCCAGGCGTGTCGCCCCACGCGCCGGACATCGACGTGCCGTCGCCGCCATCGCCTGGCACGAACCCGACGCCGGGACCGATTTCGCCGGTGGGCTAAGCCGTTCCGCGCCTGACACGCTAATGTCTGCGTGCACGGATATCGGACATCGCGCTCGTCGCCCAAACGTTCCGCATATTCCCGATTTGAATCGCAACGAACGACACTTCGATCCGTTGATGCGGCATCCCCAGTCACTTCGTTGGGCCTTGGTGCTGGAGAGACGTGGCACGCTCCCCGCTCAAGGAGCGCCGATGCATGCACTCATCATCGAGGACGAATCCTTGATTGCCATGGCGATAGAGGACGCGCTGCGCGGTTGCGGGTTCACTTCGTTCGACATTGCTGTCTCCGCGGAGGAGGCAGTGAGGGCTGCCGCACTCAGGTGTCCCGACATCATCACGGCCGATGTCGAACTGCGGCCCGGCTGCGGAATCACTGCTGTTCAGTCGATTTGCTCTGAGCAGCCGATCCCGGTCTTGTTCATCACTGGGAGCCCCTTTGAGGTCATGATAAGGATGCCCGGCCATGCATTGGTTGAGAAGCCATTCAGCGCCGACCATATAACAAAAGCGGTCAAGCTTACTTTGGACAACAGACATGCTTGAAACCATACCGCTCCCGGACAAGAAGGTGACCAGCCTTGCCATGGCCCTCGTTGAGTCATCGAGGGCGCCGCTCCTCCTGCTCGACGACGAGGTCGTCGTCATCGGTGCAAGCGCCTCATTCTGCAATACGTTCAATCTCGATCCATCCACCATTGCGAACCGGAGGCTGGCAGACGTGGGTGCCGGCGAATGGGATGTCCCGCAACTCAACTCGCTGCTCCTCGCGACAATAACGGGAGCGGCGGAGATTGACGCCTATGAGATGGACCTTGTCCGTGAAGGCAAGACCACCTGTCGCCTCATCTTGAGCGCTCACAAACTCGACTATTTCGACACTGAGAAGGTGCGCGTCGTGCTTGCCGCGACCGACGTCACGGCGGCGCGCCTCGCCGAAAAGCAGAAGGACGATCTCATTCGCGAGAAGCACGTCCTGCTTCAGGAACTTCAGCACCGGGTCGCCAACAGCCTCCAGATCATCGCCAGCGTCTTGATGCAAAGCGCACGTCGAGTTCAGTCGGAAGAGACACGGGTACATCTTCAGGACGCCCACAGCCGGGTCATGTCGATTGCGACGCTTCAAAAGCAGCTGGCGGTCACTCAGCTGAAGAGCCTTGAATTACGAACTTATCTCGCGGACCTGTGCCAAAGCATTTCCGCCTCGATGATTGGCGACCCGCAGCTGACTCTCGAGACGATCGTGGATGAGACGAGCACAAACTCCGACGTGTCGGTCAGCTTGGGCCTGATAGTCACGGAATTGGTGATCAACGCGATCAAGCACGCCTTTCCTGATCAACCGGCTGGAGGCAAGATCATCGTGTCGTTCGACTCAGACGACGGCGCTTGGCTGCTAACCGTGTCGGACAATGGATGTGGAATGCCGATCGGCGACAAGCGCGGAAAGCCGGGTCTCGGCACCGGGATCGTCGAGGCGCTGTCGACCCAGCTCGACGCGAGCGTGACCGTGACTGACGCAAAGCCAGGGACCCGCGTCGAGGTTCGGCACGGCCGAACTTGATTGCAAAACTCTACTGCTTGCCCGTCTCTGCTTTGGGTCGAAAGCAGACCTAAAACGCTGATGTCTCAATGGGGGAAAGCGGACATGGGTCGACAGCAGACATTGGATGCGCCTGTTGAAGCGAGGTCCTAAACCGGCAGCTGCGCCGACGCGACGATGGCTTCGAAGTCGGGGAGAGTCGCGGCGTAATAATGCGATCGGGCGGCGTCCATCAGGATCATGTAGAGTTCGCCGTTGACCACCGCGCCGACCGCCCGGCCCTTTCGCACAGCTCGTCGTCGTCGAGATGCTCATCGTCGAGCTGGAACCCGTTCGCGCCGAGGAACGGCCGCGATCTCGGACACTTACGGACAGGCTGCGGGCGTTCCATCGAGGCAGTGGCCGTCGATCGACCCTTGCGCGACCGGGAGGCCAATCAGCGCGGCGAGCGTCGGCATGATGTCCACCGTGTCGGCCGGCGCCATCACCGTCGCTCCGCTGAACCCTGGGCGCCAGAAGAGAATCGGGACGCGGCGGTCGTAATCCCACGGGCTTCCGTGGGTGGCGACCGATTTCTTCACGTGACCGATCGGCGTGACATGCTCCTGCAGGATCACCACGAAGTCGCCCGAACGCTGCGCGTCGAACGACGCGCGGGCGCGCTGGAGAAGCGACCAGGCCTGCGGATCGCCGGTCGGCACCGGCGTCCGGGCGAGCTCGTCGTGCGTGAACACGGCAGCGACCTGCGGGTGGGCGCGATAGGCTCGGATGGCCTCGTCGAGAACGCGCGCCTGATCGCCCGCGCTGAGCGAATGATTGACGTACATGTCGCCCATCACGTCGCCGAACAGCACCGGGCTTGTGAGGCCGAGCCTGGCTGCGACGGCCTTGCCCACCGCCGACGCGGCGAGCGCGGGATCGACCCGCTGCGCATCGCTGACGCCATGAAGGCGCGCGCGCTCGGGCAGGTCCTGCCCGCCGTGATCGGCGGTCAGCACCACCGCATAATCGACGCCGGTGCTGTCAAGATAGGAGAGGAAATCGCCGAGGCTGCGGTCGAGCGAGAGGAGCTGGAGGCACATCTCCTGACCCTCGGTGCCGTAGTAGTGGCCGACATAATCGGTCGCCGACAGGCCGACGCTGAGAAGGTCGGGCGCGCTCCCCTGCCCGAGGCGCATGTCGCGCACCATCCCGGCCGCAAGCGCAAGCACCGCTCCGTCCGACTCGGGAGAGGCTTCGAAAGCGTCGTAATCGCCGGCAGGGCGGGCGAAATTGCCCGCTCCGACCGCCGCATGGCCCTCGACCGGGATCGGCCGGGCCTTGCTCGCGCAAAACGGCGTTGGCTGAAGGCCAGAGGCGGGCGCTGAGAGCTCGCGCGCGACCGCCGCGTCGACCCCCGCGACGCTGGCGGGCGCCTGTGCTGGCGCGAGGTCGGTCGCAAAAGTCTTGCCGTTCCAATACCAGCGCTGGTCCACCCGGTGACCGCTCATCATCACCGCGGCCCGGTCCTTGCCGGCGACCGCGACGTTGCGGCTCGCCGGCCAGCGCGCCTTCATCAGCTCGCCCAGCGTCGGCACCCGAAGCTGCATCGCGGAAAGCTTGTAATCGGAATGATTTGAGCCCGGTACGTGTGGGTCCTCGGCGCAGTAGATGACCTTGTCGGGGCGCTGCACCGACTGGTCGATCCAGGTGTTGCCGATGATTCCCGTTCGCGAAGGATGATCGCCGGTCAGGATCGTCGAGTGGCCGGGGCAGGTCTCGGTATTGGCGTGGCTTTGGAAGGCCTTGTCGAACACCGTCCCCGACGCGAGCCGCGCCAGGCCGGCGGTGAACTGCGGGCGATATTCGTCGAACAAATCGGCCGAGAACTGGTCGACCGAGATGACGACCAGCAGCTTGGGCGGAGGAGTCTCCTGCGCTGCGGCGGGGACTGCGAGGAGAGCCGCCGCGGCGGCGAGAACGAATTTACGCAATGAGCACTCCAGAATCGTCATCCCGGCCTTGAGCCGGGACCTGCCTTCTATTGCGGCCTTGAAAGGCAGGCGGGTGCCGGGTCAAGCCCGGCATGACGACCAAGATCAATCCAATTTCGCCCTTAGACGCTCGTTGACCAGCTTGGGGTTGGCCTTGCCGCCGGTCGCCTTCATCACCTGGCCGACGAAGAAGCCGAACAGCTGCGGCTTGCCGGATTTGTACTCGGCGACCTTCTCGGCGTTGGCGGCGAGCACCTTGTCCACCTCGGCGTCGATCGCGCCGGTGTCGCTGGTCTGCTTAAGGCCCCGCTCCTCGACAATCGCCGACGCGCCCTGCCCCGTCTCGAGCATGATCTCGAACACCTGCTTGGCGATGGTGCCCGAGATGGTCCCGTCGGCCACGAGGCCCAGAAGCTCGGCCGCCTGCTGCGGCGTCACCGGGCTCGCCTCGATGCTCTCGCCGCGGCGGTTGAGCGCGCCGAACAGCTCGGCAACCACCCAGTTGGCGGCTTGCTTCGGCTCCGCGCCAGCGTCCAGGAAGGAATCGAACCAGCGCGCGGTCTCCACTTCGGCGGTCAAAACGCTGGCGTTGTAAGACGTTATGCCGAGCGCTTCATAGCGTTTGCGCTTGACGTCCGGCAGCTCGGGAAGGGTCGAACGGCATTCCTCGAGGAACGCATCGTCGAGCTCGAGCGGCAGCAGATCGGGGTCGGGGAAATAGCGGTAATCGTGCGCGTCCTCCTTGGACCGCAGCGACCGCGTGACGCCCTTGTCGGGATCATAGAGACGGGTTTCCTGGTCGACCTTGCCGCCGCTTTCGAGCAGCCCGACCTGCCGCTTCGCCTCATGCTCGACGACGGCCATGACGAAGCGGACGCTGTTGACGTTCTTGGTCTCGGTCCGGGTGCCGAACTCCGCTCCGGCCTTGCGCACGCTGACATTGACGTCGGCGCGCATCGAGCCCTCCTCCATATTGCCGTCGCACGAGCCGACGTAGCGAAGGATCGACCTCAACTTCCTAAGGTAAGCCCCTGCTTCGGCGGGTGAACGCATGTCGGGGCGCGAGACGATCTCCATCAGCGCGACGCCGCAGCGGTTGAGGTCGACGTAGCTCATGGTCGCATGCTGGTCGTGCATCAGTTTGCCCGCGTCCTGCTCGACATGGATTCGCTCGATGCCGATGGTCTTCGTGACGCCGTCCTCGAGGTCGACCTCGAGCTCACCCTCGCCGACCAGCGGGTGATAGAGCTGGCTGATCTGATAGCCCTGCGGAAGGTCGGCGTAGAAATAATTCTTGCGGTCGAACCGCGACCATTTGTTGATCTTGGCGTCGATCGCCATGCCGGTGCGGACCGCCTGGCGGATGCATTCGCGGTTGGGCACCGGAAGCATGCCGGGCATCGCCGCGTCGACCAGACTCACCTGCGTGTTCGGCTCTGCCCCGAA
>DASUIC010000076.1:0-18083 GCA_036273215.1 Sphingomicrobium sp.
CCGCCGAAGACCACGCCGACCGACAGGCGCATGAAGCGGCCGTAGGCCTGAGCGCTGGCGGCGATCTGCGCGGCGAGCTCACGCGTCGGCGCGAGCACCAGCATTCGGACGTGGCCGGGCTTGGGGAACTTGCGCGGGGCCGCGAGGCGATCGAGCGACGGCAGCATGAACGCGGCCGTCTTTCCGGTGCCGGTCTGCGCGATTCCGAGCAGATCGCGGCCGGTCAGAACCGTCGGAATGGCCTGCTGCTGGATGGGTGTGGCTTCGGCGTAATTCTTCGCCGCAAGCGCATCGAGGAGGGGCTTCGAAAGCCCCATGGACATGAATGACATTGATGAAAATTCCAAAAGTTTGCGGGCGCGCGGATGCGCGCGCCAGCGGGGTCAAAAAAAGCGCCCCGCGTGAATGGGAGAGCAAGAAAATCGAGGCGCGGGCCGCTCCGGATCTCTGTCCGGAGCCTTCACGCCGCTTGTCGAAAGCGCCTCGTGCTGCGATGCAACATAGGGGGGATGTGTTAAGAAGTCCATGTCTGTCGCCCTGAACTCGTTTCGGGGTCCATTTCCCTGGCCGCTCGGCTGTCTCCGGAATGGATGCTGAAACAAGTTCAGCATGACGACTCAGGCGATCGATACGCTCCCCGGCGCGATATGGAATCGGCTCGCCTCGCCGATGCCGTCGAACAGTGAAGCCTCAGTGGCGGTCATCCAAACCTGCCCCCGGCCCTCCAGTCGGCCGAACAGCGCAGCGCGCCGCTTCGGGTCGAGGTGAGCCGCGACTTCGTCAAGGAGCAGGATCGGCGGCTCGCCGCGTCGCTCGGCTACCAGTTCGGCATGGGCGAGGACGAGGCCGAGCAGCAACGCCTTCTGCTCGCCGGTCGACGAGCTCGCGGCCGGCATTTGCTTGGCGCGGTGGACGACGGCGAGGTCCTGGCGGTGCGGTCCTTCGGTCGCCCGGGCCGCCGCGGAATCGCGGCTGCGATTCTCGCGGAGCGATCCCGAGAGGTCGCCGCCTTGCCATCCATCGACCGCCACCGACGCTCGGGCGAATTGGTCTTCGGGCGCGTTCGCAAGCGCCTTCTCCAGCCCTTCGATCGTTCGCTCTCGCGCGGCGGCGATCGCGGTGCCGTGCTCGGCCATCGCGAACTCCAGCGAATCCAGCCACGCTTCGTCCCACCGTTTTTCCGCCAGCAGCTTGTTCCGCGCCCGCATCGCCGCGTCGTAGCGCGTCGCGTGGTGCGCGTGGGCTGGCTCGAGCGCCAGGACGAGCCGGTCGAGGAACCGCCGCCGCTCGCCCGCGCTGCCGGTGAACAGGCGGTCCATTGCTGGAGTGAGCCACAGGATCGACAGCCACTCGCCAAGTGAATTGACCGATGCCGGAGCGCCGTTGATTCGCACCTGTCGCCGTTCGGGCGCATTCGGCTGAGTGCCGGTGCCGAGGTCCGTATCGCCGAGCTTCGCCGCGACCGCCCAGCCGCCGGCGGCGCCGCGCCGCGCCATGTCGGACAGCGCAGCTCCCCGGAGGCCCCGCCCCGGAGCAAGCATCGACACCGCTTCGAGCAAATTGGTCTTCCCCGCGCCGTTCTCGCCGAACAGCAGGACGAAGCCCGAACCCGCCGCAAGCGATGCTGCCGTGTAAGACCGGAAATCCGTAAGTGTCAGACGTGCAACGGCAGCCATTCGCGCCGGACTAGCAGGTCAGCGTAGCGGTTAAACCCTCATCGGCATGAGAACGTAGAGCGCGTTCGACTTGTCGTTCTCGCGAAGGAGCGTCGGCGCCGCGGCGTCGGCGAGGTGGACCTCGACGGTGTCTCCGTCGATTTCGCTGAGGATGTCGAGAAGGTATTTCGCATTGAACCCGATCTCGAGGCCGTCGGCGCCATAGTCGGCGGGGACTTCCTCGGTCGCGACACCGTTCTCCGGCGAAGTGACGGAAAGCGTCACCTTGTCGCGGTCGACGCTCATCTTGACGGCCCGTGTCTTCTCGCTGGCGATGGTCGAAACCCGGTCGACGCCGGCCGAGAAGCTCTTGGGGTCGAGCTTCAGAAGCTTGTCGTTCGCGGTCGGGATCACCCGGTTGTAATCGGGGAAGGTGCCGTCGATCAGCTTGCTGGTCAGAATCGCGCTTCCGAGCCCGAAGCGTATCTTCGTCGGCGACAGCGAAATCTCGACTGTCCCTTCGAGCTCTTCGAGCAGTTTGTAGAGTTCGGTGACCGCTTTGCGCGGAACGATGACGTCGGGCATCCCGTCGGCGCCGTCGGGCCTCGGCACCGTCACCCGGGCGAGCCTGTGGCCGTCGGTCGCCGCAGCGCGCATCTGGTCGTCGATGACATGGAGGAAAATGCCCATCAGATAATAGCGGGTCTCTTCGCTCGAGATGGCGAAGCGGGTCTTTTCGATGATCTGGCGCAGGGTCGCCGCGGGAAGCTCGAACCGCGTCGGGAGGTCGCCCTCGGCGATCACCGGGAAATCGTCGCGCGGAAGAGTCTGAAGGTTGAAGCGCGAGCGGCCGGCGACGACCTGCATCTTGCCCTCGGCGGCGGCGAGCTCGACCTGACTGCCTTCGGGGAGCTTGCGAACGATGTCGAAGAAGGTGTGCGCCGGGACGGTGGTGGCGCCCGGTTGGGCGACATTGGCAGGAACGCTCTCGTCGACCTGCAGATCGAGATCGGTCGACATCAGCCGGATCGAGCCGTCGTCTCGCGCCTCGATCAGCACGTTCGAGAGGATCGGGATGGTGTTGCGGCGCTCGACGACCGACTGGACGTGGCCGAGGCTCTTCAGGAGTGTCGCCCGTTCAATCGTCGCTTTCATGCTCTTCAAGCCCCATCGTCCGCACGCGTGTTCGCCCGGTTATAGCGAGCCGTCGCGCGCGCGGAAGTGGGCAGTTGAAGCCCGCTCGTCAGGCGAGCGGGCGAGGCGCTTTACTTGCCGGCCTTCTTACCGACCGCCGGACCATTGGCGGCACCGGGCTTGCTCGGCATCAGCACCGCGTCGATCTGGTGGACGACGCCGTTGCTGAACTGCTGATCGCCGCCCGTGATGGTCGCCTTGTGGCCGGACGAATCGGTGAGCACGGTCTTGCCGCCGTCCTTGGTTGCGGTGAGCGTGCCGCCGCCCATGGTCGCGAGGACCGCCTTGCCCTTGGAATTGTCGATCGCCTTGTCGATGTCGGCGACGAGCACGGTGCCAGGCAGGATCAGGTTGGTCAGCACGCTGGTCAGTTGGGCGCGATTCTTCGGATTCGTATCGAAGGTCCCCGCAGGCGCCTGGCTGAAGGCCGAGTCAGCGGGCACGAAGACGGTGTAGGGACCTGGCCCCGCCAGCGTCTGGTCGAGGCCGGCGGCCTTGGCGAGAGTCATGAACTGGCTGTTCGCCGGAAGGCCGGCTGCGATCGTCTTGTTTCCGGCCGCCTTCTGCGCCTTCGGAGTCTGTGCGGCCGGCGGACTCGTGGAATTGCCGTTATTCTTGTTACAGCCGCCTAGCGCGAGCAGGCTCACGGTTGCGATCGTGAGCGCGAACGCATGGGTCTTCATGCCCTGGCCTCCTTTTGTTTTGCAAACGAAATAGCCCGCGATGGATTGAGTTCCATCGGCGGGCCATGTCTCAGTCACTCATCAGCGAACTTCTACGTCGTCAGGTCAGGACCGAAGCGACGATCGCCGAGACAAGCTCGGTTCTGGGGTCCACCTGATAGATGTAACCATCACTGTAACGGTACCAGGCGTTGGGCGTGTCGTAGTATGTCGCCCGGTAAGCGTACGGCACATTGTAGACGCCGTAGCCTGCCGGGAGCGGCTGACCGACCGTAAAGCCCGGCGACAGCAGAGCCGCCACCGACGTGATCAGGCTGCTCCTGGGGTCATACTGGTAGATGGCGCCCGGAGCGTACCAGTAATTGTAGCTCGCAGTATCGTAGTAGAGCCCGCGATACTGGTACGGCACGTTGTAATAAGCGTAGGAGCTCGGGAGGAGCTGTCCGACGCCGTAGCCGCCCGCGTAGAGGGGGATCACGTTCTCGACGAAGCCGGTGCCGCAGTCGACCTGGTAGACCACTCCATAAGCGTAGCGATTGCACAGCGCCGGATAGCCATAGCCATAGCCGTAACCGCCGTAGCTCGCCGGATAAAAGCTATCGAACCCGTAATAGGACGGGACATAGCTGCTCATATAGGCCTGCGGCAGGTACGAGCCTGGCAGGAACCCGCCCGCGAGGAGCGGAAACAGCGCGTCGATCAAGAGGCTGGAGCGGTCGATCTGGTACGCATATCCGTTGCCATACTCGTAATAATAGGCCGGCGTCGGCGGATATAGATACGAGAGTCCTGTCGGGAACGGCTCGAACGCACCAAAACTCGCTGCGGTGGCGAATGGTACGCCAACCAGCGCATCCGCGACGAACGGATCGAAGATCTGACGATTGGGGACAAAATCGACCGGAGCGAATCGCGCGTCGCCAAGGGTGCGGATCGCCGCCACACGGTCGCCGACCGACATTGCGCCGATTCCCTTGCGTTCAAGGCCCGGGGGCATGCAGCCCTTGTTCGCCAGTCCCGGCGGGCAGCCGCCGACGCCGAATCCGCGGCCACGGTTGTTCATCGCGAAGGCGCGAAGTTGCTCGCGAGCAGCGATCCGGTTTTGAAACTGAACGCCGCCGCGACCCGCTTGCAGCTGCTGACGCATCGCCATGCGGTTCTGGAACTGACCCCGCTGTCCGCGCATGCTCTGGGCCTGCATGCGGTTTGCTCGAAGCTGTTGGCGGTTCTGCGCCTGCTGCATCCGGTTGGCTCGGAGCTGCTGTCGGTTCCGCGCCTGCATGCGATTGGCCCGAAGCTGCTGCCGGTTCTGGGCCTGCATGTGCTGGGCCCGCAGCTGATGGCCATTCTGCGCCGCGATCCGGTTGGCGTGGACCTGCCGGCGGCCCGCCATCCGAGTCTGCATCCGCTGCTGGCGCTGGGCATGCATCTGAGCACGATTGCCGTGTTGCGGCCGTTCGAACGCGAAGCGCTGAGCGCGCTGCATGCGCTGGCCCGCGAAGCGCTGAGCGCGCTGCATGGTCATTCGCGGCGCGCGCTGCGCCCGCTGCATGGCGAAGTGCTGGGCCCGCTGCGGCGCCGCAAATCCGCGGCCGCCGCCGCCGCCGTGGCGCTGTCCGCCGCCACCACCGCCGCGCATCACGAACGCAGGCTGGCCTCCGCCTCCGCCATGTGGTCCGCCTCCGCCGCCGCCATGATTGCCGTGAGGGCCTGCACCTGCCGGGGCTGCGATCGCCAGCGCGGCTACGCCCGCTGCGAGAAACACCCTGGTCATCACAAAATCTCCTTTCGAACGGCAAAACGGATGGTCCGCTCCACCGTTCCAACGCTTAAACGGATGGAACTCGCACTCTAGCGCACTAGCGTGAACCTGAAATTGCTTGTCTGTTCAGATAGTTAGCTTGCGTCGTCGGAAACCCAAGAGTCCGTCAACGACCGGACCGACAGAAGCGCGAGCACCGCTGCGACGAGATAAAAGGCCAGGCACGCGGTTGCCGAATCGCGCAGCGCGTCAGCTCCGTAACTGCCCTTAAGCGCGTCCGAAATGCGGCCCATGAGCCACGGGCCGAGACCGAGACCAATGAGGTTGTTGATCAGGAGGAAGCTTGCCGATGCCGTCGATCGCATCGGCCGCGGAACGAGATGCTGGACCGCCGTCGTGACCGGCGACAGCCAGAGGATATTGACCGCATTGCCGATCAGAAGAAGCGGCCACGCCACCCACAGGTTCGGGGCGAACAGGCCAATTGCCCAAGCCGGGATCGAAACGAGCCAGGCCGCGGCCGGGAGCCTCGCATACCAGCCGCGATCCGCGGAGCCGAGGCGGTCAGCGAGCCAGCCGCCGGCGAATACGCCCGCACAGCCGCCGACCAGCAGGAGCGAAGCGAGGAAGTTCCCGGTCGTCAGCAGATCGAGCCGGAAGCTGCGCATCATCACGGACGGAGTCCACAGCGCGAGCCCATAGCCGCAAACCGAGCTCGCCGATGAAGCGAAGGCGAGCAGCCAGAATACGGGCTTTCGCGCCAGGATCGGAAAGACGCGGCGAATGAGTTCGCGCTCGGTGGCGACCGGCCTTCGCGGAACGTCCCGAACGATGAACCGCATGACCGGAGCAAGGACGACGCCCGCAAGACCAGTGACGACGAATGCGGCGCGCCAGCTCACCGCCTGCGCGATGTAGGCGCCTGCAAGGGTTCCGCCGGCAAGCCCGAGCGGCACTCCGAGGTAGTAGATAGCCATCGCTCGCGCGCGGCGCTCGGGCGGAAAATAGTCGGCAATGAGGGCCAGTGATGGAGCGACTCCTCCCGCCTCGCCTACGCCGACTCCGATGCGATAGAGGAAGAGCTGGCCGAACCCGGCCGCGCTTCCGCACAATGCGGTGAAGCCGCTCCAGATCGCAAGCGATCCGGCAACAACCGCGCTCCGGCTGGTCTTGTCGGCCAGGATCGCGAGCGGGATCCCGAGGGCCGAATAAAGCAGTGCGAAAGCGAGCCCTCCGATCGCTCCGAACTGAGCATCGCTAAGCTGAAGGTCGGCCTTGATCGGTTGAGCGAGAATCCCGAGGATCTGCCGGTCGAGGAAGTTGAAGATATAGGCGATGAGCAGGATCGCCAGTACGAGCGAGGCATTTCGCCGCCGCGCCGGGCCGCGGAGCGCGACGGCAGCGGTTCCGTTCATCCGATCTCCTTCAGCAATTCGGCCAGCCGCTCGACGTCGGCTTCCTCCTGGTACAGGCCAAAACCGATTCTGAGCACATCGCCGCGCACGTCGGTGATGCAATTGCGCGCGAGAAGCTGTTCCTGCCAGCGTCTGGCATCCGGGCTGCGGAAGGCGAGGAATCGTGCGTGCGCTCCGCCATCGAGCGGGTTCAGCAACTCGGCATCGCCAAGCGGCGTTCCGGCGAGCGTCGCAACGAGCTGCTCCTGAAGCGCGGCCACGTGCTCGGAAATACGCTCGGTCGTCAGCCCGTTCTCCCGAAGCATCCGGTGGACCGCGTTGAACCGATAAAGACCGGAAGGATCGAAGGTCGCTCCGAGAAAGCGGCGGGCGTCCTGCGAGTAGCCCACGCTGCCCGGCGGAAGACTCAAGTCCTCATATTCTGCGAACCAGCCGGTGACGGGCGGCCTCGGCCCGAACCCCGAGGGCGCGTGCATGAACACGCAGCCTTCACCGGCCATCGCATATTTGTACCCGCCGCCCAGATAGAAGGCGCTCTTCGCCGCCTCGCCTCCGAGCGGGTCCTCGAGCGCCATGAAGGCATGATAGCCGTCGATCGCGATCCACGGCCCGTCGGGTCGGCCGAGTGCGGCAAGCTCGTCGATGGAATCGAATATGCGGCCGCTGCCGAACATCACCTGGCTGACAAAGACGAGATCATGCTCGCCCGCTCGCGTCCGCTGAATCAGTCGCTCGGAAAAATCCTCGAACGGCTCGGTCGCGATCCGCTCGACCTCGATCCAGCCTTCCTCTTGCCATCGGGCAAGCTGGCGGCGTGCGCTGTGAAACTCGCCGTCGCTGGTCAGGACCCGCAGGCGGCGGCCCCGCCGCGGAGCGGCGGTGATCAGCCGAACGACGAAGTCATGGGTGTTCGAGGAGAAGGCGATTGCATCCGTCTGGCCGCTCCCGAGCTCCCGGGCGACATGCGCCTGAGCTTCGGGCCAGACCTCGTCCATCACATGGTCCCATTTGCGATCGGCGAGCCGTGCCGCGTCCTCCCACGCCTGCATGTGACCGTCAAAGCTCGCGTCGGGCCAGAGGTGGTGACTATGGGCGGCGAAGTGCAAACGTGAGGGGTCGCCCGCGACGCTTCGCGAGAACAGCTCCTTGAAGCTCAAAGATCGGTCCTCAGCGCCCACAGCTCCGGGAAAACGCGCTTGTCGAGGGTCGATCGCAGATACGGCGCGCCGGCCGAACCGCCGGTGCCGCGCTTGTTGCCGATGATCCGCTCGACGGTCAGTACATGCTTGTGCCGCCACGAGGCGAGAGCGTCGTCGATGTCGACCAGCTTCTCGGCCAGTTCGTAGAGCTCGAACCAGCGGTCGGAATCGCGATAGACCTGGAGCCATGCGGCGGCGAGCGCCTCGACCGAACCGTCGCCGACCTCGAAGCCGGCGCGGACGAGCGAGGCGATGGCCGCTTCGCGAAGACTGGGCTCATGAAGCGCCGCTTCGAGCCGCGCTCGGCCGGCGCTCCCTTCCGAATGCTGTTCGAGAAAGGCGGGGTTCTTGAGGCCCAGGCGGAACTCGATCTCGCGGAACTGTTCGGACTGGAACCCGGAGCTGGTGCCGAGGACATCGCGAAATTTCAGATAGTCGACCGGGGTCAGCGTCGACAGAACATCCCACGACAGAGTCATCACCGCCTGAATGCGGCTGATCCGGGCCATGGCCTTATAGGCTTCGGCGAAGCGATCCTCGCCGATCAGGCGTATCGCCAGGACGAGCTCGTGAAGCATCTCCTTCATCCACAGCTCTTTGGTCTGGTGGATGACGATGAACAGCATCTCGTCGTGGAGATCGGAAAGCGGCTGCTGCGCCGAGAGGAGCCGATCGAGCTTGAGATAGTCGGCGTAGGTGATTCCGGCGGGCGTCGCGGTCATGCGAGCCGGCTTAAGCGAAACGCGGAAGCTTCGAAAGCGCGCTCCTAGTAGGGACCGCTGCCGCCCCCGCCTGGAGATATGCCGCCGGTGCTCACCGAGCCGATGCCGCCGAAGAACTCGTCGAAGAAGCTCTTCTTCCTGCCGAGCGTGGCAGTCTGCCGCTTCGAGGGATCAACCTTCATGATCAGCTCCTTGCCCGTCCGTTGCACCGAGGCGACGTTCCCCGCCGGGCTGAACCGCACAAGCGCGACAAGCTGCTTGGTGACGTGAGGGTTGTGGAATGCGAGCTGATTGGTGTCGCGTGAGACATAATACCAGTCGTTGGGCGTGAACTGCCCGGTGAACGTGGGAGTTCCAAGCAGCTTCTGGACCGAATCCTTGTTGTCGACGCCAGGCTTGATCGAACTGACGAGCTGCGGATCGAGAACCGCCCCCTTGTGCAGCCGGTTGCTTGCGCAGCCGCTGACCAGAAGTGCCGCAAGAGCCATCGTCGAAACCGTGATCAACCGAAGCTTCATGCGTCCTTGATTCCTTCTTGGGTCTTTGTCCGCCGGTGACCTACAGGCTTGCCCGGCGCCGCGGGCCCCTCAATATGCCAGCAACGCCAAAGCGCAAGGCCCGCACGGGCCCCGCGGCTCAATCGAGGGACGCTATGCTCGACTTCCTGTTCCGGAGATTAACGGCCGAGCAGAAGCGCGGAGCGAGGTTGTTCGACGCGGTCACGCGAATCGCACGGCACCCGCACTGGTATGTCGAGGGAAAGATCGCCGACACGATCGACGGCCGCTTCGCAGTGCTGGCGACAGTTGCGGCGCTGGTGGTCGTCCGCCTCGAGCAAGAAGGGGCACGCGGCGACGCCGCGTCGGTGGCTCTGACCGAGCGGTTCGTCGAGGTGATGGAGGCCGAGCACCGGGAGCTAGGGCTCGGCGACCCGACGCTCGGCAAGACGGTGCGACGGCTGGTCGGGTCGCTGGCCCGGAGGACCGAGCGGTGGCGCAGCGCGATCTGCGACCTGTCCGGGTGGATCGCGGCGACTCGCGACAGTCTGTACCGTGACGGCGTGGCCGCAGAGGCGCTGAAGCACTCGTCCGACGCGCTGATGCGCCTGTGGCTGAATCTCCAGGCAAACGACGTGCATTCGCTCGAGGAAGGGAAGCTCGAATGACCGAGAGTTTCGCGCATCGGTTGCGGCTCGATCGAATTCATGACGGCGAGCGACTCGATCTCGCTGCGGACGAGGACGAGCGGAGAGCGATCGCCGCCAGGCTCGGACTGGCTGCTCTCAACCGGCTGGAGGCGCATGTCACGCTCTCGCGGCAGGAGCCAATCATCCGAGTAGAGGGGCGCCTTATCGCGCGGGTGGATCAGAGCTGCGTCGTCACCGGCGATCCGGTCACCACTCATGTCGACGAAAGGCTGGACCTCGTCTTCATGCCTGAGCCGCAGGAGAGCAGTCCGGACCAGGAGGTCGAGCTGGGATCCCATGATTGCGACGTGGTGTTCTACGACGGCGGCGCAATCGACCTTGGAGGCGCAATCGCCGACACGCTCGCGCTCAGTCTGGATCCGTATCCGCGAAGCGCCGGCGCCGAGGCCGCGCTCAAGGAAGCCGGCGTGCTGAGCGAAGAGCAGGCGAGCCCGTTTGCCGTTCTGGCGGCGCTCAAGAAGGGTGATCAGCCTTAGAACGGAACGTCGTCGTCTAAATCCGTATCGAATGCCGCCGGCTGGGGACGCGACTGGGTGCGCGTGGGCGCTGCGCCGCCGCCTCCGGAATCGTCATAGGATTCGTTGAACGCGCCGCGGCCCCCGCCCGCGCCCTCCCTGCTGTCGAGCAGGACGAGCTCTCCGCGGAAGCGCTGGAGCACGACCTCGGTCGTATATTTGTCGTTGCCCGACTGGTCCTGCCATTTGCGGGTCTGCAGCTGGCCTTCGAGATAGACCTTGGAGCCCTTGCGCAGATAGTTCTTCGCGACCCGGCCGAGGTTCTCGTTGAAGATTACGACATTGTGCCACTCGGTCCGCTCCTGGCGGTTCCCGTCGCGGTCCTTCCACTGCTCCGAGGTCGCGACTCGCATGTTGACCACTTCGCCGCCGTTGTTGAGCGAGCGCGCCTCCGGGTCCGCCCCGAGATTGCCGACCAGGATCACCTTGTTCACGCCCGCCATCGCACTCTCCTCATTTCGAGGCGTAGCTATAGACCGAGCACCACCGCCGTCCAGTAGGTCAGGCCCGCGGCGATGTAGGCGAGCAGAAAGAGGTAGCCGACCATGAACAGCGGCCACTTCCATCCATTCGTCTCGCGTCGAGTGACGGCGATGGTCGAGATGCACTGCGGTGCGAACACGAACCAGGCGAGGAAGGCGAGGGCGGTCGGGAGCGGCCAGCCATGGCGAAGCTCCTTGAGCAGGCTCTTGTTCGAGGCCGCGTCGTCGCCGGCATCCAGCGAATAGACCGTCGCGATCGCGCTGACCGCCACTTCGCGGGCGGCCATCGCAGGGAGCAGTGCGAGGCTGATGTCGTGGTTGAAGCCGATCGGCCTGACCACCGTCTCGATGCCGCTTGCGATGTGTCCGGCGATCGAAACGTCGCTCTGCTTCTGACCGGGAGCGGCCTGGGGAATGCTCGCCAGCGCCCACAGGATGATCGTCGTTCCGAGGATGATGGTGCCGGCGCGCTTGAGGAAGATACGGGTGCGGGTCAGCAGGCCGATGACGATGTCCTTGACCGATGGCAGCTGATATTTCGGAAGCTCCATCATGAACCCGCCGCTCGCTCCCTTGAGCACGCCGCGGCGGATGGCGAAGGCGGCAAGCAGAGCTCCGGCGATGCCCACTATGTAAAGGCCGAACATGACCATACCCTGCAGCCCGATTCCGGGGGCGAAGGTGCGATTGGGAATGAAGGCGGCGATGATCAAAGTGTAAACGGGAAGCCGCGCCGAGCAGGTCATCAGCGGAGCGACTAGGATCGTCGCCAGCCTGTCCTTTTCGTTGTCGATCGTGCGGGTGGCCATGATTCCCGGAACCGCGCAGGCGAAGCTCGAGAGCAGCGGGATGAACGCGCGCCCCGACAGACCCGCGCCATGCATTAGCTTGTCCATCAGGAAGGCCGCGCGGACCATGTAGCCGGTGCCTTCGAGCAGCAGGATGAAGAAGAACAGGATCAGGATCTGCGGCAGGAAGGTGATGACCGCGCCGACGCCAGCGATTGCTCCATTGACCACCATCGAGCGGATGATCCCGGCTGGGATGGCGTTGGAAGCTGCGCCCGACAGCCAGGCGACTCCGTCGGCAATCCAGTTCACCGGCACCTGACTCCAGGCGAACACCGCCTGAAACATGACGAACATGATCGCGGCGAGAATGATCGGCCCGAGGATTGGATGGAGAAGCACGGCGTCGAGCCGGTGGGTCCAGCGGCGCACGGGAGTCTCGCTGAGCACGGCCGCGGTCGCGATCTCGCGCGCTCGGCGCTGCAGATGGATGAGATCGCTCTTCACATGTTCGTGCACGCCGCAAAATGGGGCCGAGAGCATGTCGTCCAGCGCCGCCTGCAGCTCCTGCACCCCGCGCCTGCGGACGGCGACGGTTTCGATCACGGGCACTCCAAGCTCGCGCTCGAGCGCCTTGGGGTCGAGCTCCAGACCATCGCGCCTGGCGAGGTCGACCATGTTCAGCGCCACCATCGTCGGGAGGCCTAACTCGATCAGCTGCAGCGCGAAGCGCAGATGATTGTCGAGGTTGGAGGCGTCGAGCACGATCAGCAGCGCGTCGGGCTGGCGCTCACCCTTCTGCCGACCCACGAGGACGTCGCGGGTGACGGCTTCGTCCGGGCTCGCCGGCTCGAGGCTGTAGGCGCCGGGAAGGTCGACCAGCTCGGCGGGGCGCCCGTCGCTGAGCACGAGTCGGCCGGATTTCCGCTCGACCGTCACTCCCGGATAATTTCCGACCTTCTGCCGAGCGCCGGTCAGCGCGTTGAACAGCGCGCTCTTGCCGGCGTTGGGGCTGCCGGCGACCGCGATCAGCGGGAGCGGGTTCATGCCGCCGAGGGAAGGACTCGAATGGTCGCGGCGTGCTTGCGCCGGATCGCGACGGTCATCCGGCCGACGCGTATCGCTATGGGATCGCGGCCGAATGGCCCCGAATGCAGAGGCTCGACCGCAATCCCTTCATCGAACCCGAAGTGCCTCAAGCGGCATGCTTCGGCTTCCTCGAGCTCCTGCCAGTCGATCGAGAGGACGCGGGCCTTCGTGCCCAGCTTCAGGGCATCCAGCGTCACCGTCTCCGGATGAAAGGGCGCATTCATTCTTGCGAGTGATTATCATTAACGAGTGACGTTGGCTAGAGGGAAAGTGGACAGCGCCTTTCGTCATCGTGGGGGGTAGCGCAGCCGCCCCAGAAAACGTGAAACGTTGAGACGCTGCTCGGACGAGCCGCGCCACTCGGCCTTGAGCTTTTCGATCTTCATCACGTCATCGATTCGCCGGTCGAGAAAGGCTGCGGTTTCAATCCAGCCTTCGCTCTTGTCGTCGAGCCAGACGAGCAGGGTCGAGCCATAGACTCCGAGCAGCGTCAGGCGCTTGGTATAATGGTTGAAGTCGGTGCTGCTGTCCCCCGCGATCCGCCACATCAGGTCGGCGGTGCGCCAGGAGATTCGAAGCCCGAGTGGCAAATTCTGTGGCATCGCGAGAATCGCGAGTGCGCGCCGGACTGCCTCTCGAGCCGGCGCCATGATCTCCAGCCTCTTCCAGACGAGGGCGCGGATTTTCTCGCGAATCTTGAGGACTGCAAGGCGCTCTGGCGTGAAATAGGCCTCGAGCGCCCGGTCGACCTCCTGGATGTAGAGGTCGATCATCTCCGCCTGGCTCTTGGGCATGGCGAGCCGCGCCTTGACCGGATCGATGCCTAGCTGCCGGGCGGCAGAATCGACCGCCTTGACGCTCCAGCCGTCAAACACGGCGTTCTCGCCGACCACGAGTGCGAGTTGCCGCCGCAGCGTCTCGAGGGGACTCGGGCCTGCCATGCCACTCAACTGGGCGGCTCGTCCGGCATGCGCAACCCCCGCTCGGGAAGTCGGACGAGGAGGAGCGCAACGGCGATCCCGATCGCTCCGGCGAAGTCCGTCGCGGACAGCCCTTCGCGGTAGACGAACCAGCCGATCGCCGCGGAGATCGCCGGCTGCGTCAGTAGCCCTAGCCCGACCACCAGCGGCGGCAGGGTGCCGATCGAATAGACCAGCAGCCCCTGGCCAAGCACCTGGCTCGACAGCGCGAAGATCAGCAGCGGAGTCCAGTCGTGCGGCCAGATACGTTCGCCGAGGCCGAGGCTGATGACGAGGAGGATCGGCGTCGCGAACAGCGTCGCCAAAATCAGCAGCGGCAGCGGCTGAAGCTCGGCCCGGCCTCGCTCGACGAAGATCAGATAGCCGCCGTAGAACAGCCCTGCGACGAGGGTCAGCAGGTCGCCGGCAAGATGGGTCGGGCTGACCTCGTAGCTATTGCCCATTAGCAGGGCCGCGCCGGCGATCGCCAGTAGCAGCGCGCCGACCTGCCTCACCGACGGAGAGCGGTGGGCGATCATCAGTCCGTAAATGGCGAAAACGAAGCTTCCGGAATTGCCGAACAGGGTCGAGTTTCCGAGCTTCGTCAGCCGGATGCCGGCATTCCACGCGGCAAGGTCGAGCGCATAGAAGACGGCGGCAATCGCCACGATGATCACGAGCGCACGCTTGGGCCAGTGCGCCGGCTGCCCAGCAACGCGAGCGACGATCCACAGGAACGGCAACGCAAGGAGCAGTCGCCAGAAGCCCACGGCGACTGCGCCGACATCCGACAGGCGGACGAGCCAAGGCCCGAACGCCAGCACTGCATTGCCGAGCAGAAGCGCCGGGAAAGCAAGCGGGTGCGGTTTGGCCTCATTCACCCGGCGCGCATAGCGGCCATGCCGGAGGAAGCTAGGGCGCGTATTTCTCGCGCAGCTCGTAGATCGCGAGCGCGGCTCGGGCGGCGTGGCCTCCCTTGTTCAGTTGGCCGGGATCGCAGCGGACGATCGCCTGCGCTTCGTTCTCGACCGTCAAGACGCCATTGCCGACGGCAAAGCCCTGCAGCGTGAGGTCCATCAGCCCGCGCGCGCTTTCGTTGGAGACGATCTCGAAATGGTGGGTTTCCCCGCGAATCACGACACCGAGGGCAACGAACGCGCAGAAGCGGCCGCTGCGCGCGGCAAGCGCGATCGCGCCGGGGAGCTCGAGCGCTCCGGGTACGGTCAGCGCTTCATGCTTGTGACCAGCCGCTTCGATCGCGCCCCGGGCGCCTTCGAGCAGCATGTCGTTGAGGTGCGGATAGAAGCGCGCCTCGACCAACAGGATCGTCGACATTCAGCCGTCGACCTTGATCGGCCGCTCTTCGACGATCGCCAGCCCATAGCCCGACAGGCCGATCGGCGAATGGCGCGAATTCGACAGCAGGACCATGTCATGGATGCCGAGCGCGGCGAGGATCTGCGCGCCGGTGCCATAGGCCCGCACCGCGTCGCCCATTTCCGCGGGCTTGCCCGAGCGAAGGTCAATCGAGCGCGACAGCGACCCAGGAGCCGCTGCGTGGAGCATGACCACAACCCCCGATCCATGCTCCTCGATCGCGCGCATCGCGGCGTGCATGACGCCCGACTTGCGCCCGCCCTCGCCAAGCACGTCGGCGAACAGGTCGAGGCTATGCATTCGCACGAGCACCGGCTTGCTCGTGTCGAGCGTCCCGAAGACCAGCGCGAGCTGCTCTTCGCCGCTCGCCTTGTCGCGGAACACCTGCGCTTGCCATTGCCGGCCGCCGGCCGCGGTGAAGGGGCAGGTCGCCACCCGCTCGACCAGGTGGTCCTTCTTGAGTCGGTAGGCGATCAGATCGCGGATGGTCCCGATCTTGAGACCGTGCGCGCGGGCGAAATCCATCAGGTCGTCGAGACGGGCCATCGAACCGTCGTCGCGCATGATCTCGCAGATCACCGCGCTCGGGTTCAGGCCGGCGAGGCGGGCTACGTCGACGGCCGCCTCGGTGTGGCCGGCGCGGACCAGGACACCGCCAGGCCGCGCCACCAGCGGGAAGACGTGCCCGGGCGAGACGATCGAATCCGGTCCGTTGGAAGCATCGACCGCGACCGCGACGGTTCGCGCCCGGTCGGCCGCGCTTATTCCAGTGGTGATTCCCTCGCGAGCCTCGATTGAAACCGTAAAGGCGGTCTCATTGCGGCTGCGGTTGGTCCGGGCCATCGGCTCCAGACCGAGCTGGTCGGCGCGCTCCTTGGTCAGCGCGAGGCAGATGAGCCCGCGGCCGTGGCGCGCCATGAAGTTCACCGCGTCCGGAGTCGCCATCTGCGCCGGTATCACGAGATCGCCTTCGTTCTCGCGCCCTTCGTCGTCGACCAGGATGAACATGCGTCCGTTACGTGCTTCGTTGATGATCGCCTCGGTCCCGACCAGCGCTTCCGTCGTGCCGCGCTGGATCAGCCGCTCGAGGCGGCTCAACGTGTCCGCGGTCGGATTCCACTCCGACGAGCCGAGCTTTCGAAGGCTGTTGGGATGGAGACCGGCAGCGCGCGCCAACCCCGCGCGGCTCACCTCGCCGGTTTCAATGATCGCGTTCAGCTGTTCGATCAGAGTCGTGCTCACGACTCGCCAATATCACATCGCAATGTGATGAGAAGTGGAAACATTGGTGTTTCTACTGTGAACGAGCCGCGAGCATTCGCTCGACATAGCGCGCGAGGACGTCGACTTCGACATTGAGCTGTCTGCCCTGAGCCGCGCCGCCCAGAGTTGTGTTCTGCGCCGTATGCGGGATGATGTTGACGGAAAAGTGGGTTGTTCCGTCCTCCGCGTCGCGGACGTCGTTGACGGTCATCGACACTCCATCAAGCGCGATCGAGCCTTTGGGCGCGATCATGGGCCCGAGCGCCCGAGGCACGCTGATACCGAGGCGCTGCGAATCACCTTCGGGACAGACCCCCACAACCTCGCCCACCGCATCGACGTGTCCGGTGACGATGTGGCCGCCGAGCTCGTCGCCGAGGCGCAGCGATCGTTCGAGGTTGAGCTTTGAACCCTCGCGCCAGCCGTCGGCAGCAGTGCGCGACATGGTTTCGCCGGAAAGATCGACCGCGAACCAGTCCTCGCCCTTGTCCACGACAGTGAGGCAAACGCCCGAACAGGCGATCGATGCGCCCAGCTCTGCCGAGTTCATGTCGTAGCCAGTCGCGATCACCAGACGGAGGTCGCCGCGCTGCTCGGCGTTTCGGACGGTGCCGACGTCGGTGACGATCCCGGTGAACATGCCGGCCGCTTAGTCTCGCCGCCCCCGCTCGTAAACTTCGAGCCGGTCGACCCCAAGCCGCTGCTCATCGACGAGGCGCCAGCGATCGTGCGCGTCCGCGATCGCGTCGAGGCCGACATAGCCGAAGCTCGACTTGCCCTCGCCGACGATGATCGGCGCGCGATAGATGAGGATGCGGTCTACGAGATCCTCGGCCAGGAATGCCGTCGCCGTCGCCGACCCGCCCTCCACGAGCAGGTCGTTGACGTCATGAAGTCCGTACACATCCCTCGGATTTCGAAGGATTTCCCAGCCATCCACGGCCTCGCCGCGAGTGAGCAACGCGCGTCGGGGCGAGCGCCCCTCCAGGCCGGGCAGACGCACGTCGAGGCGCGGCTCGTCGGCGAGATAGGTGCCGCGGCCGACAAGGATCATGTCGCTGTGCGCGCGCTCGAGATGGACGTGGCGGCGCGCGTCCTCGCCCGTGATCCATTTCGATTCGCCCGAGGGCAGAGCAATCTTTCCATCAATCGACAGCGCGAGCTTGAGCGTGATCCGTGGACGTTTAAGCTTGAGGCGAGTCAGCCAGCCTGACAGCGAACGCTTTGCCGAATCACGCTCGACTCCGAGCGTCACCTCAATTCGCGCAGCCCGCAGCCGGCGGATGCCTTTCCCCGATGTTCGCGGGTCCGGATCCTTGAGCGCGATCACCACCCGCCTCGGCTTGGCGGCGATCAGCAGGTCGGTACACGCCGGCCCACGCTCGCTCGCGTGAGCGCAGGGCTCGAGAGTCACATAGACGGTCGCGCTCTTCGCTCGCTTGCCGGCCTTGTCGAGCGCCGCGGCTTCGGCGTGCGGCCGTCCGCTGCGGGCGGTGGCGGCCCGCGCGATCAGTTTTCCTCTTGGCGAGACGATCAGGCAGCCGACATTGGGGTTGGGGGCAGACCGGCCGCGCGCGTCCTCGCCGAGCGCGATCGCCTGGCACATCCATTGCCTGTCGTCAGTCAATATGGAACTGCTTCGCCAACTGTTTGAACTGTTCCTGGTCGGCTTTTTTCGCCGCTTCCCTGGCGGCCTGGTCCTTCTTCTGGTCGGCGGCGATCTGCGCGTCGGTGCGGTTGGGCGCGTAGAGCTGGACTTCGACGACCTGCGGC
>DASUIC010000077.1:0-20778 GCA_036273215.1 Sphingomicrobium sp.
GCGGCGATGAGCGCGCCGATCACCTACATGCAGCTGATCGACGGCCACGCTTACGGGGCGCACGGGCTGACCGCGCTCTATGCGACCGACGGCGGCCTCGACCTCCTCGCCTGCACCGCGATGGCGCTCCTCTTCTTCTACTGGTCGCGTCGCTCCAAATCTGCGGTCAGCGCCAGAAGTCCTACTGAGGCCGCGCAGATCGGATAGCTCCGCAGAGCGGAAATCGCTGCTTGTCGAATGCCGCGTGTGCTCCAACCAGCGGCAGCATGGCATTCTGACCGGTGATCGCCTCGCGGACCATCATCTTCGTCGTGCGGACTTCGTCGGATAAGCTCACTCGGCCGCGAGCCGCACGCATTTGCAGGACGAATCGAGCGGTTCGAGCGAAAACCCCTCGTCGGCCCAGCCGGTGATCCCGCCTGCCATGATTTTTACGGGCCGTCCGAGCCTCGCGATCCGGGCCGCGGCGCGAGCGGCGCCATTGCAGTGAGGTCCCGCACAATAGGTCACGAACAAGGTATCGAAAGGCCAGCGCTTCAAGGTTGAGCTGATGATCTTCGCGTGCGGAAGGTTGATCGCACCCGGCACATGGCCCGCGGCGTAATCGTCCGGGCCACGCACGTCGAGGAGTACAAAGCCGGGCTCGTGCGACCGGAGTGCGACATGCGTGTCCCAGCAATCCGTCTCGAATGAGAAGCCGGCCTCGAAGTGCGTTGCAGCGACGTCGGCGGCAGCGGCAGGTACCGCGGTGACTGGATTGCTCATCGTCGCCTCCTGTGGGAGCCTGGATGATCATTTCCGCGGCCACTCGCAATTGGCGGAATTGACATATATCGTAAGAATCATGCCAAAGATCGCCGCTTCACAGCACACAGTCGCCGCCGTTGCGCATGATCGTCTCGGAACGTTCGAATATGGGATCGCGGCGGAAGTCTTCGGTCAGAAGCGGCCGGAAATGGGGGGCGACTGGTACCGATTCATGACGGTGGCAGCAACTCCGGGCCGCCTTCAGGCTCTCGGCGGCATAAGCTTTGAGCCTGAATTCGGCCTGGAGATGCTGAGGTCTGCAGGCACCATCGTGATTCCAGGCTGGACGGGCGTCGACGTACCGATTCCGACAGCGCTCATCCGAGCCTTACGAGAGGCCCATGGACGGGGAGCACGACTCGTTTCAATCTGCTCCGGCGCATTTGTTCTCGCAGCAACCGGGCTGCTCGATGGGCTGACCGTGACGACCCATTGGTGTTATGCGGATCTGCTTGCGTCCCGATATCCGGCAATCACCGTCAACCCGGATGTCCTCTACATCGATAACTCGCCCATATTCACGTCGGCTGGAAGCGCCGCCGGAATCGACCTTCTTCTTCATCTGGTGCGGCTCGACCACGGCGCCGAAAAGGCGAACTCGGTCGCACGCCGCTTGGTCATGTCCACGCACCGTGAAGGAGGGCAGGCCCAGTTCATCGAGCGACCGATGCCCCTTGCGCCACATAGCCGCTTGGCGCCGCTGCTCGACTCCGTTCGCCGCGATCCTTCACGGCCATATCGGATAGCGGATCTCGCGCGCTCCGCAGTCATGAGCGAACGGACGTTCATTCGGCGGTTTCGAGAAGCAACTGGGATGAGCCCGGGCGAATGGCTCGCCCGAACGAGGGTCGAATTCGCAAAGGAGCAACTCGAGGCAAGTTTCGCTTCGGTCGAGGAGATTGCAGGGCGCTGCGGCTTTTTGACGGTCGAGGCGCTTCGTCACCATTTTCGCAAACGCGTCGGCCTCTCCCCCAGGGAATACAGGCAAAGGTTCGCGCGCATCGAAGCTGGCTGAACTGCAATGATGCCAACGTGATCAGTTTTGCCCATCGTTCGTTGGCAAGATTTTTACGTTGCTTGGCATACGCGCCTCTCACTGTTCTCTCGACATGCTCATAACACAGAAGAATGACGGGAGTGGCGTACGCAGCTGGCAGAACGATCGCGGCCATTTCGTGCCTGTTATTGGCTGCTCTTGCGCCAAGCTCCACGACTCCAGTGTTTTCATTGGGCGATTATGCCCGACCACATCAGCTGGTGGATGTTGGCGGTGGACGCCGGCTGAATCTCTTCTGCCTCGGTTCGGGTTCCCCGACGGTGATCCTCGATGGGGGGCTCGGCGACGACATCACCTCGTGGCGAAAGGTCCATTCCGAGCTCGCCCGCACGACGAAGGTTTGCGCCTACGATCGCGCTGGCAATGGATTTAGCGATCCAGGGCCTCTCCCCCGCAGCGCTGCAGCTCTGAGCGATGATCTGGAACGGCTGATCCGCGCGGCGCGGCTGCGGCCGCCCTATGTCATCGTAGGCGCATCGATCGCCGGCCTGCATGTGCGGCTGTTCGTCGATCGACATCTGCCCGATGTTGCAGGCGTGGTGCTGGTTGACCCGTCGTTCGAGCACCAAGTCGCCCGATATGAGGAGGTGACTCCGGCCTTCCGTGCCTCCGCAGAGCAACAGATCGCGACCTTCCGCTCCTGCATCGAGCGGCTACGCGGCGGAGTTCCCACCGTTGGATCGCAGACCTGGAAGGATTGCATCGGCGATCCGGACCCGGACCTGCCGCCAAGCGTCGTGAAGGCGCTCGTCGAAAGAGAAACATCGGATACTTATCGAATGGCACTCTCCGAACTTCTCGAGTTCGAAGGGCAGAGCGCCGAACAGGTGGATGCTTCGCGGCGCTCATGGGGCGACCTGCCCCTGATCATCCTCACGGCGGGCGGCACGAGCCCACCCGACGCTGACCAGGCGATCCGCAATCGGGTTTGGATGGAGGCGCATGATCGCATGGCCAAGCTTTCCAGCCGCGGAGCCAATCGCGTTGTCGCGAATGCGACGCACCACATCCAGCTCAGCCAGCCCGATGCGGTGATCGCTGCAGTGAACGAGGTTGTCGCTTCGGCCCGCAGCCACCCGGCCCGATAATCTCATGCTGCTCTGCACCCGGCGCGAACAGCTCGCCTGGCTGGCAGCGCTTGGCGCCGTCCGCTCGGCCCCAGCTCTCGCCGTCGCAGGGCCAAAGCCGCTGCAATGGCGCATCGGCGATGTCCGCCTGCGACGCATTTGGGAGCGCGATGTGCTTCCGCTCGACCCAACTCGCTTCTTTCCCGACGCGACGCCGCAGGTGATGGCGTCAATCCCGTGGCTGCATCCCTGGTTCACGGATGAAATGGGGCAGATCACACTCAGCATTGCAGCGTACCTGATCGAATCCGGAGGGAAGCGGATCCTCGTTGATACCGGAATCGGCGATTTCGAGATTTCGGGTTTCCGATGTTGCCGCGCCCCGGACCGGCAGTGCCGGGGCTGCTTGCGGCGGAGGGGATTGCTCCTGACACGATCGACTTCGTCGTCAATACGCATCTCCACGCCGATCACGTCGGCGGCAACGTCAGCGGAAAAGGCGCTGCCGCTTCCCCCTCCTTTCCAAAAGCGCACTATTTCGTTGGGCGACGAGACCATGATTATTGGTCGACGCGTCCGCCGGGGAGCTTCGGCCGACAGGTGTTCGAAACTGCGGTGCGGCCGGTCGGCGCGGCGGGTCGACTGGTCTTGCTCGACGGCGAAACACGGCTGACTGGTGAAGTGTCGCTGGTGCCATCTCCCGGTCACACGCCCGGGCATTTCTCAGTCCTGATCTCCTCTGCCGGAAACGAGGCGATTATCACCGGCGATGCGGTCCATCATCCCGTTCAGCTTGCCTTTCCCGACCGCGGGATGGATCAGGATGAGGAGGCCGGCGCAGCCAGCCGCCGCAAGCTGTTGTCGCTTGCCGCGGATCGAAATGGCCTGCTGATCGGCTCTCACTTTCCCTATCCGACCGCTGGACAGGTCCGCCGCGAAGGAAATGTCTTTCGTTTCGACACCAAGGCATGAACGCGCGGCACATCCCCGTGCCCGGAAGCTCTTCGTCTTATGCTTCCGCTTTTTCGGGCGCTTCGCGACCGACCATCGCCATTTGCGCGGGGGCGTAGCGGTCGCCCTCGGGTTCGATCTCAGATGCGCCCTCGTCAATTTGGCGCAGGTCCTCGGCGGTGAGCTCAAGGTTGGCCGCGCCGATATTCTCCTCCAAGCGGTGGAGCTTGGTCGTTCCCGGGATCGGGACGATGTACGGCCGCTGCGCAAGCAGCCAGGCGAGCGCCACCTGCGCCGGCGTTGCGCCTTTCTCGGCCGCGACGCGCTTCAGGAGGTCGACGAAGGCGAGGTTCCTGTCGATCGCTTGCGGAGAAAAGCGCGGGCTCGACTTGCGGAAATCGCCTTCGCCGAGTTTCGTCTCCCTGGTAATCGCGCCGGTGAGGAAGCCGCGGCCGAGCGGGGAATAAGGGACGAAGCCGATCCCGAGCTCGTCGCAAGCGTCGAGGATTCCGTTCGCCTCGGGAGCGCGCCACCACAGCGAATATTCGTTCTGGACCGCGGTGACCGGCTGCACCGCATGCGCCCGGCGGAGCGTCTGGAGGCCCGGCTCGGAGAGGCCGAAATGCCGGACCTTGCCCTCGTCGATGAGGTCGCGGACGGTCCCCGCGACATCCTCGATCGGGATCTTGGGGTCGACCCTGTGCTGATAGAGCAGGTCGATCGTCTCGATTCCAAGCCGCCGGAGCGATCCTTCCACCGCCTCGCGAATATGCTCGGGCCGGCTGTCGACTCCGCGGTTCGCGCCCGTCTCGGCATCGATGTCGAAGCCGAACTTGGTCGCGATCACCACCCGATCGCGAAGCGGCCGGAGCGCTTCGCCGACGACCTCCTCGTTGCTGAACGGGCCATAGACTTCGGCGGTGTCGAACAAGGTCACTCCGCGCTCGACCGCATCCCGGATAAGCCTGACGCCTTCTTGCGTGGGGAGCGGGGCGCCATAGCTCTGGCTGATCCCCATGCAGCCGAGCCCGATGGCTGAAACTTCGAGTCCGCTGCGGCCGAGCTGGCGCTTCTCCATTCGCTATTCCTTTCCAATGGTCGCCCGACAGCCGGACACCCGAGCCGCCTTCTGGTTCCAATTGCCGTTTGCGGCCAAGGAACGTACCAGCGGCGGCTTCGTTGTCGGGCCGGAATTACAAGAAGGAGAGAGGAATGAGACGGCTTGCGCTTTTCATCGGGACGACGCTCGCGCTGAGTGCGTGCGCGACGACGCCGCCCCCGCCCGCGCTGCAGACTTGTCCGGACGGATCGCAGATCCCCACGACGCAGCCTTGCCCGATGCCCCCGCCGCCTCCGCCGCCGCCGGCGCCGGTCACCTGCCCGGATGGCTCGACGGTTGCAGCGGGCATGAGCTGCCCGATGCCGCCGCCTCCGCCGCCGGCTCCCCCGCCGCCCGGTCGATCCGGCGAACGCGGCTGAATTCCCGAAGGCCGGCGCTAACACCGCCGGCCTTCTTTTTCGGACATAGATAGGAATTTTCCTATTGCATCCTAGGAACAGATAGGGAACAAGAAATCTCGGCGCATAGCTCGGAGTCGCCTCAACATGCTCGTTCTCGATCCTGCTTTCCTGATCGCGCTCGCAGCGCTGATCAGCAGCCTGTCCGCATTCGTCTGGGCTGTCCGGCGCAAGCCGTGACGGCCGTCAAGTTTTTGAAATATCACTCCCCTCCGCTCCCCCACTGGGCTAATCCATAGCGATTCCTCGCGTTCAACAGGGGACGGAAGATGAGGGTGTGGGCCTTGTGCGTTGCGGCCGCGGCGGTCGCTCTTGCGGTACCGGCATTGGCTCAGGACGATGTCGCACCCGAGCCGGCGAAGGCGCCTGTCCAGGCCGTCGCCCCCAATCCTGCCCCCGACAGCAACGTCGCTCCCTTCTACACCGAACATCCCGGCATGCTGGTCTGGCTCAAGGACGCGGACACGCGCGCGGCCGCGGCGAAGCTGGTCGAGGTGCTCAAGCGCTCGCCGATCGACGGCTTCACCGACGGGCCGACGCTTGCCGCCACCGTCGACGCGGCGATCGTGCGCGGGCAGCCGCTCGATGACCAGACCATCTCGACCGCCTGGGTGCGCTACGTCCAGTGGATGAAGCGGCCCGTGGACGGAGTCAGCTTCGGCGATCCCAAGCTGCAGCTGAAATCGCCGACCGCGAGCAACATCCTGACCGTCACGTCGGCGGCTCCATCGCTTGCCGGGTACATCGACAGCATCGCCGATCCTAACCCGCTCTATCAGGCGCTGCGCGACACCGCCGTCGCCGCCGGCCAGCAGGACGACCCGCATGTGCGCGCGTCTCTCGACCGGCTGCGCCTGATCCCTGCGAAGGGCCGCGCCATCCTGGTCGACGCCGCCAATGCGCAGCTGACGATGCTCGAGGATGGCAAGGTCGTCGACACGATGAAGGTGATCGTCGGCCAGGCCAAATATCCGACGCCGCTGATCGCCAGCAAGATCTGGTACGTGACCTTCAACCCCTACTGGCACATCCCGACCGACGTCGCGAAGCGCAAGGTCGCTCCGATCGTGCTGAAGCGCGGAGTCCATTACCTGACGCTCGCGCGCTACCAGACGGTCGCGGCGTTCGGAGGCGACAAGGAGCAGCCGGTCGACCCAACCAGCATCGACTGGAAGGCGGTCGCGGCGGGAACCGCCGAAGCGCACATCCGCCAGCTCTCGGGCCCGCACAACATGATGGGCGCGATGAAGTTCGGCTTCGTCAACGATTACGGGATCTTCCTCCACGACACGCCGGAAAAGGCATTGTTCGCGAAGGACCCGCGCAACCTCAGCCTCGGCTGCGTGCGCGTCGAGCACCCCCAGGCGCTCGCCGAATGGCTGTTCGGCCACGAGCCGCCCGCGGCGCCCGCCGACGATAGCGAGCAGAACGTGCTGATCGGCGACAAGGGCGTGCCGATCTACATCAGTTATCTCACCGCGCGTCCGGACGGCGACAAAATTGCCTTCGCGGATGACGTCTACAAGCTCGATGGTGCGCCGGGGATTGCTGTCACGGCTGCAGCGGCGTCCGCCAAGCGATGAGACGTCTGCAGTTCGGAGCGGCAATCGCCGTCCTTTGCATGAGCTCGCCGGTTATCGCGGCTGACGTCTGCGCGGCGCAACCTCCAGGTGCGACGGCGCCGATAGGCGACGAGGCAGACCGCGCATTGCTCGATCGAAGCGTCGAGATCATCCGCGCGGCCCAGCGAGGCGACCGCGCGAAGCTGCAAGCGATGGTGCCTGCAGGAGCCCAGTTCACCATCTGGAACTACGACTCGGGTGTCAGCGGCGCGTCCGGCCCGGAGGGGGCGCTCGAGTTCGCAAAAGCGCTGACGCCCGGCACTTTCGAGGCTGTACTTGTCCCCGGGGGTTCCCTCGCAATGGCGAGCATGTGCGCCAAGCATGAGGTGAAAGTCCGTTTTAGGCACGACGGCGGCGTGGCCTATCTGATCACCTGCAGCTGGGACAAAGGCAGGCTCGTCAGCGTCGACGCCAATTACGCCCAGGTCTTCGACGGCAAGATCGGCTCCAACTAAGCTTTAGACGCCGCGGGACTGCGCGATTTTTCGACCAACGGCATTGCCCACGCCGACGGTTTCGCCCAAACCGCGAGCGTCAATCGTTGGACCGGCGGGGGATAAATCGTGAGTGTGTTGAGCCTGGAGCGCGTGACCAAGCGCTTCGACCAGGTCGTCGCGGTCGACGACCTCAGCTTCTCGGTCGAGCCTGGGACGGTGTTCGGCTTCCTCGGCGGCAATGGCGCGGGCAAGACCACCTCGCTTCGCATGGTGCTCGACATCATTCGCCCGACCAGCGGGAGTATCGACGTGCTCGGGCGCGCTCCGGGACGCGCGAACGCGCCGGAGATCGGCTTCCTGCCCGAGGAGCGCGGGCTCTACCGCCAGATGACCGCGCTCGACACGATCGCTTATTTCGGGCGGCTGAAGGGCATGGCTCCGGCCGACGCGAAGCGCGAGGGCGCGGCGCTGCTCGACCGCTTCGGGCTCTCGGCGAACGCCAAGATGACCGTCGACAAATTGTCGAAGGGCATGGCGCAAAAGGTCCAGCTCGCGACCGCGCTGGTGAACCGGCCTCGGCTGCTGATCCTGGACGAGCCGTTCGGCGGTCTCGACCCGATCAACCAGGGACTCCTGGAGGACGAAATCCGGCGCCTGTCGGCGGCGGGCGCGACGGTCGTCTTCTCGACCCATGTGATGCAGCACGCCGAGAGGCTGTGCGACCGCCTCCTGCTACTTGCCCGCGGCCGCAAGAAGTTCGAAGGGACTCTCGAGGAGGCCCGGGCAGAGCTTCCTGCGCGGCTGAACGTCGTGGCGAAGCAGGACCCGTCGAAGGTCGGTGGAGTGGAAAGCGCCGAGGATCGCGGCGAAGCCGAACCGGGATGGCGTCGCTGGGACGTCCGGCTCGAGCCCGGGGTCGCTCCCGGCGACGTTCTCGAACGCTGCGTCGCCCAGCAATTCCCGCTGCGCCGTTTCGAACAGCTCCAGGCCAGCCTCCACGACGTGTTCGTGCACATCGTCGGAACTCCGGAGACCGCCCAATGAACAACATCCTGATCGTCGCGGCTCGCGAGTTCCGCCAGATCGCCGGAATGCGCAGCTTCTGGCTGACGCTGCTGATCATCCCGCTGTCCATGGTCATCGGCGGAATCGCGCCGACCCTGTTCCACAAGGACCAGGCCGACCGAGTCATGGTGATCGACCGAAGCGGCGGCGGCGAAGCGCGCGCGATCGCGCAGCGCTTCCAGCTTGACCACAATCGCGATGTGCTGACGCAGCTCTCGCGCTATGTCCAGCGCCACCACCTCGAAAGCGCGGACCCCGGCGCGCTCTGGGCGCAGCACGACCGCTGGTACAGCGATTCCGACGTGGCGCAGTTCGTCGCCTCGGGCGGCGTTGCGTCCGCCAACGTGAAAATCGCTCGAGTGAAGCCCAAGGACGTGAGCGAGTTCGAAGCGCCGAAGCCCGACTTCGAAATCGTGCCCGTTCCCGCCTCGCTCGCCTCCGTGCCCGACAACGGCCTCGACGATGCGGTGAAGGGCGTGCTCAAGCCCGCCGCCAAGGACGCCAAGCCGGTCGATTATGTCCTGCTGATCCCGTCGGACTTCGGGAAGAGCCCGCTGGTGCGCCTGTGGGCGAACAGCCAGCCCTCCACCAGTTTCATGGGAGCGGTGCAGGAGGTGCTCACCCGCGACCTGCGCGCCCGCTTCCTCGCCACCAACGGCGTGTCGCCCGGAGTGGCGCAGACCGCGACCGCGATCGCCCCTGCCCTGTCGATCTCGACTCCGCCGCCCGGCGGCGGAGCGCGCGAGTCGATGCTGGTCCGCTCGATCCTGCCGCTGCTGGCCGCCTATCTGCTGATGATCAGCCTGATGCTGTCGGGCAGCTGGATGCTCCAGGGAACGGTCGAGGAGCGATCGAACAAATTGCTCGAAACGGTGCTCGCCTGCGTCAGCCCCGAGGAACTGATGTACGGGAAGCTGCTCGGGACCGCCGGCGTCGGGCTGTTCATGATCGCGGTGTGGGCGGGATGCGGCCTGTTCGCGGCTTATGCGACGAAGGGCGCGATCGCCGATTTCATCCGCCCCGCGCTCGACCCGCTGACCTCGCCGGCGACGATCCTCGCGCTGATCTACTTCTTCGTCGTCGGCTATGTCGCGGTCTCGATCCTGTTCCTCGCGATCGGGGCGATGAGCGATTCGATGCGCGACGCGCAGGGCTATCTGATGCCGGTGCTGCTGCTGATCCTGCTTCCCATTTCGCTGCTGATGCAGGCGGTGCTGAGCGGGAATAGCGGCGGGGTGCTGATCGAAGTGCTGACGTGGGTGCCGCTCTGGACTCCGTTCGCGGTGCTGGCTCGGCTCGGCCTCGGAATCCCGACGTGGGAGGTCATCGCGACCGGCGCGGTCCTCGCGCTCTACACTCTCGTCGAGCTGGTGCTGCTCGGCCGCCTGTTCCGGGCGAGCCTACTCGCGCAGGGTCAGAAGCCGAACCTCCGGGAAGTCATTTCGAGGATGCGCGCGGTTCCCAGGTGAGAGGCGCGCCGGGCCGATGCCGCCTCACCCGTCATCCCGGCCTTGAGCCGGGACCCGCCTTCACTTCAGCGGCAGCGGGTCAAATCCGAAATCCTCTGCGAGATCGCGCCACGTCGGATTGATTTTATGAATGAGATCGTACTTCCATGCACGCGGCCAGCGCTTGATGCGCTTTTCGCGGACGATTGCTGAGTTCATCGTCTCGTGCACCTCGAACCAGACCAGCCGCTTGATCCCGTACCGCCTCGTAAGCCCTCGGACGACGCCCTCGCGATGTTCCCAAATTCGCTTGTAGAGATAGGAGGTGACGCCGGTGTAGAAGGTGCTGTGCGACGCCTTGGCAAGGATGTAGACGCAGGGCTGCCAGTCGGAATCCATTGACTTAGTAGAAGGCAGGCAGGTCCCGGCTCAAGGCCTGGATGACGAGAAATGCATTCGCTGCCGCGAATAGATAGCTCGCTCGCCGTTGCGGAGAACCGAGCTAAGTGCCACCAGCGCTATATGACCAGCAAGACGGACTCCGACCTCATCGACCAAAAGATCCCCACCCTTGACGATTGGCGTGCCGCCACTCTCGCGCGGATGCGGCGGCTGATCAAAGAAGCCGATCCGCATGTCGTCGAGGAGGTGAAGTGGCGCAAGGCGTCGAACCCCTCGGGAGTCCCGGTGTGGTCGCACGGCGGGATGATCTGCACGGGCGAGACCTACAAGGACAAGGTCAAGCTGACCTTCGCCAGGGGCGCCTCGCTGCCCGACGCCGCCGGCCTGTTCAATTCGAGCCTGGAGGGCGGCACGCGCCGCGCGATCGACATCCGCGAGGGCGAGAGCGTCGATGAAGCTGCATTCAAGGCGCTGGTCCGCGCGGCGGTGGCGCTGAACCTGGGCAAATAAATCCGCCGGGCGCCCCAGCGGCGCGCAATCACCAGCTGCGACGGACCTTGCGGATAGGACCGGTGGGCTGCTCGGGCGCGGGCGGCTGGTCGGGCGCTTTTGGAGCGCTGCCGCTGCCGGACATATCGAGGAAGCTTCGGACCGCATCGGCCGAGACCGCGCGACCGAACAGCCATCCCTGTGCCTCCGAGCAGCCGTAGCGCTCGAGCGCGCTGCGGATCTGTTCGGATTCGACGCCCTCGGCGCTGATCGGCACGTTGAGCGTGTGCCCGAGGCCGGCGATCGTGTTGACGATCTCGGCCGTGCGCTGGCTCTTGACGATCGTGGTGATGAAGCTCTTGTCGATCTTGATCCGGTCGAGCGGCAAGCGGTCGACCTGCGCAAGACTGGCGTAGCCGGTCCCGAAATCGTCGAGCGAGATGGTCACTCCGACATTCTTGAGACTGGCGATGATCGTCAGCACCTGATCGCGGTCCTCGAGCAGCGAGCCCTCGGTGATCTCGACCTCGAGCCGGTTGGCCGGGAATCCGGTTGCGGCGAGAAGCTTCAGGATCTGCTCGGCGAGCGACGCGTCGCGGAATTGTATGGGCGAGATGTTGACCGCCAGCTTCAAATGACCGGGCCACGAGCGCGCCTCTTTCAGCGCCTGCTCCATGATGTTGAGCGTCAGCGGGCCGATCAGGCCGATGCGCTCGGCCGCCTCGATGAACTGCTCCGCCTCGAGCACGGTCCCGTTCACCGAGCGCCAGCGGGCGAGCGCCTCGAAGCCGACGATCTCATGGCTGTTGAGGTCGATCAGCGGCTGGAAATAAGGGACGAACTCGCCCTTGCGGATTCCAAGGCGGATATCCTCTTCCAGTTTCATGCGGTCGCACAGCTCGATCTCGAGCTCTCGGTCGAACCAGGCGAAGCGGTTCCGGCCGTTGCGCTTGGCGGCATAGAGCGCGACGTCGCCTTCGCGAAGCGCCGCCTCTTCGGTCGGGCAGCGGTCTAGCCGGGCGAGACCGATCGAGGCCGATACCTGCACCTGAGCGCCTTCTACGAACACCGGCACAGACAGGGTTTCGAGGATGCTTGCCGCTACCTGCTCGGCCTGCTGTTGGTCGGCGCTGGGCATGAGCGCGGCGAACTCGTCGCCGCCGGTGCGCGCGCAGCAGGAGCCATCGGGCGCGGACTTGCTGATGGCTTCGGCGACGACCCGCAGAAGGCGGTCGCCGGCGAGATGGCCGTGGAGGTCGTTGATCCGCTTGAAATGGTCGAGGTCGAGAAGCATCAGAACGCCGCGGCCTTTCCCGTGAAGCGCCTCGTCGAGCGAGCGCATCAGCTCGCGGCGATTGGCGAGCCCGGTCGCGGGATCGGTGTTGGCGTTGCGCTGCGCGAGCCGCTCGGCGGCTTCGTACGCTTCGAGCGCTTCCTTCAAATCCTTCGAACGGCGCCAGCCGAACAGGATGATCGCGATGTTGAGCAGGAAGGCGAGTTTGAGGCTTGCGCCGGAGTCGGGCAGGCGCGCGCCGGCAAGCGCCACCGGGATGAGCTCGCTCCCGAGCGCCACGAACAGCAGGATCGCCGCCATCGTCGCGCAAGTGACGATGATGTGGCTGCTCGCGATTCGAACAGCCTTGCTCTGCACGCCTTTCACTTCCGGTCCACCTCGAATGTCCAGGGGGACCATAAGCAGGAATAAGTGAATTTTATCCTACATTAGACCCTGCGCGGCCGATCTTCCCGGCGACCAGCCGCACCGCTTCGGCGATCGATTGGTCGACGTCGAGCTCGCTGGTGTCGAGCATGATGGCGTCGGCGGCGGGCCTGAGCGGGGCGACCTCACGGGTGGAATCGCGCTTGTCGCGCGAGTGGATGTCGGCGAGCACGTCCTCGTAACGGGCGTGCATCCCGCGCTTTTCGAGCTCGTGCATCCGGCGCCTGGCGCGGACCTCCGGGGAGGCCGTGACGAACAGCTTCACTTGCGCTTGCGGTGCGATCACCGTGCCGATGTCGCGCCCGTCGAGCACCGCTCCGCCGGGCTGGAGCGCGAAATCCTGCTGCCGCTTCAACAGCGCCTCGCGAACGCCGCCATAGGCCGAGATCATCGAGGCGATCTTGGACACCGGCTCGCTCCTCAGCTCGGGATCGTCGGGATCGAAACCGAGCTCGTCGCAGGCGCGGACCGCCTCGAACTCGCTTCGCGGATCGCCGCCCCAGCGCCACAGGTTCAGCGCCACGGCGCGGTAGAGCAGCCCCGTGTCCATCAGCGGAAGCGCGAAATGCTCGGCGAGCGCTCTGCCGATGGTCCCCTTGCCGCTCGCGGCGGGCCCGTCGACGGCGATCACGAGCGCCTTTTGCTTCGCCGATCTCGAAACCATATGCCTGCCAGCGGGACTGCTTTGACAGCGGCATATGCCTATGGCAAGGCGCGCCGCCCGATGCCGGGCAAAGCCCTGCCGCACATGAATTTCTGCTGGAGTTGACCGACACGATGGTGAATCCCGAATGGGGCGCCAAGCGCACTTGCCCCAAGTGCTCGACCCGTTTCTATGACCTCGGCCACGACGACCCGGTCCACTGCATCAATTGCGGGACCGAATGGATGCCCGAGCCGGTGCTGAAGTCGAAGCAGCCGCTCGCGTTCGAGGCCGCTCCGGTCGTCAAGGAACCCGAAAAGGCCGACGAGGACCTCGCCGCCGACGATCTCGTCGACGAAGATGCCGAGGTCAGCGCGGACGAGGAGGTTGATCTCGAAACCGGAGACGACGATCTCGGAGTGGCTCCGGCGGGCGACGAAGACGAAGGCTAGCGGGCTCTCTTGCCGCCGCTGACGCCAGGTCGAGCAACGGCGTACATTTCCTTCGCAATCTGCTTGGTGAGCGCGTCCGGATCACCGTTCGCCTCGTAGAGATTGCCGTGCGTCTTGCCGGGCAGGAAACGCACGTCCACTTTCGCTCCGACGCTTTCGAGGTCGGCCTTCAGCCGTCGCGCCGAGCTGTCGAGGTGAAAGGTGTCGGCGGTCCCGACGATCACGTGGATTTTCCCGTCGAGGTCGCTCCTGAGGGCCGCCCAGTCGTGTACGATCCGGTAGCCGATGTCATAATGATCGCGCCAGTAAGCCGCGACCGCGGGGTTCACCGCGCCCGTCCTGCGGTCGAACATCTGCATTGGACGGCCATCGGGCCCCTTCGGCGAGAAGACCCAGTCGAACGAGCTCATCTGTCCGCCGACCGGCCCGATCACCGCTTCGAGCTTGGCGAAATCCTCGAAATTGGCGACGTCCCTTCCGTTCATTCGAACGAGGGGGATCGGCTTGCCCTCCGGATCGACATAGACGTTCGCATTGGGTCGGTAGAGGTCGGCGCCGGTGAAATCGTGGAAGTCGCTCGGGTCGGGCGACGTCGACCAGGTGCCGCCGAAGATCTTCGGATAGCGGGTCTGCAGCCACAAGGTCGCCCAGCCGCCGGAGGAATGGCCGGTGAGGAAGCGGCCCGAGGCGCGGGCATCCATGCGGTAATGCGCCTCCAGCCAGGGAATGAGCTCGGTGGTGAGCGCCTGTCCCCACGGTCCGTTGTTGACCGAATCCGCGAATTCGTGGGTGCCCGTCGGCGAGCTCTCATCGAGCACGACCCAGATCATCGGCGGGATCTGCTGCTGGCTCATCAGCTGAAGCCGCTGCGCCGCCACCCACTGCGTGCCGTGATATCCAGCGCCGAATCCGAGCGCCATGTAGACCGTCGGCCAGGTCTTCGGGCCTGCCGCGTCATAGTCGGGCGGGAGCGCAATCGAGCCGCGCATGTGGATCGCCCGGCCCCAGAATGCGCTGAGCGCCTGACTGACGAAATCGAGCGGAACGACCTTTGGCAAGTAAGCGGCGGCCGGGCGCTTCGCAGCGTTGACGTCGGCAAAGGGATCGCCCTCCGGAACGACGCTCGAAAGGTGCAGCAGCGGCATCGGCCCGGGCAGCACGACGTCGGCGACCTTCGAGACGACGTCGCCGGCGCCGCGGCCGAAGTAATTATAGTCGCCGTTGCGATCGAGCACGGCCTGAATGTGATAGCGCCCCGGCGGGAGCTTCGACCACGGCCCGGGGACCGAATCCGTGTCTGCGTCGACGATTGCGGTCTGCCCGGTCGAAAGCGAGGCTATGTCGCGCGCCGCTGCAGCGTCCGCGCTTCCGGCGAACGGATCTGCGTCGACCGAACTTGGCATCTTCTCGCCGGCCCTTGCAGGCTGCGCAAAGATGATCAGGCGGCCGGACATGGGTGTTTCCGCAGAGACGTTCAGTTGAACCGGAACTTCGACCGCCGCCGGCGGGCGGGTCGCGGCACTTAAGCAAAGCGCGGACAGCGCGAGCACCAATATCCGCATGATCATCTCCCCTCCCGATCGACCGGTTGGACCTGCCCCGCCGGGCCGATTGCTTCAACGCAAAATCAGGCTCCGGAGCAGCGACGCAAGCTCATGCATTGGCGCGATTTTGCATTTGCAGGAAGGGCAACATCGCCTAAGGGCGCGTGACCGGGACGGGGCCGTAGCTCAGCTGGGAGAGCGTCGCAATGGCATTGCGAAGGTCAGGGGTTCGATCCCCCTCGGCTCCACCATTCAAGCAAAAACTTTCGCAGTTTTACGCCTTTTTCCGGATACACCAGCCGCTAGTCCCACATCTCAGACCCACAGGCGGTGGGCTTCAGCGGGCGTTCGTGAGCCCTGGCGGGATCCAGGTCAGCCTGCGCTCAGCCAAGATCATCGACGCTGAAGAACATCGGGTTCTGCATCCATGCATTGATGGCTGACTCCCGCCACCCAGCGCAGCGGATGCTGATGTGCACCTGCTTGGGAAACGTGCCGTTCTGAATTTTTCGGTACATTGTGGATCGGCTTAGGCCGGTTCGTTCGAGCACCGCTTCGATACGAAGAAACCGGTCGCTGCTGTCGGTCATCACGCATATTCCTGAAGGTCGAGCGCCATTCGCCATGCGACGCACAGGATCGAGACGCACAGTCCGTAGATCCGCGAGCGGTTGAGACCGCTCAGACGCACGGTCTTCGGGATCTTCGCGCTGATCGGCTCACCGATACAGATCTCCGGTTTGGTGGTGGTCATGATGGCCTGGGCTTCTTGCGGTTCAGAACGAAGGCGCGATCACTCTCAAGGAAGCTCGCGAGCATCGCCGGAATCAATTCCTGCACCGGTTCGACGGCGCCATAGGCCTCGGCGTACATTTCGGCATAGCCGCCAAGCGCCTGATGAAGATCCGGCGAGATATTGATCGTGATCTTCACCGGCGTCCGGTCCGGAAGCTTCGCAAGCTTGAGATCGGCCATCATCCCCTCCACGGCTGAAGGACGAGGTCCTTGTTGACGAGCACGCGCACAGGCCAGCCCGGCCGGATCTTGATCGTCGGCTGGACGTCGAGATTGCGGCTGGTGATCTGGTCGCCGGCGTGGGCGGCGTTCTGCTGGGTGGACTCGCGGATCGCCCGGACGAGATCGCCGCCGCCGCCGATGCTCAGCTGGGTCGACACCCCAAGCAGCGTCGACAGGCCAATCCCCTTGAGCAGTTGCCAGGTATGGGAATCCACCCGGTCCTCGAGCCCGGCGTAACCGGTCACATCCGTCGCCGGCATATTGTCGAGCTCGATCGAGCCGCCGTCAGGAAAGACAATCCGCGTCCACACCAGCAGCGCGCGGCGCTGCCCGTAGGCGACTACGCTGTCATAGCGCCCGATCAGGCGCGCGCCCTGCGGAATTAGGGTCGTCCGGCCCGTCGCGCTGTCGCGGACATTCTCGCTGACCTGCGCGAGAACGGTCCCAGGGAGATCAGAGTCGAGACCGGTGATCAGGGTGGCCGGGATGATGGTCCCGGCGCTCAGCGTGCAGGTGGACGGTGCCGCGCGCAGCTCATGGGGATTCTGATCGCCTTCGGACGAACGCGCAAATTCGATCTTGCGCTGCTGGCTTGCCGGCACTGGCGCCGCCGAAGCAGCGGGCTCACCGCCCGCGGTGACGGCCTCCGCTGGCGCAGCCTGCATCGCAGGTGCGGCACCCGCGTTCCGCCCTTCGCCAAGCTGCACGAGAACCGGTGACGAGCGCGCCGCCTGCCTTGCGGCGGCAATCCGCTCGCGCTCCGCCTCAATGGTCAATTGCTCGGCTTGGTCAGAGGAACCGATCGGTTGCGATCCGGAGCCGAGACTTCTCTGCTGCTCGAGTATCGGGCGCCCGAGATCGCCGGGAAGGGGCGGCCCGAGACGCGGCACGTCGCCATAGCTGCCCGGCACATTGGCAAGCGCGTCCGGGCCCGCTTTGTGCGTCGGTTCGTCGCTATCGATCGGCGTTGCGGCCTTGCGAAGGCCGGGCGGCTCTAGCGCGAGCCAGGACAGGGTGATGAGGCCGGCGGCAAACGCGCCAGTGACGCCGACGATCAGGCCGCGCCGGAACCGCACCGCGGGCCGCGGTCGGCCGCGCAGCGCGAGCGCTTTGGGATTTTCCTTCCGCTGCGGCAAGTCGGCGGGATTGAGAGAGTCGGTCATCGGTCTGTCCGTCCCCGGCCCGCGCTTGTGCCACGGGAAATGCGCACGACCTGCTGGCGCTTCTCGCCCATCCTGAGCTCGGCGGCGGCGAAGAGGCGATCGACTACATAATATCGGCCGCGAATTCGGTAATTGACCAATTCCGCGCGACCCTTGTCACCAGTGACGAACAAGGGCGGCGCCTCACCTTCAAGGAGCGTCGGCGGGAATTGAATGAACACCTGCCGTCCGTCGTCGAAGGCGCGGATCGGTCGCCACGGCACGTTGTCACCTTCGATCCGGTAATCGAAATTGAGCTGCCCGACGACGACGTCTGCCGCGACGGGCTCCGGCGGCGGCGCGGGCGCGCCGCGAAGCGCGACGAGCGCGTCGTCCGGATAGGCCCAGGCGATGCTGGTCATCGCGGTCCGGGCATTGCTCTCCGCGAGGACATGATAGACGCGGCGGTCGGTCGCGATCACGAGATTCGTGGTGAGGCCGGTGGCGGACGGTTTCACCAATATATGAGTGCGGCGCGTCGTGCCCGAACCACTGGCCGTGTCGCCGATGATCCAGCGGACTGTGTCGCCCGCGGCGACCGAGACCAACGTCTCGCCCCGCTGCAGCGCGATGTCGCTGACCTCGCCCGGCGCGGCATAGAGCCGGTAGAGCGCCCCCTCGCTCCACGGATAGACCTGCACCGCGCCGAGGAAGTTGCCGGGATCGGGCTCGCGGACCGCATCGCGGTTGGCGGCCTGAACTCCCGCCATGGAAGTCGCCGCGCCCTTGCTTTGGGCAGCGATATGAGTCGCGGGGGGACGCCGATCTCCGCCCGAATGGACCAACTTTGGCGCTGCTGGCGGGATCGGCTGATCGCTGATCAGATGGGCGGCGAGCAGAGCCGCTGATGGCGGAGGCGCCGCTGATGCGGCGCCAGAGCAGGCGGCGAGTGAAGCAGTGGACAAAGCGGTCAGGATGAGTGGGCGGATCATATGCTAATTCCTTGGCTTGGGGCCGGGCTGGACGGGCGGCTCGACGAGTCGGGGATCGGGCGGTGAACCGAGGGGGACGTTGGGCGATGCCGCCGGTGCCGGCGGCTGCGATGCGGGTGACGATGCGCTGTCGAGCTCCTGGCTCCAGTCGATCGCATCGACGTAGAGGCCGAGCGGATTCTTGCGCAGCGTGTCGGCATTGGCGGGCGGTCGGGTCACGACCGACAGGATCGCCGTCCAGTGGGTGGTGCCGGCGAGGCTGCCGCGATCGAACTCGCTCTCGCTCCATTTGACCTGGAACGAGCGATCGGAAGCGCGGACGATGCTCGTCACCTGGACCGACACGGTCCGAATGCCGACATCGCCGAACGGATTGGCGTCCCGCGCATAATCACTGAGGAAACGCGCCCCGCGCTCCGTCGCGAAATCATAGGCCGACAGCCAGTTCTGCCGCATCAGCACCGGGTCCAAGGAGATCGAGCGGACGTTGCCGATGAAGCGTCCCAGGAACCAGGCGATCTGCGGATCGGTCGGCAAATAATCCTTGTCGGCGGGCGCCACCGCTTGGGCTTCACCGAGGCGGTCGACCGCCACGACATAAGGCGTGACGCGGCTCTGCATCGACTGCCACAGCAGCCCGCCTGATAGGGCAGTGGAAAGCGCGAGGCCGCCCAATGCCATCAGCCGCCAGTTGCGGGCCTGCGCCCGGGCGGAGCCGATTCGTTCGTCCCAGACCTGCGCCGCTTTCTGGTAGGGCGTGACCGGCTCGGGCGTTCGCCCATAGCGCTGCACGGCGCGCTTGAATCTCATCGCTCAGTCCTCCTTTTCCTTGATGTCCGGGTTGGCGCCGCCGCCACTGCCGTCGCCCTCGCGAATGGCCTGCATGGCGCTGTGACGATGGTGACGGCTGGTCTGCTCGGCCCGAAGCCGCCGCGCCCAGTCGGGTGCGTCGCTTGTGCCCGCTGCCTCGGGAGCGCCGGCTGCCGCCGCGGACGATGCGGCGAAGAGGGCCGAGCGCTGGCCTCCGTGCGCGGCGGCGGCGAGCCCGCCGGCATTGGCAATCCTGTCCCTGAGCGCGGCGCCGCCGGCGCCGGCGACGCCGCTCAGGCCCGCGCCGACGCTCGAACTTCCCGACGTTTCCTGCCCGAGCCGATAAGCGGTCGAGGCTGCCGCGCCCATGCTCGTCCCGGCCCTGACCGCGCCAAGCCCCGCGCCGCCGATCGCGCGCGCGCCGCCCGCCGCGAGGCCGCCGCCGACCGCCATCGTTCCGACCGCAGCAGCGGCGGTTCCGATCGCCGCGCCCGCGCCGAGCTGCGGCGCGCCCGCGACCAGGCCGGAGGCGATGCCCGGCCCGAAGATTCCGAGGCCAAGCAAAGCGAGGCTGGCAAGCACCAGGCTCATCGAGCCCATCAGGTCCGGTTGTCCGCCGCCCGCGGCAGCCTTGAATTCGGAGAAGAAGCCCGAACCGATCCCGACGATGACAGCGAGCACCATCACCTTGATGCCGGACGAGACGACATTGCCGAGCACGCGCTCCGCAAGGAAGCCGGTCCGGTTCCACAAAGCGAAGGGTACGAGCATGAAGCCGGCCAGGGTCGTCAGCTTGAACTCGATGATGGTGATGAACAGCTGGATCGCGAGGATGAAGAAAGCGAGGATCACGAACAGCCAGGCGATCATCAGCACGGCGATCGTCAGGAAATTCTCGAAGAAGGCGACCGGCCCCATCAACAAGCTGACCTGGTCGAGCAGAGGCTTGGCCGCATCGAACCCGGTCGAGGCGATGAAGCCCGGCTTTAAGAGCTGGTCGGCGCTGACCGCGCCGCCGCCTGCGGTGATTCCAAGGCCCGCGAAGGATTTGAAGATGATGTCGGCGAGAGTCGGGAAGCTGCCGATGATGAAGGCGAAGGCTCCGACATAAAGGATCTTCTTGAGCAGGCGGCCGATGACGTCGTCCTCGCCGCCCATCGCCCAGAACAGACCGGCAAGCGTGATGTCGATCCCGATCAAGGTGCTCGACAGGAAGGCGACGTCGCCGCGCAGCAGCCCGAACCCGCTGTCGATGTACTGGATGAAGGCCGCCATGAAGCGGTCGATGACATTGAGGTCACCCATGAAGGCTGCTCTTCGCGTTGGCGGTCGATGAAGGGACCGCGGGGCTTCCCCGAGGGGGAGTCAGGAAGCCCCGCGGCGGGCGAACAAGCGGCAGGGAAGAGCGCCGCGCCCGCCCAATCCTTTGGATTAGTTGCGGGGCGCCCCGGGGCCGTCGAGAAAGCGCCGGTTCGTCGCGCGCCCGTCCTCCTCCGCCTGCGCGGCCCTCGCGCGCTCGAGCGCCGCCTCGCGATATTCCGACGCCATCAGATTCTGAAGCTGGAGCTGCTGCTTGACGCTGAGCGCGAGCAACT
>DASUIC010000078.1:0-11563 GCA_036273215.1 Sphingomicrobium sp.
TGCGAGCGTAGCGGCGCAATCCAGCAAAAGGCAAATAGCTCACACGAAGACACGAAGAAGAAAGGAGGCCACGAAGATCACCTGGCCTTTCGTGTCTTTATTCTTCCTTCGTGTCTTCGTGTGAAAAATCTTGATCCGCGCCGGTCTGGACCCCTGCTTTCGCGAGGGTACAAGAAACTATGCGTACATTCGTCCTCCCCGCCCTGCTGTTCCTGCTCGCCGCTGCCGCTCCTCCGCCCAAGCTTGCGCGGCTGCGCACCGAAGCGTCGCACGTGACGATCACGCGGGACGACTGGGGCATCGCGCACGTCCACGGGCACACAGACGCCGACGCGGTGTTCGGGATGACCTACGCGCAGGCCGAGGACGATTTCCCGCGGATCGAAGCGAACTACATGACCGCGCTCGACCTCACCGCCGAGGCGGAGGGCGAGAAGGCCATCTGGCAGGATTTGCGCGCGCGGCTCTACGTCAGTCCGTCCGAGCTCAAGGCCGATTATGCCGCGAGCCCGCCAGCGATGCAGCGGTTGATGGACGCGTGGGCGGACGGGCTGAACTATTATCTCGCGACGCATCCGCAGGTGCATCCGCGCGTGCTGACGCATTTCGAGCCGTGGATGGTGATGAGCTTCACCGAGGGCAGCATCGGCGGCGACATCGAGCGCATCGATTTGGATGCGCTTAGGGATTTCTACTCTTCGCCCCGTCATGCTGAGCTTGTTTCAGCATCCATTCCGGAGACCTCCGCCGCAGCGAAGAAATGGACCCTGAAACGAGTTCAGGGTGACGGTTTGGCGGATGCTCGGCGGCCGCATGCGTGGATGTCGGATGTGTTCCGCAAGGCGGACAAGGAACCCCGCGGCTCCAACGGAATCGCCATCGCTCCGGCGCTGACCGCCAACGGGCACGCGCTTCTGCTGATCAACCCGCACACCAGCTTCTACTTCCGCTCCGAGCTGCAGATGTCGAGCGACCAGGGGCTGGACGCTTATGGCGCCGCGACCTGGGGGCAGTTCTTCATCTATCAGGGATTCAACCCGCATATCGGCTGGATGCACGCGTCGAGCGGGGTGGATGTGGTGGACGAGTTCGCCGAGAAGGTGGAGCGGCGCGGCAAGGGCTATTGCTATTGGTACGGGACGACCTGCCGGCCACTGGGCGAGCGCCCGATCACGATCCGCTACCGCACGCCCGACGGCCATCTCGCTTCGCGGAAGTTCGTTGCGTTCATGACCCATCGCGGTCCGATCGTCCGCGCGGAGAACGGCCGGTGGATCGCTTTTTCGATGATGAACAAGCCGGTCGAAGCGCTCGAGCAAAGCTATTTGAGGACCAAGGCGAGCGACCTCGATTCCTACATGCAGATCGCACAGCTGAAGGCCAACAGCTCGAACAACACGATCTTTGCCGACGATAAGGGCGAGATCGCTTACCTGCACCCGCAATTCGTGCCGGAGCGCGACAATGCGTTCGATTATACCAAGGCGGTCGACGGGAGCGATCCGCGCACGGACTGGGGGCCGCTGCATCGGTTGAGCGAGCTGCCCAACGTGGTGAATCCGCCCAATGGCTGGATCGACAACAACAACAACGCGCCCTGGTCGGCCGCGGGCGCCTACAGCCCGAATCCGAAGTATTTCCCGAAATACATGGACATGTTCGGGCAGAATTTCCGGGGCATCCACGCGCTTCAGCTGCTGACCCACAGCCGCGGCTGGACTCTTGAAAAGCTCAACGCGGCGGCGTTCGACACCTTCCAGCCAGGCTTCGCGGCCCTCGTTCCGCCACTGATCCAGGCTTACGACCATCTCTCCGCAGCCGATCCGCGGCGCGCGCGGTTGGCGGGACCGATCGCGGTGCTGCGCGGCTGGAACGACCGCTGGAGCGGCGAGTCCGTCGCCCAGTCGCTGGCCATGTTTTATGGCGACGCGCTCCAGAAGAAGCTGAAAGGGCCGGCCGACGAACCGGGCAACAAGCGCATGATGCGCCTGTCGCCAGACACCACGCCGGAGCAGAAGATCGAGGCGCTGGACGAGGGCGTCGCTCGGCTTCAGCGCGACTTCGGCCGGTGGCAGGTGCCGTGGGGCGAGATCAACCGCTTCCAGCGAATCTCGCCCGCGATCGATCCGCCGTTCGACGACAATGCGCCGAGCATTCCGGTGCCGTTCGCAAGCAGCGCCTACGGGTCGCTCGCGGCGTTCGGAGCATCGCAGAAGCCGGGCACCAAGAAATGGTACGGCACCTCGGGCAACAGCTTCGTCGCCGTGGTCGAGTTCGGCCCGCGCGTCCGCGCCCATGCGATCACCGCCGGCGGCGAGAGCGGCCACCCCAATTCGCCGCACTTCGACGACGAGGCGCTGCGCTACGCCTCGGGAGCGCTCCGGCCGGTCTATTTCTGGCCCGACCAGCTCAAGGGCCACACCGAGCGGGTGTACACGCCAGGCCAATAAGTTCCTCTCCATCGCGCAGCGATGGGGAGGGGGACCGGATGGTGGAGGGGCCGGCCCCTCCGTCAGCCGCGCTGAAGCGCGTCTGCCACCTCCTCACCGGCTTCGCCGACAGGGAGGATGACGCTTCGGTCAAAACCGAAACGTTGGTGGGCGACTTGGCGGGCGCTTCCCGCTAAACCGCGGCATGAGCGAAGATCCATACATTGCCGAACCGGCATCGCTGATCGGCGACCCGGCCCGCGCCAACATGCTCGCCGCGCTGCTCGACGGCCGAGCGCTGACGGCGACCGAACTGGGGCTGACCGCGGGCGTCGCTCCGCCAACCGCGAGCGGCCACCTCGCCAAGCTGCTCGAGGGCCGCCTCGTCTCGGTGACCTCGACCGGGCGGCACCGCTACTACCGCCTCGCCTCACCGGCGGTCGCGAGAGTGCTCGAAAGCCTGATGGCGCTCGCGGTCGATGGTCCGCCGCGCCACCGCCCGAACTCGCGCTGCGGCGAGGAGATGGCGCGGGCGCGGACATGCTACGATCATCTGGCCGGAAGGCTCGGAGTTTCGCTCGCCGATAGTCTGGCGAAGCAGGAGCATGTTGTGCTGACTGAACAGGGCGGAGTGGTGACCGAGAAAGGCCGAGCGTTCCTCGGCAAGCTCGGCGTGGACCTCAGCTTTCCAGCAAAGTCCAGGCGCGCCGTCTGCCGCCCGTGCCTCGACTGGAGCGAGCGCAGGCTGCACATCGGCGGCCATATCGGCGCGGCGATCGCCAGCCGCTGCATGGCGCTCGGCTGGACCGAAAGGCGCAAGGACGGGCGCGCGCTGATCATCACGCCCGGCGGCGAGCAGGCGTTCGACAGCCTGTTCGGAATCCGCGTCTAGAGACCGGCGAACCTGTCGGTCGCGCGAACCAGCGCGTCGAGGTTGCCTGGCTCGTTGAACAGATGGCCGGCATCGGGGATGATGTTGAGCTCGACTTCGGGCCACGCCTGCTTCAGCTGCCATGCCGCGATCGGCGGCGTGCAGGTGTCGTGGCGGCCCTGGACGATCACGCCTGGAATGCCCTTGAGCTTGGTGGCATTCTTCAGCAGCTGGCCTTCCTCGAGCCAGCCGTGATTGGCCATGTAATGATTCTCGATCCGGGCGACCGCGACCGCCACGTCGGGCGCGGTGAAATGGTCGATCGTCGACGGGCTCGGAAGAAGCGTGACGATCTCCCCCTCCCACTTGCTCCACGCCTTCGCCGCACGCAGCTGCTCGTCCTTGTCACTGCTGGTGAGCCGCTTGCGATAGGCTTCGACCAGGTCGTCGCGCTCGGCCTCGGGGATGAGGCCGATGAACTCCTCGAACTGACCGGGATAGATCTGCGATGCGCCGCCCGGCTTGTACATCCAGTCGATCTCATATTGCTCGAACAGGAAGATTCCGCGCAGCACCAGCTCGGTGACGCGTTCGGGATGTGTTTCGGCGTAAGTGATGGACAGCGTCGAGCCCCAGCTTCCGCCGAACACCTGCCATTTCTCGACTTTGGAGACCTCGGTCCGGAGTTTCTCGATATCCTCCACGAGGTCCCAGGTCGTGTTGTGATCGAGCGCGGCATAGGGGGTCGATTTGCCGCAGCCGCGCTGGTCGAACACGAGGATCTTGTACTTTTCCGGATTGAACTGCCGCCGATGATCGGGACTCGATCCGCCACCGGGGCCGCCGTGAAGGAACACCACGGGCTTGCCGTCCGGATTGCCCGATAGCTCCCAATAAAGCCGATACCCGTCACCCACGTCGAGCATCCCCGTCTGATAGGGTTCGATCTCAGGATAGAGAGTCCGGCGGCTTTGGGTCTGGATGTCCATCAGAAGCTGAATTCCTCGTAGATGTGCGACACGTCGCCGTCCCATTCCCGATAGCGGGCGAGGAGGCGGTCCGCGGGCGTCATGCCCGTTGCGACCACATCGCGCAACGGGTCGAGGAACCCGCCTTCATTGTCGCCGGCGCTGTTCAGCCGCGCGCGGCGCGTCAGCCCTTCCGCTGCGATGTCGAGCACGTCCGCAGCGAAATCTTGCATCGTCCGACCGTCGGGAGTCCGCGTGTCGAGCGCGAATTTCGGGACCTCCCGGCGCAGCTGTTCGCGCTCTTCGATGCTCCAGTTCTTGACGAGGTCCCACGCGGCATCGAGCACCTGATCGTCGTAGAGCAGCCCGACCCACAGCGCCGGGAGCGCGCAGATGCGGCTCCAGCGGCCGCCGTCAGCGCCGCGCATCTCGAGGAAGCTCTTGAGCCGCACCTCGGGGAAGGCGGTGGAGAGATGGTCGGTCCAGTCGGAGATCCGTGGCTTCTCACCCGGAAGCTGGGGCAATTTACCGTCGAGGAAGGCGCGGAAGCTTTCGCCAGCGACGTCGATGTAGCGGGCCTCGCGGAAGACGAAGTACATCGGAACATCGAGCGCGTAATCACAGTAGCGTTCGTACCCGAAGCCGTCCTCGAACACGAACGGGAGCATTCCGGTGCGGTCGGGGTCGGTGTCCTCCCAGATGTGGCTCCGGAAGCTCTTGTAGCCGTTGGGCTTGCCTTCTGTCAGCGGTGAATTGGCGAACAAAGCGGTCGCGACCGGCTGGAGCGCGAGGCCGACGCGGAACTTCTTCACCATGTCGGCTTCGGAGGAATAATCGAGGTTCACCTGGATCGTGCATGTACGCAACATCATGTCGAGCCCGAGGCTCCCGACCTTGGGCATGTAGTTGAGCATGATCGCGTAGCGGCCCTTGGGCATGACCGGCAGGTCGGAGCGCTTCTTGTCGGGCCACATGCCGAGCCCGAGAAAGCCGAGCCCCAGGCGCTCGCCGACGGATTTGCACTGATCCAGGTGCCGCGCCGCCTCGGCGCAGGTCTGGTGGAGGTTCTCGAGCGCTGCGCCCGAAAGCTCGAACTGGCCGGCGGGTTCGAGGCTGATCGTGCCGTCGTAAGGTCCGCTCAGGGCGATGACGTTGCCGTCCTCGACCACCGGCTTCCAGCCGAACTCGGTCAGGCCCATCAGCAGGTCGCGGATTCCGCCGGGCTCGTCGTAGCTCGGCGCGCGGTGGTCGGCGAGGCGGTAGACGAACTTCTCGTGCTCGGTTCCGATGCGCCAATCGCTCGGCGGCTTCTCGCCGTCTTCGAACACCGAAATCAAATCGGCGCGGCTGTCGATGGGGCGGGAATAGCTGTCCTCGGTACGGGTCGTCATCGTCGCGCGGCCCTAGCCGCCGCCCCGCCTCAGCGCCAGTCGCCGGCGATCGCCATGTACGCAGCGAGCGCCGCGAGCGCGGCGGTTTCCGCGCGGAGGATTCGAGGGCCGAGGGAAATGGCCAATGCTCCACTGCCGCGAACAAAGCTCCGTTCCTCATCGGTGAAGCCGCCCTCCGGTCCGACGAGGATGGCTGCGGGCCCTTCACGAAAACCGCTGGCGAGCGGGTCGCCGCCGCTCTCATCCGCGAAATAGAAGTGACGTGACGGGTCGAGCTCGTCGATAAACCGCTTGAGCGGCATCGGCTCGACAATTTGCGGAACCCGCGTGCGCCCGCATTGCTCGGCCGCTTCGATGGCGATGTTTTCAAGCCGGTCTAGGCGGACGCGTTCGGCGACGGTCCGCTGGGTCATGACCGGGATCAACCGAGCCGCGCCGAGCTCGGTGGCTTTTTCGACAAGCCAGTCGGTCTGTGTCCGCTTAATCGGCGCAAACACGAGCCAGACGTCCGGGATGATCTCCGGCCCACGCGTTTTGCGCCCGACCGTCAGATTCATGCGCTTCTTGCCGGCATCGGCGATGCGCGCGAGCCACTCGCCCGAGAGATCGTCGAACACGAGCAGCTCCGCGCCGACGCCGAGCCGCAGGACATTGCCAAGATAATTGGCCTGCTTGGCATCGAGCTCGACCGACGCACCCTCCGCCAACGCCTCTCGCACGAATAGCCGCGGCAGGCTCCTCGGTGGCCAGGCAGGGGTTGCGGGCATGGGCGCCTCCTACTTAGGTGCCCCGGTGACCGCCAGCACCGACATCGTTCCAGACAGCGAGCGCCGCGGGTTCATCGGCGCTTTGCCGCCGCGGCTGAGGCCGTTCGCGAGCCTGATGCGGCTCGACCGGCCGATCGGCAGCTGGTTGCTCTACTGGCCGTGCGCGTGGAGCGTTGCGCTGGCAGGGGTCGGCGACCGCTGGCCCCTTTTCCTGTGGCTGGGGCTCGGCGCATGGGCGATGCGCAGTGCCGGATGCGTTTACAACGACATCGTCGACCGCGACCTCGATCGACGGGTTGAGCGGACTCGCCTGCGTCCGCTCGCGAGCGGACGCGTGTCGCTGCGCTCTGCCTGGATTCTGATCGCGCTGCTCTGCATGGTCGGGTTGATCGTACTTCTGCAGCTGAATCTCGCAGCGGCGATTGTCGCGCTCGTCAGCATCGCGCCCGTTGCCGCTTATCCATTCATGAAGCGCATCACCTGGTGGCCGCAGGCGTGGCTGGGGATCGTCTTCTCGTGGGGCGCGCTGGTCGGCTGGCCGGCGGTGACGGGGAGCCTCAGCTGGGCTACCTTCCTCCTGTGGTTCGGGAGCATCGCCTGGGTGGTCGGTTACGACACGCTCTACGCCATCCAGGACATCGAGGACGATGCGCTGGTGGGGGTAAAATCTTCCGCACGGCGGCTCGGCGACAAGGCGCCGCTCGGCATCGGTCTCTTTTACCTGATTGCACTGCTGCTATGGGCAGCGGCGATCTGGACCGTCAGGCCTGACTGGCTGGCATTGGTCACACTTGTTCCCGCCGCGCTTCACCTGGTCGATCAGGCGCTCCGCGCCGATCCAGCCGACGGTGAGCTTGCGCTCAAGCTATTCCGCTCAAACCGGACGTGCGGGCTGCTCGTCTGTCTGGCGATGCTGGTCGTCGGCCTCTCGGCGCGCTAGGCGCCCCGCTCATGCAGTCTCCCGAACAAGCCCGGAGAATCGCGCAATCCTTGGTCGAGCGCGGAATGGCCGCCGGCGCGACCGCGGCGGACGCGCTTTACGGAGGCGACCGTTCGTCCGGAGTCCAGGTGCGCCTCGGCGAGATCGAGCAGGTCGGCCGCTCCGAGGGCGAGCAGATGGGCCTGAGGCTGTTCGTGGGACAGCGCTCGGCGACGGTAGCCTCGTCCGATCTTTCGGAAGAAGTGCTCGATACATTGGTCGAGCGATGCCTGGCCATGGCCAGGGAAGCACCGGAAGACCCGTTCTCCGGCCTCGCTCCCGAAAGCCTGCTCGCGTTGAGCGACCTGCCTTCGATCGACGGGTACGACAGCGTCGAACCTGACCCGGAGCACCTCCGCGCCCGCGCTCTCGAAGCCGAGAAGACGGCACTGGCGGTTGAAGGAGTCACCAATTCGAGTGGAGTCGGGGCGAGCGCGTCGGCCTCCGTCGTCGCGCTTGCGACCTCGGGCGGATTCGCAAACGCATACCAGACGAGCGGCTTCAGCTGCACCGCCGTCGTGGTCGCCGGCGAGGGGTCGGGGATGCAGCGCGAATATGCGGGGCACAGCGTCCGCCACCTCGAGGACCTCGAAAGCGCCGAAGAGATCGGGCGCAAGGCGGGCGAGCGCGCGGTCGCACGACTCAACTCGTCGCGTCCGAGGCCGGGCAAATATTCCGTAATCTTCGATTCGCGCGTGTCGGGTACTTTGCTCGGGCATTTTTCGAGCGCGATCACTGGCTCCTCGATCGCTCGGCGCACCAGCTTCCTGCAGAACAGGCTCGGGCAGCCGGTGTTCGCAAACGGCGTAACGATCGTCGACGATCCGCTCCGTCGGCGCGGACTTCGCTCGCGCCTGTTCGACGCCGAAGGCGTCCGCGTGTCGCGGCAGGAGCTGGTCTCGGGCGGCGTCCTCAATCACTGGATCGCGGAAAGCGCCTCGGCGCGCCAGCTTGGGGTCGAGCCCACGGGACACGCAGTCCGCGGCGCCGGAGGCGCTCCAGGAGCCGCACCGAGCAACCTCTATATCGAGGCGGGTTCCCGCAGCCGCGAGGAGCTGCTCGCGGCTTTCCCCGAAGCACTGCTGGTGGTCGAGTTGATCGGCCAGGGCGTGAACGGCGTGACCGGCGATTACAGCCGCGGCGCCGCCGGGTTCATGGTCCGGGGCGGCGAGATCGCCGAGCCGGTGTCGGAGATCACGATCGCCTCGAACCTGATCGACATGTTCGCGACTCTCGAAGCGGCAAGCGATCTCGAATTCCGGCGCGGGATCGACGCTCCGACCCTGCTCATTCCCGAGATGACAGTCGGGGCGGCTTAGCTCATATTTCGGCCCATTCTTTCGATTTCTCGACGGCGTTCAGTTCGCGGATCAGCGCGTCGACGCTGCGCGTCAGCTCGGGCAGGAAGGTGATCTGGTGCCGCGCCCCGCGATAGCTTTCCGCCATCAGGATCGCGTCGATGAGAATGGGGACGACCAGCGATTCGGGGTCTTCGAGCTCGGCGAGGCTTCGCAGTTTGGCGAGAGCCTTGCGCCGTGCGGCCACGGGGTCCGCCATCGCTTCCGCACGTCCGATACTCCAGCCCATCCTTCTACCTCCTCGCGCAGAGGATACGCGAGCGGCATTCAGCGGAAAGTCCCGCCCGCCTCACGAGTGGTGCGGCTCACCGCGATTTAGCCAGTCGCTAGAGCGCACCGTAAACCGTCCTGCCACCGAGCACCGTCGCCAGCACTTTGAGCTCGCGGATCTGCTCGGCCGGGACCTTGAGGATATCGCCGGAGAGCACGACGAAGTCGGCATATTTGCCCGGTTCGATCGAGCCTTTCACCTTCTCCTCGAAGGTCGTGTAGGCGCCGTTGATGGTGACCGATCGGATCGCGTCGGCGCGGCTGATGCCCTGGTTCGGGCCGAGCCTTCCGCCCCACTGGCTGCCGCGAGTCACTTCGCCGTAAATCTCGAGTAAGGGCTCGGCATAATAGGAAATCGGCCCGTCCGAGCCGCCGGCGAACATGATGCCGTTCTGAAGCCACTCGCGATAGGGCTCGCTTCGGTCGGCGAGCGGCCGCTTCCACGCTTTGAGGATCAGCGCGCCGAGCTCGTAATTATGCATGTACTGCGAGTTGATGATCAGACCGAGCCGCTTGACCCGCGCATAATGCTGCGGGCCGAGCAGGAAGGCATGGTCGATCATCCAGCGGCGACCGGTGATCGGCGTCTGTTTGTTCGCATATTCGAACGCCTCGAGCGCCTCATCGACCGCCGCGTCGCCGACCGCGTGCGGCCGAAGCCGGTAGCCATATTTGGCGACCAGCGCCGCGAACTTGTCGAACTGCGCGTTCGGCACCTTCTGCAGCCCGCGGTACCCCGGCTTGCCGGGATAGTCATGTTCGAGAAACGCGGTCAGCTCCGCGCCATCGAGCCCCGTCTCGCCGATTTCGTCGGAGCGGAACATGCCATCGCCATCTGAGCCGGGTTTCGGCAGCGCCTTCAATTCCGCCTCAGCCTTGTCGAGCGGCTCTGCGGGATCGATATTGTAGGCAAAGTCGACGCGGACGGTGAGTTGGCCTTGGTCGCGCAGCTTGCGGAACAGCGCCGCATCGGCCGGCGAGCCGCTGGGGTCGCCGGCGCTGGTCAGGCCGTGGCTGTTGACCAGCGCGAGCACGCGCTTCAGCCCCTCCTCCTTCTGCGCCTCGGTCGGATGCGGGAGGAACTTGCGGACGAACCGGCCGGCATTGTCCATCAGTAGCCCGGTCGGCTCGCCCTTGGCGTCGTGATAGATTTGGCCGCCCTGCGGATCGGGCGTGCTACGAGTCACTCCAGCGAGCTGGAGCGCACGGCTGTTGACGATGACGTAATGCGGGCCGGGAATCGCGACGGGGTTGTTCGGCGCGGCGGCGTCGAGGTCGAACCGCGTCGGCAGCCGCCCTTCCGCGAGCTGATATTCCCACCAGCCGCGCGTGCCGACAATCCAGTCGCCCCGCTTCACCTGCTTGGCGCGCGCTGCGATCTTCGCCTGGATGTCCTTGATCGAACGGATGTGGGTCAGATCGACCTGGACAGGCAGCTCCTCGCCCGCGGTCAGGTGGACGTGGGTGTCGTCGAAACCCGGAAGCACGGTTTTTCCGTGGAGATCGACCACGCGCGTGTTTGGTCCGGCGGCTTTCATCACATCGGCGTCGCTGCCGACGGCAACGAAGCGTCCGCCGCGGATCGCGGCAGCATGTGCGATCGAGAATTTCGGATCGACAGTGACGATATGCGCGTCGCGAATGATCAGGTCGGCGGGCGCGGCGGTACTCAACAAAAGCGCAGCTAGAATCATTGTATGTTCCTTAGAAGCTAGAGGGTGAAGCGGATTCCGGCGCGGAAGAAGCGGCCGACGACGTCGTAAAACTGTCCGTTGGTGCTGCTCTCGTTGATCCCGCCCGCGGCGCCCGAGGGGATGAACGGCGGGTCGGTATCGGTGAGGTTGTTGACGATCGCGAACAGCTCGGCCGAGCGGGTGCCGGTGGTGTGCACGCGGTAAGCGACGCTCGCGTTCAGGTAGACGAACGGCGGCACATGATTATGGTTGATTGTGTTGGGACCGCCCGTTCCTTGATGAAGGATGGTGCTGAACACGCCCGCGCCAACGTAGCGCGCCTGCAGCCCGAGCCGAAGCGGGCCGCGTGCATAATCGACGAAGGCGTCGCCGGTCCATTTCGGAACGCCGGGAGTGCGGTTGAAATTGCTGACCTGTCCGAGACGGTCCTGAATGCCGATTGGAGTCGTGAAAGTCAGCTTCAAGACGCGCGCCGCGAGCATCTGCGCCGAGAGCGAACCGCCGAGGAAATGCGATCGCGAATAATCGGCCTCGAAATCGATTCCGCGTGTCGCTGCTTCGGCGAGGTTGAGGCGGGTGTTGGTGATGAAGGCGATCGTCCCGTCAGGGTTGAAGGTGATCGACTGGCAGAACAGCTGGTTACCGGCGAAGCACCCCTGCGCCAGCGTTGGCGCGCCCAACGTGGCGATCTCATCCTTGATCTTGATGTCGTAATAATCGACCGATCCGCTGAAGCCCGGAATGAAGGACGGATGGAGGACCGCACCCGCGGTCAGCGTGTCGGCTTTCTCGGGTTTGAGGTTGGGGTTGCCCGCCTCGATCTCGCGGATCTGCAC
>DASUIC010000079.1:0-17382 GCA_036273215.1 Sphingomicrobium sp.
TTCATGCACTTCCGCCAGTGCGACGCCCGGCTGAACGCGCAAGGCGGACGCAAGACCGCCTCAGCCTATGACGCGATCGGCGCGGCACAGGTCGCCAAGGCGAGCTTCGCCGGCATGCGCTTCCTGCACCATCTGGGCGGCAGGGTCGCGATCTGGCCGATGGACCCGCTGCCCGAAAACGGTAGCGCGGTGGTCGAAATCTACACACGAATCTATCTCCGCCGAGCCGGCCTCACCGGCGTGAAGCTGCGCAGCCGCGCCAAGCTCAACCGGGCGCTGAAAGGCCTCGGAAGCCCGCCCGCGCGGCTTCGCTTCGAGCCCAACGACCACCAGACCGACGCGCTCGTCACCGCCGCGGGAATGCGCCAGCTCGCCACGACCGAGCCGCGCGCGTTCGCCGCCGAAGGCCTCACCCCAAAGATCGCGCGAAGCGAAGGCTGGACCTTCGGCGTGCTATAATTAGAAGCGCGCGCGGCGCGCCGGATTAGCTCAGTCGGTAGAGCAGCGGTTTTGTAAACCGAAGGTCGCGGGTTCGAATCCTGCATCCGGCACCGCCTCATCGACAATGACTGCGCGCCGTGACAGTTTCGGTCGATGATCTGGACCATTCTCGCGTTTCAGCTTGTGGCAGCCCAGCCGGCCGGCGGCGTGGTAAGCTGGTTTTCGCCGGACGACATGCCAGCCAATGTCCAGCAAAGCGTGAACACGTATGTGGTCGGAACCAGCACGACGGTCGGGACCGACGGGCGTCCGATCAACTGTCAAATCGATCATCCGACCACGAATCCTAAATTGGACGCTCTGACGTGTGCCTTGATCCTGCGCCGCGCCCAATTCACACCGGCGCGCTGGATCGACGGGTCGGCCACATACGGTCTGTACAGGATGCCCGTGAAGTGGACGACGATCGTCAACGATCCAGCCGAACACACCGATCTTCAAATCCAGGTCAACAAGCTGCCGGCCGGCTCCCGCTCGCCCGTTCGCATTCGTTTAATCTACGCCGCCGACGCACAAGGCCGCATCGCATCCTGCACAAGCGAGCCGGTTCCAGGTCAGGCCAGGCCGAAACCGATCAATCCGCAACTTGTCCAGGTCGCCTGCTCTGAGCTGGAGCGCAGCTGGACTCCCATTCCCGTGCACGATGCAAATGGGGCGCCGGTGCGGTCGGTTCAGAATGCGAGCGCGGAAATCACAGCGCCTTAAACGCTCACCTCAACCCACACGGGCGCGTGATCACTGGTCTTTTCCCATCCGCGCGGGGCGCGGTCGACTCCCGCGCCTTTGAGCTTCTTCGCCAGCGACGGGCTGAGCAGCGCATGGTCGATGCGGATTCCGGCATCGCGCTCGAACGAGTTGCGCCAGTAGTGCCAGAAGGTGAAGACACGTTCGCCCGGGTGCGTCTTGCGCAACGCGTCGGTCCAGCCCTGCTCCACCAGATTCCGATATTTCTCCCGCGCCTCCGGTGCGAACAGCGCATCCTTGAGCCAGCGCTCGGGCTTGTAGACGTCCATGTCCGTCGGGATGACGTTGAAGTCGCCCATCAGAAGCGCCGGCGCTCCGCTGTCGAGCAGATCGCGCGCGTGGGCGTCGAGCGCGTCGAGCCAGTCGAGCTTGTAATCGAACTTGGGGCCCGGCTTCGGGTTGCCGTTGGGCGCGTACATATTGCCGATCAGGATTCCGCACACCGCCGCCTCGATGTAGCGGCTCTGCTCGAGCTTGGGGTCACCCGGAAGCGCGCGGCGGGTCTCGACCGGCGCACCGACTCGTGAGAGCAGCGCGACTCCGTTCCAGCTCTTCTGCCCATGCCAGATCGCCGAATAACCGAGCGCCCGGATCGCTTCCTTCGGGAATTGCTCGTCGGTGCATTTGAGCTCCTGCAGGCCGACCACGTCGGGAGCGAACTCCTCGAGCCAGCGGGTCAGGATGTGCAGCCGAGGCCGGATTCCGTTGATGTTGTAGCTCGCGATTTTGAGGGTCATGGCCATCGGGTGAAGGAACCAACTCCGGGCAATTGGGTTCTATCGGCGTGCTTCGGGTCCAACCGATGCGCGTCTCCGGGGCGGAACCCGGGCCGAAAGGCTTCGGAATCGGCTCTGTCGATGGCGCGGATCATGGAGGAAGCATGGAAGGGCCCCGTCAGGCGAGAGCTTGTCGGGGCCCTTTTTTAAGCAGAGCTTGGGGGAAGACCAGCGAACCTGGCGGAGGGTCTTCCAGAGCACGCCGAGTCGCCAACTTACACACCGAGTCGCCCACCGATTCGCCCACAGTTTTGTCGTGTTCGCGACACGAATCCACTGGACGCGGCCGCGCCGACTGCTAAGGTCGCTTCGTGCTTCGGGAGTCGAAAGACAAACGAAGCATGGAACCCCGGCAGCTTCGGTTGCCGGGGTTTACGCGTTTATGGCCTCTGCAACCGTTGCGCTGAACTTGTTTCAGGGCCCATTCTGGAGACCGACTCCGATCCTCGTCGCCAATCGATGCTGAAACGAGTTCAGCATGACCGTCAGAGTGATTCCGCCCTCGCGCTCCCCAGCTCCAGCCGCTTGGACCGATCCGGCAGCGGATATTTGTTGCCATTGGCGCAGTTGAACAGCACCACGCGCTCGTCCTTGCGCACAAGTCCCTGTCCAATCGCCTTGCGCCACCCCGCGAGCACTGCGCCTCCTTCGGGGCAGAACAGGAAGCCATCGTCGCGCGCGGCCTCCTCGACCGCCTTGATGATCGCCTCCTCCGACACCGCGATCGCCGCTCCGCCGCTCTCGCGCACGGCGCGCAGGATGAGGAAGTCGCCGACCGCCTTGGGCACGCGGATGCCGGTCGCCACCGTCGCCGCATTCTCCCACCGTTCGGCGAACTCGTCGCCATTCTCGAACGCCCGCACCATCGGCGCGCAGCCCTCGGCCTGGACCGCGTACATGCGCGGCCGCTTCGACCCGATCAGCCCGACCGCCTCGAGCTCATCGAACCCCTTCCACATGCCGATCAGGCCGGTGCCTCCGCCGGTCGGGTAGAAGATCGCGTCGGGCACTTCCCAGCCGAGCTGCTCGACCAGCTCAAACCCCATCACCTTTTTGCCTTCGAGCCGGTACGGCTCCTTCAGAGTCGAGCAGTCGAACCAGCGACCCTCGGCAGCGCCCTTCCCGACCAAAGCTCCGCATTCATCGATCTGCCCGTCGGCAACATAGACCCGCGCTCCATAAGCGGCGGTCTCGGTGACGTTGATCTCGGGAGTTTCGGCCGGGCAGATGACCACCGTCTCCATGCCCGCGCGGGCGCCGTAGGCGGCCAGCGCCGCCCCGGCATTGCCGTTGGTCGGCATCGCCATCCGCTCGATCCCGAACTCGTGCGCCATGGTCACCGCCATCGCCAGCCCGCGCGCCTTGAACGACCCAGTCGGAAGCCGGCCCTCGTCCTTGACCAGGAGCTGCGAGGCACCCTCGCGCGCCGCCATCTTTGGAAGCGGGATCAGCGGAGTCTCGGGCTCGCCGAGGCTGACCGGCTCGCCCGAATTGGGCAGGAGCTCGCTCCATTTCCACATGCCCGGCTCGCGGCTCGCCAGGCTCTCGCGGGTCATCGTCCGCTTCGCCGCGTCGGCATCGTAGCGCACGAGAAGCGGCTTCCCGGCCTTGGACAGGTTGTGGACCTGCCCGCCTTCGTAGCGCTCCCCGGTCAGCGAGCATTCGAGATAGGTCACATTGGGCATCAGCAGCGGGTGTCCTTCAAATGGATTCGTTCGATCTGCACGGTGCAATGCTCGATCGCGAAGCGGTCGTGGAGCATCGTCCTGGCGGCGGTCAGGAGCTCGTCCGTGGACCCGGCGCTTGGCGCGACGAGGTGCGCCGTAAGCGCGGTCTCGGTCGTGCTCAGCGGCCAGACGTGGAGGTCGTGCACCGTCTCGACCCCCGCCAGCCGGGCGAGCTCGGCCTCGACCTCGTCGAGATCGATACCCTCGGGCACGCCCATGAGCGACATTCCCACGGACTCGCGCATCAGGCCGACGCTGCCCCACAGGATCACCGCGGCGACGACGATGCTCATCACCGGGTCGACCCACAAGCGGCCGGTCCACAGAATGACGAACCCGGCGACGACCACGGCGGCTGAAACCGCGGCGTCGGCCGCCATGTGGACGAAGGCCGCGCGGACGTTGATGTCGTGCCGGCGCCCGCGAGCGAACAGCAGCGCCGTCACCAGGTTGACGACGATCGAGGCTGCGGCGACCCAGATGATGATGTGCGCGTCGGCTGCCGCCGGGTGGAGCAGCCGCCGGACCGCTTCGGCCGCGATCGCACCGACGGCGACGAGCAGGATCAGCGCATTGATCAGCGCGGCGAGGATCGACGCTTTCTTGAGTCCGTAGGTGAAGCGGCGAGAGGGCGAGCTCTTGGCCATCATCGCGCCCGCCCAGGCGATCATCAGCCCGAGCACATCGGAAAGGTTGTGACCGCCGTCGGCGATCAACGCCATCGAGTTGGCGAGGAAGCCATAGGCCAGTTGAACCACGACAATCCCGACGTTGAGCAGGATCCCGAGCGCGAAGGCGCTGGTGAAATCGTCGTGCGAGTGATGGTGGTCGTGGCCCGACATCGGGCGAAGTTCCTAACCGACGCGCCGCCGAACGCCAATGCGGCCGCGCGTCGGAGTTCCAGGCAAAAAGAAAGCGGCCCGGCTGAATGCTGCCGGGCCGCTGTACCGTCGCTGGGGAGAAACGACGGCGGGACTAAATATCGATTCCGGCCGCGATCGCCTCGAGCTTGCGGACCCGCTCTTTCAGGTCGGCGATCTCGATCCTGCCACTCGCCGGCGGAAGCCCGCGGTCGGCGGCCATCTGGGTCAGCTCCATCTTCTTGAGCTCGAGCCAGCCGCTCCAGGCCTTGAGGCCGGCAAGAGCCGCCCCGGTTAGTCCGACGATGATGCTCGCCGCGACAATTGCGATCATGATCGGCTCCATCACTTGTCCTCCTGGCGGAGCGCTTCGATCTCGCGCGCCAGCTCGTCGTTCTGGGTGTGGAGATGGTGGTCGATGGCCATCAGCCGCCGGTCCGTCTGGTCGAGATCGTTGCGCATCGCGTGGACGCTCGGCTTGCGCTTGACCTCGGCCATGCGTTCGAAATCGCTCAGGTGCCGGCTTCCGACGTCGGACCGTCTCTTCTGCACCGCGAGGAAGATCCCGACGGCGGCGTAGAAGATCAGCGCCTCGACAAACGTGACCGGAGTCAGCAGCGGGACCGCAATCCACGCCACCCGGATGAAGGTCGGGTCGATGCCCCACTTGGCCCCGAGCGTCGAGCAGACCCCGGCGACCTTCGCGTCGTGGCGATCGAGCGAATAGGGGTAATATTTACGCGCCATTTCCATCGTCCCTTCCCTTTAGTTCACGCGCGCTTTCAGCGCGGCTTTCATCGCTTCGAGCTCCTGATCGATCTTCTGCGATACGTTGAGCTCGCGAATCTGGTCATCGGAGCTTCCGATTCCCAGCGCCTCGGCGCGGCCTTCGGCGAAATCCGCCTCGCGCTCGAGCACGTCGAACCGGCTGAACGCCTCCTGGGTGCGGCTCCCGTGCATGATCTCGCGCGCCTTCGCTCGCGTCACCGCGCTCTCGAACCGGGCGGCGATCGCATGCTGGCGGCCGCGGGCTTCGTTGAGCTTGACCTGCAGCCTGGCGATGTCCGCCTCATAGGCTTTCAGCACCTGCTCGAGCTCGACGATCTCCGAGCAGAAGGTGTCTGCCATGTCGGCCGCCTTTTGCCGCTCGGCGAGCGCCGCCTTTGCGAGATCGTCGCGATCCTTGCTGAGCGCCAGCTCGGCCTTGGCGGTCCAGTCGGACTGCATCCGCTCGAGCCGGGTGACCGCGCCGCGAAGCTCTTTGAGGTCGGCGATCGAGCGGGCCGCGGTCGAACGAAGCTCGACCAGAGTCTCCTCCATCTCGAGGATGATCATCCGGATCATCCGCGCCGGGTCTTCGGCCCGGTCGAGAAGCTCGGTCATGTTCGCCGCGAAGATATCCTTCGCGCGGCTGAACACGGGTCCGCTGAACCAGCCGGCGACGGGAGCAAAGCGCCCGCGATTGGGCCCAATCTGGGGCTCAGTTTCGACCTCGATCAGTCGAGGCGTACGGACCGGGACCTTCGCTTCGAGGACTTCGAGTTCAGGCATTGACGGAGACCTTGACGGGGTTGGCGTTGGCCGAGGCAGGACCGACGGCCGCGCCGATCGCGATCGTGCTCAGGGTGAGCGCCGCGGCGATGGCGACGAGCGTGCGGGTGAAAGGCGACTGCGACGACATTGGAACTCTCCTTTTTGGCCCGCTTCCCTAGTTTGCGGGTCGATGCCCATACCTAATCAAGGAGCGTGCCAATCCCGGAAAACCGCGGAAAATGTCGCCTGCACCGCGCCGGTGGGAGATTTTCCCAACCAAGAGTTGGCGCAAATTCCCATCCTCCCGGTCGCCGCGACCGCGGGCATGGGGGGAGAACCGTTCGGCGCAGGCGAATGGTCGAGGGGCCGACGCGTGGGAACATTCGCGGACGGCGACGCGTCGAGCCAACTGACCTGAATCAAGGAGCAAAGTGATGCTTGGAAAGCTTGCGGCGGCGTGGATCGGAAGCAAGGCGGCTGGTTCCAACAGGGGCGGCAGAGGCGCAATCGAAGGATTCGGCCTGGCGTGGATCGCCGAGAAGGCGCTCCCGACGATCGCGGTGGCGGCGGCGCTCGGCTGGGGCGCGAAGAAGCTCTACGACGCGCTCGGCTCGAAGGCCCCTTCCTACCCTTCGGAGGCGACTCCCTCTACGCCGCCGTCCTGAGGCGGGTGCTCGTAATAAGGCTCGACCTTGCCGTTGAGCTTGAGGGTCATCGGCTGCCCATAACGATCGCGGCTGCGCCCGACCGCGACGCGGATCCACCCTTCCGACACCGAATATTCGATGACGTTGGTCTTTTCCTGCCCGTTGAACTTGATCCCCACCCCGCGCGAGAGGAGCGCTTCGTCGAAATAATCGCTCCGCGGATCGAGCGAGAGCCGGTCGGGCGGGGTGTCGGAGGGTTGTTCGGCCATCGAAGCGCCCTACCCGCTCGGCCGTTTTCGCGTCAACGAAGGCGTGTATGCGGCTTGTGTAAAGGTTCCTTTACTCGCCCAGTTGCCGGCCGACCGAGACGGGACTAAGCGGCACGGCTGGAGAGGAAATGAGCGACAAGGATCCGGATATCCGGCGCAACGCGCCGAAGCTCGAGCTGCACGTGCCCGAGCCTGCGTTCCGGCCGGGCGACACGCCCGATTTCTCGTCGCTGAAGATTCCCGCAGCCGGCAGCGCGCCCCGGCCCGACACCAGCGCTTCGGCGTCCGAGACTCATCCGCTCACCACGGCGTTGGTCCGAGTCCTCGGCGACGACGCAAAAGCGGTCGGCCCGTGGGACCCCAAGCTCGATCCCGACACGCTCCGAAAAATGCTGCGGGACATGGTCACGGTGCGCATTTTCGACGACCGCATGTACCGCGCCCAGCGGCAGGGGAAGACCAGCTTCTACATGAAGTGCACCGGCGAGGAAGCGATCGCGGTCGCGGCCGCCGCGGCGCTCGACGCCGAGGACATGCACTTCCCGACCTACCGCCAGCAGGGACTGCTGATCGCCCGCGGCTATCCGCTGACGGAGATGATGAACCAGATCTATTCCAACCCCGGCGACAAGCTCCGCGGCCGCCAGCTCCCGATCATGTATTCGGACAAGACCAAGGGCTTCTTTTCGATCTCCGGCAACCTCGCGACCCAATTCCCGCAGGCGGTCGGATGGGCGATGGGCGCGGCGATCAAGGGCGACAGCCGGATCTGCATGGGCTGGGTCGGCGACGGGGCGACGGCCGAGGGCGACTTCCACAGCGCGATGACCTTCGCCGCCGTCTACAATGTGCCGGTCATCCTCGCGGTGGTGAACAACCAATGGGCGATCTCGAGCTTCAGCGGCATCGCCGGAGCGGAAAAGGCAACCTTCGCCCAGCGTGCGATCGGCTACGGGGTCGCCGGGCTTCGCGTCGACGGCAATGACGCGCTCGCGGTTTATTCGGCGGTAAAATGGGCGGCCGAACGCGCCCGCTCCAACGGCGGACCGACCCTGATCGAGTTCTTCACCTATCGCGCCGAGGGCCATTCGACCTCCGACGACCCCTCCGGTTACCGGCCCGCCGCCGAAGCGAAGGCATGGCCGCTAGGCGACCCGATCGAGCGGTTGAAGGCGCACCTGATCGCGGCCCGAGAGTGGGACGACGATCGGCATTCGGCGATGGCCGCCGAATGCGACGCCGCCGTGCGCGCCGCTCAGAAGGAGTCCGAGAAGATCGGGATCCTTCCCCAGCAAGGCACCGACAACATCGAGAGCATGTTCGACGACGTCTACGCCGACGTCCCGTGGCACCTCGCCGAGCAGCGCGACCAGGCGGTCGCCGAAGCCCGCGAATAGATGCCGACCTTCAACATGATCCAGGCGCTGAACGACGCGCACAAGGTCGCGATGCGCGGCGACCCGGACGTCGTCGTGTTCGGTGAGGACGCGGGCTATTTCGGCGGGGTCTTCCGGGTGACCGAGGGCCTGCAGAAGGAGTTCGGCAAGACACGCGTGTTCGACAGCCCGATCAGCGAGGGCGGGATCGTCGCGACTGCGGTGGGCATGGCGACCTATGGCCTCAAGCCGGTCGTCGAGATCCAGTTCGCCGACTACATTTACCCGGGCTACGATCAGATCGTCAGCGAGGTGGCGAAGATCCGCTACCGCACCGCAGCAGAGTGGACGATGCCGCTCGTCATCCGCACGCCTTACGGCGGCGGCATCTTCGGCGGCCAGACCCACAGCCAGTCGCCGGAGTCGCTGTTCACGCACATCGCCGGGCTGAAGGTGGTGATCCCCTCGACTCCCTGTGACGCCAAGGGACTTCTGATCGCGGCGATCGAGGACCCCGATCCGGTGATCTTCTTCGAGCCCAAGCGAATCTACAACGGCCCGTTCGATGGCCACCACGATCGGCCGGTCAAGCCCTGGGCGAAGCATCCCGCGAGCGAGGTGCGCGAGGGTCATTACACGGTCCCGCTGGGCAAGGCGGCCGTAGTGCGCGAGGGAAGCGACCTCACCGTGCTCGCCTGGGGAACGATGGTCCACGTGGCGCTCGCCGCGGTCGAAGCCCACGGCCTCGACGCCGAAGTGATTGACCTTCGAACACTCGTCCCGCTCGACCTCGATACGATCGAGGAGTCGGTGAAGAAGACCGGCCGCTGCCTCGTCGTCCACGAGGCGCCGCGCACCAGCGGCTTCGGCGCCGAGCTCGTCGCGCTGGTCCAGGAGCGCTGCTTCTATCATCTCGAAGCGCCGGTCGAGCGCGTCACCGGCTGGGACACGCCTTACCCGCACGCCTACGAATGGGCCTATTTCCCCGGCCCCAAGCGCATGAAGCGCGTGCTAGAAAAGGTCATGGCTGACTGATGGCTCGCTACGAATTCAAGCTGCCCGACATCGGCGAAGGGATCGCCGAGGCCGAGATCGTCGCCTGGCACGTCAAGGTCGGCGAGGAGATCCGCGAGGACCAGCAGATCGCCGACATGATGACCGACAAGGCGACGGTCGAAATGGAATCACCGGTAGCCGGCAAGGTGCTCGAGCTTGCCGGCGAAGTCGGTGACCAGGTGCCGATCGGCTCGGTGCTCGCGGTGATCGAGACCGCCGGCGCCGACCGCGCCGCCGAGCCGGTTGCCGACAGCAAGGACGAACGCCCGCTCGCCGATGGCGCCGTCGAGGCGACCCCAGAGATCGCCGAGGAGATCCCCGTCACTGCCGCCGATGCGGAGGCCCAGACCACCGTTCGTCCTGAGCGGAGGCGCGAAAGCGCCGAAGTCGAAGGGCGCCCTGCTCCAGCGTCAGAGCAACGCCCTTCGACTTCGCTCAGGACGAACCAGGGTGGATACAATAAGGCATTGGCCTCTCCCGCAGTGCGCGCCCGCGCCCGCGACCTCGGCATCGACCTTTCGCAGGTGAAGACCGCGGGCGACCGCATCCGCCACTCCGACCTCGACGCCTTCCTGCTCTACAACGGCGGCTCGGTCCCCGCCCGCTCGGCCGCCGCTCCGCGCAAGGACGAGACGGTCAAGGTCGTCGGCCTCAGGCGCAAGATCGCCGACAACATGGCCGAGGCGAACCGCCGCATCCAGCATTTCACCCTGGTCGAAGAGTTCGACGTCACGGCGCTCGAGGACACGCGCGCGATGATGAACCAGGACCGCGGCTCGAACCCCAAGCTGACGCTTCTCCCATTCCTGATCACCGGCCTCACCCGCGCGCTCGCCGAATGGCCGATGCTCAACGCCACGTTCGACGACGAGGCGATGGTCATCACCCGCCACGGCTCGGTGCAGATGGGGGTCGCGACCCAGACTCCGAACGGACTGATGGTGGCCACCATCCGCGACGCCCAGGCGCGCTCGGTCTGGCAGCTGGCGTCCGAAATCCTGCGCCTGTCCGAGGCCGCGCGAAGCGGCAAGGCGACGCGCGAGGAACTCAGCGGCGCGACCTTCACCGTCTCGAGCCTGGGTCCCATGGGCGGGATCACCTCGACCCCGGTGGTCAGCCCGCCTCAGGTCGCGATCGTCGCGGTCAACAAGATCGAGGACAAGCTCGTGCCGGCGGACGGCGAGATCGAAGTGCGCAAGCGCATGAATCTCTCGCTCAGCTGCGACCACCGCGTCGTGGACGGCTGGGACGCCGCCAGTTTCATGCAGACGCTCAAAGCCACCATCGAAAACCCGCTTCGACTGCTGTCCGCCTAGTTCCCCGGCGAAGGCCGGGGCCCAGGAGCGCGTCAGCGCTTCGGGCTCCGCCGCCTGTACTCCGGCCTTCGCCGAAGCACGGCTATTTCTTGTTCCCCAGCTCGCGCCAGCTCTTCTCGTGGATCTCGACGCCATACTTCTTGGCGGCTTTCTTGATCCGGTCCCAGGCTTCGTCCTTCTCCTTGTCGGAGACGCCCTCGACCTGGTCGAAGCGGGCGATCGCGTTGCGGACGTGGCTCGCGTCCTCGATCGGCTCCTTGCGCTCCTTGGGGAAGGCGTACTTGCTGTCGCTGAGGTCGTGGCGGTCCTTGGCGTCGAGTTCGCTCATGATCGAATCTCCTTTCACCATGACAACGCTTCGAAGGCCGCGAGGTGGCATGAATTGAGCCTCGTCAGAGCGAGATGCCGGCAAAGCGGCTGGTCATTTTTTCACCAAATTTCCTTGGTGGCTCAGGCGGCGAGGCGCACGGTTTCGCCGAGCGCCGCCCCGATCGACGCATCGCGCTGCTCGGGACTGACCGCGAGTCCATCGGCGGCGACGAACTCGGGCTGGATCCCAATGAAATTGAAGACGCCGCGCAAATAGGTCTCGAGATGCTCGAGCGCGCTCGCCGGCGAGCCCACAGCGTAGAAGCCGCCGCGGGCGAGGGCGATGATCACGCGCTTGCCGCCCGCGAGCCCCTCCGGCCCGTTCGCGGTGTAGCGGAAGGTCGAGCCGGCGACGAGGATCCGGTCGAGCCACGCCTTGAGCTGCGTCGGGAGCGTGAAATTGTACATCGGCGCCCCGATCACCACCGTGTCGGCGGCCATGAACTCGTCGAGGATTTCGGGATCCTGCCCGCGTTGGGTGAGGTGCGGGAGCGGATCGGTGACGAGGTCGCGCGTGACCAGCTCGGCTCCGGGGCCTGCGCGCCGAAGCTGCTCGACGATCGAGCGCGAGATGGCGCGGCTGGCGCTCGCTTCGCCGCTGATGCTGCTGTCGATGTGAAGGATGGTCACTATTGCCTCCTTGGTATGGATTTGTTACCGAGGCACCCTAGATAACCACCAGCCGAACACCCGCAAGAACGCACTTTGTTGGTCCTCACGAACAAATTGGTGCGGCGGGAACATCGAAGTGACCGGAGCTTGATAAATGAAAGACCCGAACAGCCCCGCCTGCCGTCTGATCAGTACTTTGCTTTCGCGCATCGGCGACAAGTGGACCGTGCTGGTGGTTCAGACCCTCGCCGGCGGGTCGAAGCGCTTCAACGAATTGCGCCGCGAGATCCCAAGCGTGTCGCAGCGCATGCTGACTCTGACGCTTCGCAATCTCGAACGAGACGGCCTCGTCAGCCGCACGGTCACCCCGATCATCCCGCCGCGCGTCGATTATGAGCTGACCGAGCTCGGCCGATCGCTGCAGAAGCCGATCTGCGGCCTCGCCAACTGGGCGCTCGACAATGTCGACGCGATCCATGCCGCCCAGGCCCGTTTCGACGCCGCCCGCGAGGAGGCGGAAGCGGCTTAATTCAGATTAGTCCTTGATCCCCCGCTTCTGCGGCCCATATTGCCCTGATGGCTGAGCGCTCCCCTCGTTCAGAGATTCATCCGGGCAGCAGCACCGCACGAGGCTGACGCCCTGGGCCATGGCGCTCGCTTAAGCGGGCGCGCCCGGGGCCTTCCAATGAGCAGCGCTTCCGATCGTTCGAAGCGCATCGACTGAAATCCGTCAGACCGACGCCGAAGCGCTTTGCTCAAGCGAGCGCCGGCGCATGTCTGACCCATTGGAGGTTCAATTGCCGATCCAGCGCTTCGCAGTCGAGTTCGACCACCACACCGTGGGGATCGCCGTGCGCGTTCCCGGCGGTTTCATCTTCTATTCGTCGAACGACCGTTTCGACCCGCTCGACGGCCACCTGTTCCCGCGGGTCCGAACGCTCGAGCGCGAACTGAAGAAGCAGGCGCGCCGCAACCCGCGTCCACGCGGCCCCTCGCCCCAACCGACATTTTGAAGGAGCTAGACCAATGAACGCCCCGCATCCGATCCGCCTCAGCCGCGACGAGGCGCGCGACCTGCTGGTCCACTACCCTCGGGTTTCGAATGCCGAGGCCCGGCTGATCGTCGATTTTCTGCGGAAGGGCCGCCATCTCGACGTCGGCATGCTGACCGCCGAGGAGGCGCTGAAGCCGCAGCTCGATAGCTTCATGGCCGATCATAAGAAGGAGCTCGGAGTCGGAATCGGCGAAGGCAGCGCTGTGGTCGGAGCGATCGCCGCCTTCCTTGGCCTGTGCTGGGTGCTGTGGGAGCTGGCGCGGCCCGCCTATGAATAAGTGATGCGGGTGCTACCGTCCGCCGAGCTTCCGGAAATGGTACCGGCCGTGCACCGGGCTCGCTTGGTAGCTTTGCCCCGAGGTGCAGGTGACCCTGAACACTCCAGGCGAACCGTCGACCGCGTCGGCCGACGCGACCTTGCCGCAGGCATAGCCGATCCGGTCTATGGTCCGCGCGACTAAGGCGTTTGGCAGCGGCATGCTGGCGGCTACCGGCTGCGGCGCGGAGACCGCCGACGCTGGCGCGAGTGGGTCGGCCGCCGTCTGCTCCGCTAGAGTCTCGGCAGCGGTGGCAGCCTCTTCGGCCTGGGGAACGCTGTGTTCGACCCACGCTGGAGCGGGGTGGCGCAAAGCTGCATGCCGAGGCTTCGGTGCAGGAGCTTCATTGCGTGCTGTCGGCGTTTCGACATCGCTCGAGTCTGCCACGGCCGCCGAGCTGACCGTCGCATGCTGTTTCGCGACAGGAAGCGCTGAAGTGACCGACCGCTCGCCCCCGATCGATTGCGCATTGTCCCTGACCGAGAGGCCGGCAAGCGTACCGATCAGTCCCGCGGCGACGACGAACCCGCCGACCGCGAGCGCCGGCTTCTTCCACTCGAACGCTCGCTCTTCCTGCTCGTCGTCCGCGTCGAGCCGAGGCTCGGCAAGGAAGGGCGGGATCGCGGGCTCGGCTGCATCCGGCTGCGGCCGCTTCCGTTGCACGGGCGGCCCGAGCGGAGCGGGTCGGGCGATTTCGCGTAGCGAAGCGGCAATCGCAGACGCGGGCTCCGGCTCGCCCGGCTGTTCCGCCTGTACGGCGGGAGGCGCTGCTGGCGGCGGAGGTGCGAACGCCCGAGCGCCGGTCAGCGGCGCCCACCGCACTGCCGGAGCGGCGATCGCCCACTGGCGCGCCGGTGAAGGCGGCGGAGCGATCCCGATCGAGCGGTCGTACTCGCGCCGCTTCGCCGGATTGCGCAATGTTTCGTAGGCCGAGCTGATCTCGGCCAGCGCGGCGACCGGCCGCACCCGGAACATGCTCATCGCGTCGGCGAAGGCGCGCGCGATCTGGGACTCGTTTGCCGAGGGCGTCAGCCCCAGCACTTCGTAATGATTTGCCTTGGCGGCCACGCTGCTGCCCATCGAATCGCTCCCCGCAGTCCGCCCGCGCCCCTCGCGAGTCTCGAACCGTGGAGCCTGCTTCGGCAAACATGGTTAATCCAGCTCGGCCCGGCGAGCGCGCCGCCCGCTTCGTCGGCAATACGGCATTTCAGCAGCAGCTACTTGGAAGTTAATGGGCCGAAATGTCGCGGGCATAATCGAGAGCAATGCTGGTCCATGAACGGGCCGTCGTCGGGCGCTTACCCCCGCTCGCCCGGACGCGCTCCGCTCGCCATCGGCGCGGCGGTTCCCGCCTTCTCCGCCGCGATCCAGTCGTGGATCTTGTTCTTGAGTACCTGAAGCGGGAGCGCGCCGGTGTCGAGCACCTGGCGGTGGAACTCGCGGATGTCGAACTTCGGCCCGAGCGCAGCCTTGGCTTCGTCGCGAAGGCCGCTGATCGTCAGCTGCCCGAGCTTGTAGGCGAGCGCCTGGCCCGGGATCGCGATGTAGCGCTCGACCTCCGCGGTCGCATCGGTCTTCGATTCGCCCGAGTGAGTCAGGAAATAATTGATTCCCTGATCGCGGGTCCAACCCTTGGAATGAATGCCGGTGTCCACGACCAGCCGCATCGCGCGAAGCATCTCGTCATTGAGCGTTCCGAAATGCTGGTACGGGTCCTTGTAGAAGCCCATCGGGTAACCAAGCGTTTCCGAATAGAGCGCCCAGCCTTCGACATAGGCCGTGTTCCCGCCGAAGCGCATGAAGGCGGGAAGCGCGGTGTCCTCCTGGGCCAGACTGATCTGGAAATGGTGCCCCGGCTCGCCCTCGTGCAGGAACAGCGTCGTCTCCTCCCACGTGCTCCGTGACGGCAGATCGTAGGCGTTGAAGTAAAAGGTGCCGGGGCGTGATCCGTCGGGAGTCCCCTGCTCGTACGAGCCGCCCGCCTCGAACTTCTCGCGGTAGGTCGGGTAAGGCCGGATCACGAGCGGCGCCTTGGGAACCAGGCTGAAAAATTGCGGCACCTTGGCCTCGACCTTGGTCTTCAGCCGGTAATAATCGTCGCGCAGCTGCTCGCGGCTCTTCGGCTGGAACTTGGGGCTGGTCCGCATGTAGTCGAAGAATTGCTGCAGCGTGCCCTTGAAGCCGACCTGTTGCTGGACGGCTTCGAACTCCTTGGTGATCCGCGCGACTTCGCTGAGGCCGAGCTGGTGGACCGCCTCAGGCGTCAGCGGAAGCGTCGTGTTCGACTGGACGAGGTAGCGGTAATAAGCGTCGCCGCCCTTCATATACATGAGGCCAACGCCGTCGCGGGCGTGCGGTAGATATTCGTTCTGAAGGAAGTCGCGGAGCTTGGTCAGCTCGGGGTAGAGCTCGCCGCTGATCGAGGCCCGGTACGCCGCAGTGAACCGCGCCCGGTCGGACGCCGGAACCGCCGCCGGGAAAGTCTTGACCGGTCCGTAATAAGGCGAATCGTCGGGCTTCTGCGCGAGCTGCGTGTTGATCTGCTCGATCATGTTGCGGACCGTCAGCTTGGTGTCGACGATCCCCTCCGCCTCGCCCTTGCGCCACTGGGCGATCGCGGTGTCGACGTTGCGGACGAAGTCGTGGTTGCGCTTCAGCCCGTTCTCATAGTCGACGACCGTGTTGAACGGCGCTCCGCCCTGCCCGCTCTCGATCGTCGGATATTGCGTCTGGAGCCCGTAGAAATGATTCATCGGGAGCGCTTCGACGATCGGCAGGAGCTCGGGCGAAAGGTCCTTCAGCGTGTCCTCCGTCTGCCATTCGAACGTGTCGTAGGCGAGCTTGTCGACTTCGCTGAGCTGGCCGCGCGGAATCGCGTGAAGCTCGGAAAGGTCGTGCTCCGCGGCGGCCTTCTCGCCCTGATAATGAGCGTCGCTGTAGAGGTCGCCGATCCGGTCGGCGAAGCGCATGTCGCCGCGGAACAGGGCCTGCAGCGGGTTGCGCTCGAGCGATGCTTCGTCGCTCTGCTTGAACAGCTCGAACAGCCGGTCGTGAGCGCTCGCCGCGGGCGCGACTGGGCGCGGCGCCGGATCATATTGCGCCGCCATCGCCGCCGGCGGCGCGAAGACTAGCAGCGATGCGGACAGGATCAGCGCGCGGGCGTATGTCATCATGAACGAGGGACCTTCACTAGCTTCAGTGCTGTTTCGACGCCCCTAGATGCAGATAGCGGGGGGCGGCAAGGAGCGTTCAGGTTCAGTCACGCAGGAGCTCGTTGATGCTGGTCTTTGAGCGGGTGCGCTCGTCGACCCGCTTGACGATGACGGCGCAGGCGAGCGCGGGGCCGCCATCCTTCCCCGGCAGCGTTCCCGGGACGACGACCGAATAAGCCGGGACCCGCCCGTAATGGACCTCGCCCGAGGCGCGGTCGACGATCTTTGTCGACGCGCCGAGGAACACGCCCATCGACAGGACGGAGCCGCGCTCGACAACCACGCCCTCGGCGACCTCCGACCGCGCGCCGATGAAGCAATCGTCCTCGACAATCACCGGTCCTGCCTGGATCGGCTCGAGCACCCCGCCGATTCCCGCGCCGCCCGAGATGTGGACGTTGCGGCCGATCTGCGCGCAGCTTCCGACCGTCGCCCAGGTGTCCACCATCGTCCCCTCGCCGATATTGGCGCCGATGTTGACGAAGCTCGGCATCAGCACCGCGCCCGGAGCGATGTGGGCGCCGCGCCGGACGATCGCTCCGGGGACGGCGCGGAAGCCGGCGGCGGCGAACTCCTTCTCGCCCCAGCCCGCGAATTTCGACGGAACCTTGTCCCACCAGTGGGCGCCTCCCGGGGCGCCCGAAATCGCTTCCATCGGCGACAGTCGAAAGGAGAGCAAAACGGCCTTCTTCAGCCACTGGTTGACGATCCAGCCGCCGGCGCTCTGCTCGGCAATCCGAAGCTCGCCCGAATCGAGCGCGGCGATGGCGGAGTCCACCGCCTGACGGATCTCGCCGCGGCTATCCGGGCCGATCAAATCGCGCTCTTCCCAGGCGGCGTCGATCAGCTGCTGCACGTCAGGCCCCATCCCCATCCCCCAGAATCGCTTCGAGCCAGTCGGAGACGTCGCCGATCCGATGGTCGATGACCTCATCGTCGAGATTGTGATCGCCGCGCTCGGAGCCGTTGTCGAGCCACACCGTCGTCATTCCAAGCGCCTTGGCCGGCGCGAG
>DASUIC010000080.1:0-22436 GCA_036273215.1 Sphingomicrobium sp.
GAGCCGAACCAGAAGCTGCCCTGCCCGACGAAGTCGCTCAATGGCACCTGCGGGCCGCCGCCGAAACGGTAGAGCGGGTCCGAATAGCCCATGTTGGTCAGGAAAATGCCACCGACGAAGTAAGCGAAGAGCACCGCCCAGCCGGCATATTTGTTCGGCATCAGCACCTGCACGAACACCGCCAGCACGGCGATCTGCAGCAGGTCGAACGCTGCAGGAATGATGAACCAGGTGACGTAGAGCGAAAGGCCGAGGCTGTGCGCTCCACCGATCAGCTCGTAGGCGACTCCGGTCAGCATCCCGGCGATGTTGACGATCAGCAGCACGAGGAAGATCGCGACGATCTTCGGAACCGTCATGATCCAGCTTTCGATGGGCGTCGAATCGATGATCTCGTTGATGTTTCGGTCGCGCTCGCGCCAGACCAGCTCACCGCCGTAGAAGGCGGCGATGAGCAGCAGGCTGATTCCGAAGCCACCGCGGACAATCGTCAGCACGGCCGAGGGCGTCGGATGGTCGGGCGTGCCGTAAGCGGACGGACCGAACCACAGGAGCACGCCGCTCAACAGGATTCCGAACAATCCCAGGACGATGAGTCCGGGGCTGGTCAGTACCTGCCGTACCTCAACCCTGAGCCGGGCGAGGAACTGCGGCCAGCGCGACGGACGGGCGTCGCGCGCGTTGATCAGTTCGCCGCCAAGCGTTGGTGAAACGCCGGCCACGCCCTCCTCGAGCTGCTGGCGCTTCTCGAGCCTCCTCAGGCGCCACCTGGATGGCGCGCGCTCGGTCATCGTGAAGCCCCAGATGGTGAGCGCGAGGAACAGGATTCCAAGGACGATGGTGAGCACTCGGTTGAACAGCAACGTCCCGCTGAGCTCGACCAGCCGGCTGTTCATTTCCGCCTGGGTCCAGTAGCGCGTCGCCTCGCCCAGTGCATTGCTCCCGAGCGGCTCGTAGCGCGCGGCGATGTCGCGATACTCGATCTTCTGCCCGACGATGCTCGATGCGACGAGATAGCCGATCACCAGCGCGACCGTGCCGATGTAGGCCGCCATCATCGAACGCAGCCGCGTCGCCAGAGCGAACAGCAAGGCGCTCATCATGAAGATGTTGGGGATCGCGAAGATCAGGAACGGCCAAGCGTAGAAGGAGAAGTTCTGCGGACCGACGGTCTCCGGATCGACCCACGGCATGACCGACCCCGCCCACATGCCGATCGGAAGCGCGACATAGCCGAGGCAGGCGATGGTGACGCCGCCGAGGAACCGACCGAGGATGATCTGCGTGCGCGTGACCGGAGTCGCCCGGACGATCGGCGCGAAGCCGCTGCTGTCGTCGCGAACGATCGCGTTGGCGACGAACGCGGTGATCACGAACAGATAGAAGAGCGCGAACACCGAGGTTGCGACGGCGATCGCGTAAGGCGCGTTCTCGTGAACCGCTCCCGGAGTGCCGATCTGGATGTTCTCGCTCGCGGTGACCGCGAATCCGATCAGAAAGAAGATTGCGACCGCGACCCAGAAAACCGGGTTGCGCAGCTGATAGCGAATTTCGAATCCGGTGATTCCGAAGAACATGGCCGAACCTCCGCTCAGGCCGCTTTGCGGACGTTGGCGAGCGTCGAGAAATAGACGTCCTCGAGGCCGCCCTCGACGGGCTCGAAACCTTCTGGCTGTTTGTCGGCAAGGACGTGGATGATGGTCGCTCCGGCAAATAACCGGGTCGAGATCACCTCGTATTTATCCTGATATTCCTCGAGCTGATCGTGCGAGATGGACTTCTTCCACACACGGCCGCGCGTGGAGGCGATCAGCTCCAGCGGCTTGCCTTCGAGCTGAACGCGTCCGTTGGCGAGCACGGCCATCAAAGGGCAGAGGTCCGCAACGTCGGCGACGATGTGCGTTGAAAGGATGACGACGACATTGTCGCCGATGGCGGCGAGCAGGTTGAGGAACCGGTTGCGTTCCTCGGGATCGAGACCGGCGGTGGGCTCGTCGACGATGATCAACTCGGGGTTGCCGATCAGCGCCTGGGCGATTCCGAAGCGCTGGCGCATACCTCCGGAGAAGCCAGCGATCGAGCGGTTACGGACGCCCCACAGGTTCGTCTGCTGGAGGAGCGTGTCGACCACCGTGCGGCGCTCGCGAGCGCCGGTGATGCCTTTCAATAACGCGAGCTGGTCGAGCATCGCGTACGCCGAGACGCGCGGGTAGACGCCGAAATCCTGCGGCAGGTAACCGAGCGTCTTCCGAAGCCGCTGCGGATCGGCGAGGACGTCGATGTCGCCGAACTGAATGATTCCCGCGGTCGGCTGCTGGAGAGTCGCGACCGTGCGCATCAGGGTCGATTTGCCCGCGCCGTTCGGACCAAGCAGGCCGTACATCCCGCGCGGGATCGACAGGCTGACGTCGTCCAATGCGACGGTGCCGTTGGCGTAGGTATGCGACAGGTTCTTGATTTCGAGCATGGTTCCTCCCCGCGGTGCGCCATTGCTAGGCGAGCCATCCGCCGAACGCCAATTCTTCTTCGACCAACCGACGAATGGCCGCGCCGCCGCCGTAAGCATCTCATGAGCTAAATTGAACCCGCGGGCGCGCCGAAGGCACCCAGCTTACCGATGCGAAGTGGAAGTTTGCGGGCGGCATTCACCGCACAGGCCGGCGTCCACCCGAAAGTCGAGCCGCTCGCATGACAAGCGGCAGGGTCACTCGCCGCATGACACTGGGATTCGGCGCCATCATTTCGGCAATCGCCTGGCTCTTCCCGGCCCGGGCGATCGCGGAGAGGATCGGTCGGAGACTTCCGTGGGCGGCGAATGCGACCGACCGGCCAGACCGGCTCGACGAGCGGCCCGGCTACATCTTTCTGTCGCCCGCGGAAGCTGCGTTCATCGAGGCGGCCGTCGCACGACTCATCCCGAACGACCAGACCGGACCTGGAGCAATCGAAGCGGGGGTGCCGCGGTTCATCGACCGCCAGCTCGCCGGTCCTTACGGTGCTGGCGACCATTTCTATTTGCAGCCGCCCTTCCCGAGAGGTCAGCCGACACAGGGCTGGCAGATGGAGGCGCCTGCGCAAGTCTATCGCGCTGCAATCGCGGCCGTCGATCGATGGGCCAGCGCCGCGTACGGACGGGCGTTCGTTGCGCTCGACGCTTCCACTCAGGATCGAGCGCTCAAAGCGCTCGAAGACGGGAAGGCCAACCTCGGCGAAACGGACGCGAAGGCCTTTTTCGCGCTGCTGCTGCAGAACACGATCGAAGGCTATTTCGCCGACCCGATCTACGGCGGCAATCGCGACATGGGCGCATGGCACATGATCGGCTTCCCCGGGGCCCGCTATGACCTTCGGCCGTACGTCTGCCGCTATGGCGAGCCTTACGCTCTCCCGCCCGTCGGGCTGACGGGGCGCGGTTGATGCCCGAGCCGGCGGTCGACGTCGTCCTGGTCGGCTTCGGCTGGACCGGCGCGATTCTCGCCGAAGCGCTGACCGCGGCGGGCCTCAGCGTCCTCGCGTTCGAACGCGGCGGCTGGCGGACTGCGCCCAATGATTACGCACTCCCGTTCGACCAGGACGAGCTGCGCTACATGTGGCGGCATCATCTCTTCCAGAATGTCGCGCATACCACGGTGACCTTCCGCAACTCGCCCGACCAGCAGGCGCTCCCGATGCGGCGGCTCGGGTCGTTTCTTCCCGGCGCGGGGGTCGGCGGCGGCGGCGTGCACTGGAACGGGCAGGTGTGGCGCTTCCTTCCGAGCGATTTTGTCGCGCGCAGCCACAATCTCGAACGCTACGGAGCTGGCGTCCTCAATGCGACCGAGATGACCATCCAGGATTATCCCGTCACGTACGAAGAGCTCGAGCCATATTACGACCGCTTCGACTATCTCTGCGGAGTTTCCGGCAAGGCGGGCAATCTCAAGGGTGCAATCCAGGCGGGCGGCAACCCGTTCGAAGGGCCACGATCACGCGATTACCCGAACCCGCCGCTTCAGATGACCTACGGGCCGAGCCTGTTCGGCAAGGCGGCGGCGGACCTCGGCTACCATCCGTTCCCGCATCCCGCGGCGAACATGTCGCGGCCGTACACCAACCCGCTCGGAGTGCAGCTCGCGCAATGCACCTATTGCGGCTTCTGCGAGAAGTTCGGGTGCGGCAACGATTCCAAATCCAGCCCGCAAACCACGATACTTCCGGTGCTGATGCCGCGGCCCAACTTCACGCTGCGCACCTATTGCGAGGTGATGAAGGTCGAGCTGACCCGCGACGGCAAGCACGCGACGGGCGTCAGCTATGTCGACGAGAATGGCGTGCTCGGCTTTCAGCCGGCCAACATCGTCATCCTCTCGGCATTCATGCTCGAGAATGTTCGCCAGCTGCTGATTTCGGGCATCGGGACGCCCTACGATCCGCGCACCGGCACGGGTACGGTCGGTAAGAATTATTCCTACCAGATCGTCTCGTCGGTGAACGTCTTCTACGACGACAAGATCACCAACCCGTTCATCGGCGCCGGCGCGCTCGGGATGATCATCGACGATTTCAACGGCGACAATTTCGATCACACCGGCTTGGGTTTTATCGGCGGCGGCTATCTCGGCGCGCTCAACACCGGCGCGCGGCCGATCGAAACCCACCCGGTGCCGGACAAGACGCCCAAATGGGGCGCGGGGTTCAAGCGCGCGATCGCCGACAATTATGTGAAGACGGTGCCGATCGTCACCCATGGCGCCGTGATGAGCCACCGCACCAATTATCTCGACCTCGATCCCACCTGGCGCGATACGCTCGGGCGGCCGCTGATGCGGATGACGTTCGACTTCACCGATAACGAACACAAGATGAGCGACTATCTGACCGACAAGGCGGCTCAGATTGGTCGTGCGATGGGCGGCCGGGAGGTCAAGGAGAACAAGCGCAGCGGGCATTACGACATCGCTCCCTACCAGACGACTCACACCACCGGCGGAGCGATCATAGGCGCCGACCCGAAGACAAGCGCGATCAACCGCTACCTGCAGAGCTGGGACGTGCCCAACGTCTTCGTCGCCGGCGCGAACGCATTCCCGCAGAACGCCGGCTATAACCCCATGGGGACGGTCGCGGCGCTGACCTACCACTGCGCCGAGGCGATCATTCGCGACTATGTGAAATCGCCCGGTCCGCTGGTGCAGGCGTGATGGGCGGACGCGTTCCTGCGGTGGGCTTGTGCGTCGCGCTGGCGTGTTTCCTCGCAGCCTGCGTCGCGGCGAGCTATCGCGCGGTCCCGCCGCCTGTTCCCCAGGGAGCGGCGAACCCGGGAGGCGGAGCGATCGGGCTGCCGGCGGCAAGCGACGACGACATCACCGCCGACCTCGCCGCATGGGGACCGCCAGCGGATGCCGCGGCGCCGCCGGACGCCGCGCTCCAGTTCAGCGACGATCCGGTGGCACGCGGCAAATATCTGGTCGACGCGGGCGATTGCGAGGCGTGCCACACCGCCGCCGGCGGCCGGCCCTTCGCGGGCGCCCGCGGGATCCGTACGCCGTTCGGGATTATCTATTCGGCGAACATCACGCCCGACGTGAAGACCGGGATCGGCAGGTGGACCGAGGTCGACTTCTACCGGGCGATGCACAAGGGGATCGCGCATGGCGGCAAGAACCTCTACCCGGCTTTCCCCTACACTTACTTCACTCGGCTGAGCCGCCCCGATGTGGACGCGACTTACGCTTATCTGCGCTCGCTTCCGCCGATCTATCAGGTAAAGCCGGCGAACAAGTTGCCCTTCCCGCTCAACGTCCGCCCGCTGATGGCCATCTGGAACGCCTTGTTCTTCCGGCCCGGCGAATTCCGGCCCAACCCGGCGATGAGCGCCGAGTGGAACCGCGGCGCCTACCTCGTCTGGGGGCCGGGCCATTGCGGCGGCTGTCACACACCGAAGAACCTGCTCCTCGCCGACCGCAATGGGCATGCGCTGCAGGGCGCCAAGCTAAACGACTGGGTCGCGCTCGATTTGACCGGCGATCCGCGGCGCGGCCTCGCGAGCTGGAGCAACGGGGACATCGTCGAATTCCTTCGGAGCGGACGCAATGCGCGCGCCACAGCATCCGGCTCGATGCAGGAAGTGGTCTATTATTCGACGAGCCGGATGAGCGATTCGGACCTCGGCGCCATCGCCACTTATCTGAAGCAGCTGCCGCCGCGCCGCCACGTGAGGAGCTTCGCGACGCCGGATCAGACCGCCATGCTGGCCGGACAAGCGATCTACGTCGATACCTGCTCGGCCTGCCACGGCGAAAACGGCGAGGGCGAGCCTCGCTATTTCCCGCCGCTCGCCGGCGACGCATCGGTCCAGGCGCACGATCCGACCACCATCGTTCGCATCATTCTGGCCGGAAGCCGCTCCGTGCCGACGCCGGCAAAGCCGAGCGCCCCGGCCATGCCGCCGTTCGCGTGGAAGCTCGACGACGCGGAAGTCGCTTCGGTCGCGAACTATGTCCGGAACGCCTGGGGCAACAGCGCTCCGCTTGTCTCGTCCGCTCTCGTGACTAAGCTCCGGCGCCGTTACGGCGAGGCCGCGGAACGCTGATGCACCGGCGGCACGAGCCGCATTTCGTCGAAAATCGTGTCGCGCCGGTTGCAAGGACGTCAACGGCCGTTAAGCTCGCCTTTTCAACGCAGTTCAAAATCCGGGGGATATCAAACTGATGCGTCATATCAGCAAGCTCGCTGCGCTCGCGGCCGCAACCTGCCTCACCCAGCCGGCGCTCGCCGCGCCGCTTCCGCAGGGCGTCCCGGTTTCGGCGCTGGTCAAGGACGTGTCGATCCCGCACACGGTCTTCAAGCTCAAGAATGGCCTGACCGTGATCGTCCACGAGGATCACAAGGCGCCGGTCGTTGCGGTGTCGGTGTGGTATCACGTCGGATCGAAGGACGAGCCGGCGGGGCGGACCGGATTCGCGCATTTGTACGAGCATCTGATGTTCGGCGGGTCGGAGCACAGCGACACCAGCTGGTTCGGACCGATGCAGGCGATCGGCGCGACCGACTTGAACGGCACCACCTGGTTCGATCGCACGAATTATTTCGAGACGGTGCCGAGAGCCGCGCTCGACCGGACGTTGTTCCTCGAAAGCGACCGGATGGGGCACCTGCTGCCGGCGCTTACCCAGAAGAAGCTCGATATCCAGCGTGGAGTCGTCCAGAACGAAAAGCGCGGCGACGACAACCAGCCGGGCGGCTTGCTGCAATATGCGATCCAGCAGACCCTGTTCCCGGTAGGCCATCCCTACCATCACACGACCATCGGATCGATGAGCGACCTCGACCATGCCAGTCTGGAGGTGGTGAAGGACTGGTTCCGAACGCATTACGGGCCGAACAATGCGGTGCTGGTGCTTGCGGGCGACATCACGGCCGCCGAGGCGCGCCCGCTGGTCGAGAAGTATTTCGGCGATATTCCGGCGGGTCCGAAGTCGATCCCCGCCGCCGCCGGCGTGCCGACGCTGAAAGCGCCGGTGCACATGGCTTTCCATGACGAAGTGGCGAACACGACGGTCACCCGCATGTGGGCGGTGCCGGGGCTCACGGCCAAGGACACCGAGGCGCTTCAAATGGCGGCGAGCGTACTTGGCGGACTCGCGAGCTCGCGCCTCGACAACGAACTGGTGCGCGACAAGAAGACGGCCGTCAGTGTGTCGGCCGATGACCAGGTCTTCGAGCGCATCGGGGAATTCAAGGTCGAGGCCACCGTCAAGCCCGGAGTCGATCCCAAGCTGGTCGGCCAGCAGCTCGATGCGGTCATCGCCGAATTCATCAAGACCGGCCCGACCGCCGAGGAGCTCAAGCGCGCAAAGACCGACGATATCGCCTCGACCATCAGGGGGCTCGAGTCGGTCGGCGGCTTTGGCGGCAAGGCCGTCACTCTGGCGAGCGGCCAGGTCTACGCCGGCGATGCGAATTTTTACAAAACGGAGCTCGAGGAAGAAGCGGCGCTGACTCCCGCAATGGTCCGCGCTGCCGCGCAGAAATGGCTGAGCCGGCCGGTGTTCGCGTACACGCTGTCGCCGGGCAAGCGCGACCCTTATGAGGAATCGAAGCTCGCCAGCGACAGCGCAAGTCCCGGCGGCGGCGCCAAGGTGACGGCGGCGCCCGCTTCGGCGAAGGCGACGACCACTCGCGGAGTCGACCGTTCGCAGCTGCCGCCGATCGGCCAGATCGCCGACCTCAAGTTCCCGACCGTGGAGCACGCCAAGCTGTCCAACGGCATTCCGGTCCTTTTCGCACACAGGAGCGGCATTCCGGTGGTGCGCGTGGCGATCGATTTCGATGCCGGCAACGCGGCCGATCCCAAGACTGCGCTCGGCACTCAGGCGTTCATGCTCGGAATGCTCGACGAGGGCACCGACAAATATAATTCGGTCGAGATCGCCGAAGCGAAGGAAAATCTCGGCGCAGAAATATCCGCATCCCCGAGCATGGACCGCTCGAGCGTTTCTCTGTCGGCGCTCGCGCCCAATCTCCCGCAGTCGCTCGGCCTGATGTCCGATATTGTTCGGCATCCGGCGTTCGCTTCGGCGGAGGTCGACCGCGTGCGCGCCCAGCAGCTCGCGGCGATCGCGGCCGAGACCAAGCAGCCGGTAGGGCTGGCGCTAAGGACGCTGCCGCCGATCATCTACGGCAAGGCGCATCCTTATGGCGTTCCGTTCACCGGCAGCGGCGACCCCGCTGTCGTGGCCAAGCTCACGCCCGCGGACCTGGCCGCGTTCCACGACACATGGCTGAGGCCGGACGACGCAACCATCTTCGTCGTCGGCGACACGACTCTCGCGAAGGTCATGCCGCTGCTGGAGAAGAGCTTCGGCGACTGGCGCGTGCCCGGTACGGCGCCGGTCAAGAACTTCACCGCGCCGCCCGCTCCGCAACAGTCGCGGATCCTGCTCCTCGACCGGCCCAACACGCCGCAGTCGCTGATCTTCGGCGGCGAGATCATGCCGGTTAGGGGTACCGACGATCTGGTCGCGCTCAACGAAGCCAATGAGGTCCTCGGCGGCGCATTCCTGTCGCGGCTCAACATGGATCTGCGCGAGACCAAGCACTGGTCGTACGGCGTTGCCGGGTTCATCGATCGCGTCCAGCATCAGGTGCCTTACCTGATCTATTCGCCGGTGCAGACCGACCAGACCGGCCCGTCGATCGCGGCGATGCGCAGCGACATGGCCGCATTCCTGACGAGCGAGGGGGTCACGCCCGAGGAGCTGACCCGGACCATCGACGGCTCGATCCGCGAGCTTCCCGGGCAGTTCGAGACCGCAGAGGCGGTGATGGGCGGAATGGAATCGAACGTGCTCTATCACCGGCCCGACAATTATTACGAGACTCTCGCCAGCAAATATCGCGCGCTGACCGCGCCCGAGCTCGACGCCGCGGCGAAGGCTGCGATCGACCCGTCCAGGCTCACCTGGGTTGTGATCGGCGACGCCGCCAAGGTGAAGCCGCAGCTCGACGCGCTCGGCATTCCGGTCGAGGTCGTCGGCGCGCAGTAACATCTCTCCTCCCCGCGAGCGAAAGCTTGTGGGGAGGCATTCACGGAAACAGTCGCGTCACATGGCCCATCTTGCGGCCCCCGCGCGCTTCTCCCTTGTCGTAGATGTGGACGTGAAGGCCCGACTGTGCGACCAGATCGGGCCATCGCTCGACGTCCGGGCCGATCAGATTATCCATCACTGCCCCACCGCCGACGAGGTCCGTCGGGCCCGGCGGAAGATCGCAGATCGCGCGGATATGCTGCTCGAACTGTGAGGTTACCGCGCCCTCGATCGTCCAGTGACCGCTATTGTGCACGCGCGGCGCGATCTCGTTGACCAGCGGCCCTTCCCGGCCTGCAAAGAATTCGACGGTCAGAACCCCGACGTGACCCAGCGCTTCGGCAATCCGAAGTGTCCACAGGCGGGCTTCTCCTAGCTGAGCTGCGACAGTCTCACCGGCTGGGACCGTCGAGCGGCGAAGGATTCCTTCGCCATGCTCGTTGCGCGCCGAATCCCAGAAGGCGTGGCGACCATCGGCCCAGCGCGCGACGATCACCGAGAATTCGGCGAGGAAATCGATCGCCGCTTCCGCCACAGCCAACTCTTCGCCGATTGCGCACCATGCGGATTCCGTTTCATCCGTAGAACGGGCCCATGACTGGCCCTTGCCGTCATAGCCCCAGCGCCGGGTCTTCAGCACGACCGGTGTGCCAAGCTCCTGGGCGGCCGAGCGCAGTTCATCGATGCTGGAGACGGCGCGCCAGCGGGCGACGGACGCTCCGCACTCTTCAATGAACGCCTTCTCGCGAGCACGGTCCTGAGCGATTCCCAGCGAGCGCGTGGAGGGGCGCAGCTTGTCGCCGAGCACCTCAAGCGGTCCGACAGAGAGATTCTCGAACTCGTAAGTAGCGACGTCGACCACGTTCGCGAAGTTGCGAAGCGCATCCACATCGTCATAGGCCGCGCGCGTGAAGTGCGCCGCGACATCCGCCGCGCATGGGCTCTCGTGCGGATCGAAGACGTGGCACTTGTAGCCGAGCTTTGCGGCGGCGATGCTGAGCATCCGGCCGAGCTGGCCGCCTCCGACGATTCCGATGGTGCTTCCAGGAGGAACCGTCATTCGGGCGTTTCGGCCACCGACCCCGTCTGCTTTTCCCGCCACGCGTCGAGCCGCTGCGCGAGCGCCTCGTCGCTGCCGGCGAGCACCGCAGCGGCGAGGAGCGCGGCGTTGATCGCGCCCGCTTTCCCGATCGCGAGCGTCCCGACCGGAACGCCAGCGGGCATCTGAACGATCGAGAGCAGGCTATCCATTCCCTTGAGCGCCTGACTCTCGATCGGCACTCCGAGCACCGGAAGCGAGGTCATCGAGGCGGCCATCCCCGGCAGGTGCGCCGCACCGCCCGCGCCCGCGACGATGATCTTAAGCCCTCGCTCCTTGGCGGAATGGGCATATTGGTAGAGGCGCTTCGGGGTCCGGTGCGCCGAGACCACCTTGCTCTCGAAGGCGACGCCGAGCTGCTCGAGCGTGTCGGCGGCGTGGCGCATCGTCTCCCAGTCGGAGCTCGATCCCATGATGATGCCGACCAGCGGCTCAGCCATTGTCCCGCCTTGAACCAAGTGGATGAGCAGGCTCGTTTAGGGGGCGGATTCTGGCTAGGCAATGACCGCTTGGGCGAGTCGCTTCACACGTGTGGGTGCCTTGGCCAAGGCGCTGCATTCTCAAGGCTTTCGAATCGCGCTATGCAATCGACTGCAGACAAGAGCAAAGGCTCAGGGGGCAATGTCTGAGCAAGTGAGCGACGTCCCGGACGTCGAAACGCTTATTACGGAAATCAGTGAGTTGCGCGGCAAGGTCGCGCACCTGCAGGAGCGCGTCGAGCAACTCGACCAGCTTGCGCACCAGGATACGCTGATCGACCTTCCCAACCGGCGCGGCTTCACGCGCGCGCTCGAGCGGCTGATCGACCGCGTGCGCCGCTATGACGAGCAAGCGGCGATGTTGTTCGTCGATCTCGACGGTCTGAAGCTGATCAACGATACGTTCGGGCATGCCGCCGGCGACGAAGCGTTGATTCAGGTTGCGCGGCTGCTCTCCAGCGGCGTGCGCAAGAGCGACCTGGTCGCGCGGCTCGGCGGCGACGAATTCGGGATCCTGCTCGGCCATTCGGATGAGGCGACCGCTCAGGAAACGGCCGCGCGGCTGGTCGATCTCATCGCCGGCTCCGATTTCACACACGGCGGCGACCCGTTGCCGCTCAGCGTCGCGATCGGAGTGGGAATGATAGCGAGCGAAGATACGCCCGAAGCGGTCATGGCCCGAGCCGACGAGGAAATGTACCGCCGCAAGGCCGCGGCTTAGGTTCTCGACCTGTTCGTCGCGTTGCGGTCCGAATTCCGCCGCGCCGCTATTTACATTCGTGTTGCCAAATTGCTTCAGCCGCGCGGCTTTGTTGTCGTTGCGGAGCCGCAATCGCTTTCCCTCGGCGGCCTTCGACGGTAGCTTTTCGCTTGAGGGGAGACAGATGATGATCCGCAAGTCCGCGTGGCTGCTTTCCGCAGGCGTTTTTGCTGTCGCGACTCCGGCGCTCGCCCAGCCGACATCGCAATCGACCACCGACACCGACAAGCAGACGGCACAGCAGCCCAACACCTCGACGGAGGGCGCTGCGGTGCAAAGGCAAGCGGTCCAGCAGCAGCCGGTGACTGCCGGCGACATCATCATTACCGCGACGCGCCGCAACCGCGCTCTGTCCGATGTGCCGATGGCGGTCAGCGCGGTGACCGGACAGAATCTTCAGAACACGGGCGCGACCGACATCCGGCAGCTCAACCAGATCGCGCCGTCGCTGCTCGTCTCCTCGACCTCGTCGGAAGCCGGCGCGGCGGTGGCTCGAATCCGTGGGGTGGGCACTGTCGGTGACAACCCAGGCCTCGAAAGCTCGGTCGGCCTGTTCATTGACGGAGTCTATCGCGCGCGCACCGGAATCGGCCTCACCGATCTAGGTCCGATCGACCGGATCGAGGTCCTGCGTGGTCCGCAGGGCACCCTCTTCGGCCGCAACACGTCTGCCGGCCTGATCTCGATTTTCACCGCCAAGCCGCGCTTCACTCCGGAGATCGACGGCCAGGTCGACCTCGGCAATTTCAACTACCGCCGCTTCCAGGGGAGCGTGACGGGGCCGGTCAGCGACAGCCTCGCGCTCAGGCTCGACGGCGTGTGGGATAAAAGGGACGGCTTTCTCAAGGACGTGATTTCCGGCCGCAGGGTTGACGGTCGCGACCGTTGGCTTCTGCGCGGCCAGGCACTGTATCAGCCGAATGCCAATTTCTCCTTCCGGCTGATCGGCGACTATTCCAAGCAGAACGAGGAATGTTGCGCGGCTCCGTTCCTCCCCGCGCATGACGTCGTGTCGAACGGCGCCGGAGGCGTCACCCAGCTACCATCGACGATCGCCTTCATTGAAAATAACCTGATATCGAGCACCGACGGGCTGCCCGGGACCATCGAGGACAGCCCCTTCAGGCGCGATATCTCGATCACGCCGGGACGGAGCTTCCGTTCCGATGTCGTCGACTGGGGTTTGTCGGGTGAACTGGTCAACGATTTCGGCTGGGCCGAGCTCACCTCGATCACCGCCTATCGCTACAACAAATACACGCGCGGGCAGGATGCGGACTTCAACAATCTCGACATCCTTCTGCGAGACGACAACGGCGGCGCGTTCAACCGCTTCAAGGTGTTCAGCCAGGAGCTCCGGCTTCAGGGCAATACCTGGGGCAACCGCCTCGACTGGCTGGTCGGCGGCTATTACTCAAATGAGAAGCTGACGCTCCGCGACAACCTGGCTTACGGGCAGGACTACGCGGCTTATTCGAACTGCCTGGTCGCGGCGAATTTTGTCGGCGGGGGAGCGCCCTCAAGCCTGCTCGCGCCCGGAGCGTCGCCGACCTGCTTCGACCCGGCGACAGCGGGCGCAATCATCGGCGCATTGCCGGCCGACCAGCAATCCGTACTTGCGGCCTTCGCCCGCCTGGGAGTGTTCGCCGGAGCGCCGTTCACCAACAGCGGCTTCACCAACCTGGCGATTGCTGCCGGCGGGCCCGCGTTCCTCAACGCGACTCTCAACGGCGCTGCGCTCGACGATCTTTACAATCAGAACAGCAACAATTTCGCGGCCTTCACGCACAACATCTTCTCGATCACCGACCAGCTGAAGCTGACTCTCGGCGCGCGCTACACGCACGAGAAGAAGTCGCTCGACGCGAACCTCACCGACAACAACGTGCTGTGCACTTTCTTCGCCGAAGCGATCCCGGCGCTGCAGACGCTTCCGTGCGTCTCCCCGAGCGTTCCGGGCGGGAGTCTCGGCCTCAACGACAGCTTCACCGAGAACAAGCTCTCGGGGACGGCGGTGTTGAGCTACAAGCCGACCGACCGGCTGTTGACCTATGCGAGCTATTCGCATGGCTATAAGGCGGGCGGGTACAATCTCGATCGCTCGGCGCTGTTCCGCAGCAGCGCGGTGCCCTCCCCGCTGTCGGGCAATGGAGCGATCTGCGTCTCGACGCTTCAGCCGGGCTGCAGCACCGTCGCCTCGGCCGGCAACGATTTGCGGTTCAAGCCGGAGATCAACGATGCGTTTGAGCTCGGCGCCAAATATCACGGCCGCGGAATCGACGTGAACCTCGCGCTCTTCCACGAGGTGTTCCGCGACTTCCAGCTCAACACATTCAACGGGCTCAACTTCGTCGTCGAGACGATCAACAGCTGCAGCAACAGCTTGAACGGGGCCGACAGCGACAACGACCCGACCACCGGCGTGTGCACCGGCCATCTGAACGGCGGCGTGGTCAGCAAGGGCTTCGAGCTCGAGGCGTTCACGAGGCCGCTGCGCGACGTCGAATGGAACGCGGGCCTCGTGATGGCGGACACGCGCTATCGCGACAATCTGGTTGGCGCGGACGGAAAGGCGCTGACCGACGCGCTGTTCCAGCTTCCGGGCCGCAGGATCTCGAACGCGCCGCTGTGGACCGCGACGACCTCGTTCGCCTGGACTCCGCCGATCGGCGATAACCTCAAGGGCCTGGTCTACGCCGACGCCAGGTACATGAGCAGCTTCAACACCGGTTCCGACCTCGACATCGAAAAGACTCAGCACGCCTTCACGATCGTCAACGCGCGCATCGGGATCCACGCGGCGGACGACCGCTGGGCCGTCGAGTTCTGGGGCCAGAACATCTTCAACAAGAATTACCTCCAGGTCGGGTTCGACGCGCCGCTCCAGGGCAGCGGGACGACACGGGCCGTCGAGGCGGGCTTCATCCCGGTTTCGACCCAGCTCTATGGCGCTTTCCTCGGCGAGCCGCGCACCTTCGGAATCACGCTTCGAGGCAAGATCGGCTGGGCAAGGCCGGTCCCCCCGCCCTATGTCGCTCCGCCGGCGCCGCCTCCGCCACCCGTGGTGGAGCAGCCTGCGCCGCCTCCGCCACCGACGCCTCCACCGCCGCCGCCTCCACCGACGGAGCGGGGCTGACCTAGGCCGCCTTCGCCGCCTCGGGCTCTCGCGCGACCTCGAGCAGAGCTCGGCGAAGCGTGTCGATCGCATCGTCGGTCAGTTTCTTCCCATCGGCTTTGGTCAAATAGAAGACGTCGACGGCGCGCTCGCCGTAGGTGGCGATGTGCGCCGAGTGGATGCGGTGGCCCTCCCGATGGATTGCGCCGGCTAGCGCGGCGAGTAGCGCGGGCCGGTCACGGGCGTTTACTTCGACGACGGTCGTCCGGTTCGATGCACGGTCCGCAATCGCGACCGACGGAGCGATGTCGAACGCCGCAGTGCGCGTCGGCGGTTCTCCTGACGGCAGCGGTGGTTCGTCGCCAGTGAGCGCGGAAGTAACGGAACGCGCGATGCGCGTGCGTGCGCGACGTTCACCGAACGGCCCACCGCGACTGTCGACCACCAGTAGATTGTCGAGTGCAATGCCGTCGCGAGTCGTGTGGATTCGCGCATCGACGATATTCGCTCCGGCCGAGGCAAGTCCGGCGCAGATGCGGTAGAACAGGCCTTCGCGGTCAGGAGTGAAGACGCTGACTCGAGTCGCTCCCGTTTCGGGATCATCGTCGATGATTACGCTCGGCTGCGGGTCGCCGATCCGCGCTTCGGCGGAGGCGACCTGTTTCGCGTTCGCGACTTGCCAGCCAAACGGCTCGGCCACCCAATAGCTGTCGGGCAGCCTCCGAGCGAAGGCGCTTACAGTGCTCGCCTTCCAGCCGAGCTTCTTCGCAAGCTCGCGCTGCCGGTCGCGGACGATCTCGGCGCGGCCGTGCTCCTTGTGGCCGAGACGAAGCCGCTCCTCGGCCGCTTCGAACAGGCTCGCGAGCAAGGAGCGCTTCCACTCGTTCCATACGCGCGGGCCGACCGCGCGGATGTCGACGACGGTCAGGATCAGCAGCAGCCGAAGCCGCTCGGGGCTCTGCACCTGGTGAACGAAATCCTCGATGGTCTTAGAGTCGGCCAGGTCGCGCTTGAAAGCGGTCGCCGACATCAGGAGATGGTGGCGCACGAGCCACGAGACCGTCTCCGTTTCCGCTCGGTCGAGGCCGAGCCGGGGACCGAGCTTCAGCGCGATTTCCGAGCCGATGACGCTGTGGTCGCCGCCGCGGCCTTTGGCGATGTCGTGGAGGAGGACGGCGACGTAGAGTACACGGCGCGACGCGATCTGCTTGAAGATGGCGGTCGAGATCGGATGGTCGGCCTTGAGCTCGCCGCGCTCGATCTCGGCGAGGAGGCCGATGGCCCGGATCGAATGCTCGTCGACCGTGTAGTGATGATACATGTCGAACTGCATCTGCGCGACCACGCGGCCGAAATCCGGAACGAAGCGGCCGAACACTCCGGCTTCGTTCATCCACCGCAGCGCCAGCTCGGGCCGGTTCACGCTGGTCAGCACTTCCATGAACAGGGCGTTCGCCTTTGCATCGCTACGAACCTCCCGATCGATCAGCGCCGAGTCCCGCGTTGCCGCGCGCATCGCTGCCGGATGAATCTCGAGGCTCTCGCGCGCGGCTAGCGCGAACAGCTCGAGCAAGTGAACGGGATCGGCACGAAAGAAATCGTCCGAGGGGATCGAAATGCGCCCGCGGTCGAGCACGAAGCCGCCGAGGCGTTTGGGTTTGCGCTTGATGGTCGGAAGCGCGAAGCGGAAGCCTTTCTTGCCCAATTGTTCGTCGAGCTGGGCGAGGAACAGGCCGGTCAGGTCGCCGACGGTCTTCGCATTGAGGAAGTAGAATTGCATGAAGCGCTCGACAGCGGATTTCCCCGGCCGGTCGGCGTAATTCATGATCTGAGCAATGCGCGGCTGGTAATCGAAGCTGAGCCGTTCCTCTGGCCGCCCGGCGAGCAGATGAAGGTGGCAACGCACGGCCCAGAAGAAGCGCTCGGCGCGGTCGAAGCGCTTGAACTCGGCGGCAGTCAGAAGTCCCGCGCCCACGAGGTCCGCGGGCTTTTCGACCCCGTGGACGTATTTGCCGATCCAATAGAGCGCGTGGAGGTCGCGAAGGCCCCCCTTGCCGTCCTTGACGTTGGGTTCGACGACGTAGCGGCTGTCGCCCATCTTGACGTGGCGCTGATCGCGCTCGGCGAGCTTGGCCGTGACGAACTCCGCCGCAGTCCCGGACACCGCCTCCTTGCGGAACTTGCCCATCGCGGCGTCGAACAGCTTCTCGTCGCCCCACAGCCACCGCGCCTCAAGGAAGGCCGTGCGGATGGTCATGTCCTTTTTGGCGAGCGCGATCAGCTGCGGGATCGAGCGGATCGAGTGGCCGACCTTCAACTTCAAATCCCACAGCAGGTGGAGGATCGCCTCGGCGGCGCGCTCCTGCTCTGCCGTGGGTGCTTTGCCGGTGAGGAACATCAAATCGAGATCGCTGAACGGCGCCATTTCGCCGCGGCCGGTGCCGCCGAGGCCGACGAGCGACAGCCCTTCGATTGGTTGCTGCAGGATTCGCGCGCTGACGAAATCGTAGGCGAGGCGGACGAGCTGGTCGTGAAGGAATGCAGTCGCGCGCGCCGCCGAACGGCCGTTGCCGGGCTCCTCGGAAAGCCGCCTCGCGACTTCTGCGCGGCCCTCGTTCAGCACCTCGCGCAGCATCGCCGCTGCTTCGGAGTTGAGCTTCTTGCCCGATCTGAGACCGGAGAGGCGATCGGCAATCATCCGGCGATCGATGATCGCTCGCCTGTTGTCGATGTCGAGGAAGCTCATCGGCGTTGCTGCTCGGACGCCAGTCTCTTCAGCCGATATAGGGTTTCGAGCGCCTCGCGCGGAGTGAGGCTGTCGGGTTCGACATCGTCGAGCGCGACGGCGACGGGGTCGGGGGCCGCCTCAGGCTCCGCTGCCGCGGCGAACAGCGGCAGGTCGTCGAGTCCCGCAGCGATCCCGCCCGTCGCGTCGCGGCCCGCCTCGAGCTTGGCGAGCACCGACCTGGCACGCGCGACTACCGCCGGCGGCAAACCGGCGAGCTTGGCGACCGCGATTCCGTAGCTTCGGTCGGCGGCGCCGTCGGCCACTTCGTGAAGCAGCACGAGGTCGCCCTTCCACTCGCGGGCGCGGACGTGGTGGAGCGACAGGCAATCGAGCCTTCCGGCAAGGCGGGTCAGCTCGTGATAGTGGGTCGCGAACAAGGTCCGGCACTTCACCTGATCGTGCATCGCCTCGACCACGGCCCAGGCGATTGCAAGCCCGTCGTAAGTCGAGGTGCCGCGGCCGATCTCGTCGAGGATGACAAGGCTTTGCGCGGTCGCCTGGGCGAGAATCGCGGCGGTCTCGACCATCTCGACCATGAAGGTCGAGCGGCCCCGTGCGAGATTGTCCGATGCGCCGACGCGGCTGAACAGGCGGTCGACGATGCCGATCGTCGCGCGCGCTGCGGGAACGAAGCTTCCCGCCTGCGCCAGAACCGCAATCAGCGCGGCCTGGCGGAGGAAGGTGGATTTGCCGCCCATGTTCGGGCCGGTGATCAGCCACAGCCGGTCCGAGCGCCCCATCGAGAGATCGTTGGCGACGAACCGTTCCTCGGCATCCTTGAGCGCGGCCTCGACGACCGGGTGGCGGCCCGCTTCGATGTCGAGGCACGGCTCGTCGGTGAGGCGCGGGAGAGTCCACCCGCCCTCGACTGCGCGCTGCGCGTGGCTCGCCGCGACGTCGATGCGGGCGATCGCCTCGGCAGTCGCGGTAATCTGCGGCGCGGCGGAGACGGCAAGCTGCGTCAAATCTTCCGCGTGCGCAGCTTCCGCGGCAAGCGCGTGCGCTCCCGCTTCGACGACGCGCCCGGCTTCTTCGTGAAGCTCGGGCGAATTGAAGCGCACCACTCCGGCGAGAGTCTGGCGATGGGTGAAGCCGCTATCCGGCGTCATCAGCCGGTCGGCGTGCTTCGCCGACACCTCGACATGATAGCCGAGCACCGCATTGTGGCGGATCTTGAGCGAGCCGATTCCGGTTGCGTCGCGGTAGCGCGCCTCGAGCGCAGCGATCGCTCGCCGGCCATTCGAAGAGGCCTCGCGAAGCGCGTCGAGCGCGGCGTCATAGCCTTCGGCGATATAGCCGCCCTTGGAGGAGTCGATCGGCGGCGAGTCGACAAGGGCGCTCCTCAGCCTGTCGACCAGCGCAGCGTGACCGCCGAGCCGGGGCAGCAGCTGGTCGAGCAAATGGGGACGTTCCTGCTCTGCCCCGAGCTCGTCTCTAAGAAGCGCCGCCGCTCCCAGCCCGTCGCGAATGAGCGCAAGGTCGCGCGGGCTACCTCGGCCGGCGGCAAGGCGAGCAAGCGCGCGCGAGAAATCCGGCATCGCGTTCAGCGCCTGGCGAACCCGGCCGCGGCGCAGCGCGTCTTCGGCGAACCAGGCGACGAGGGCGAGGCGCGACTCGATCGCTGCGATGTCGGTCAGCGGAGCGGCCATGTCTTCGGCGAGCAGCCGCCGTCCTGCCGCGGTCTGGCAGCGGTCGATTTCGCCCAGCAGGCTTCCGCTGATGCTCCCGTTCACCGAGCGCGTGAGCTCGAGGCTGTCGCGGGTCGAGGCATTGATCGCCATGTGCTCGGAGCGGCTGATCCGGCGCGGAGCATCGAGCAGGATGCCCGAGCCCTTTTGAGTCGCATCGAGATAGGCGAGCAGGCCGCCCGCGGCCGCGAGCTCGGCGCGCGACGGCGAGCCGAGGCCGTCGAGTGTCGCCAGCCCGAAGCGGCTCTTCAGCGCGCGTTCGCCGGCGATGCTGTCGAAACCGCCTTTGCCTGCCGAAGTAGTGAGGGCGGCGGCAGGTCCGTCGGCGATCGTTTCCGCCGGAGCGAGCCGCGCGAGCTCGGCGGCGAGCTCGCCGGGACCGCAGCTGACCAGCTCGAAACGCCCGGTCGAAATGTCTGCAGCGGCGATCGCCCATTCGTCTCCCGCTCGGCCGATCGCCGCGAGCCAGTTGGCCGACGCGGATTCGAGAAGCGTCTCTTCGGTCAGCGTGCCCGGCGTGACGAGGCGGATGATGGCGCGCTCGACGAGCGCTTTCGACCCGCGGGCCTTGCGCGCCTCGGCCGGGCTCTCGGTCTGCTCGGCGATGGCGACGCGGTGCCCGGCCTTGATCAGCCGCGCGAGGTAGGCCTCCGCGGAATGGACGGGAACGCCGCACATCGGGATCGGCTCGCCGCCGTCCTCGCCCCGCTTCGTCAATGCGATGTCGAGGCAGGCCGAAGCGACCTTCGCGTCGTCGAAGAACAGTTCGAAGAAATCGCCCATCCGGTAGAAGAGCAGAGCCTCGCCCGCCTCCTCCTTGAGGCGGCGGTACTGCATCATCATCGGGGTCGGAGCGTCGGCTCGGGCCATGGAACAGAGGTAGCCAGAAAGCCCTTGTCGAGCGAGCGATTCATTGCGGCTTTGCGACCGATCCGGGCCGTTCGCCCGGAACCGGCTCGAACTTCGTCCAATTCGCCGGACAGGCTTTCACTTGGTCAGGATCTTCCTTCCGGCTGTCCAACACCCAGCAATCGTCGAAGATCGAGCAATAGCAGCTGTGCACAACCACCTTCCATCGCTCGCCATCCAGCCGATCCCAAAGCGCCGCATTGTCGTGGGTCTTTGCGAAGCTAATGAAATTGCGCTCCTCTCCGGGTCTGAGCACACCGTCGACCGCATTGGTTGCAAAGCTCAAGTCTTTGATGCCGTTTGCCGCGACTGCGCAGCAGGCAAGGATGAATTGCCGTAGGTCGGCCACCGGCTTTCCTTCGTAGACGAGTTCCATCTCTTTCAGTCGCGCCGGCCCCACTCCGTCGTTAGATATGCTGAAGGAGATTACGTCCTTGCCATTCGGTGACGAGTTCCCCGTCCCGTACGAAATGAAAGGCCAGGTTCCGGATTCCTGCATTTTCCGGCTCGCATCGGCCTGGACGAAACTGAAGTAAGCGAGCGCAATGGAGATCACGAGCGTCGGCAGAGCGACCAGAACTTCGGTCCTCAACAGTGCTCGCAGAACCGAGCGGTTGAGCGACGCTTTCTCCAGGTCGTTGCGTTCATTCATGTCAGCGGCAGTAGCAGCGATGGTTCTTGCACGGGAGGGCTTGCGCGTGACTCATTGGCGAACTCTCCGCTAAGGCCGACCGCCATGGCGGATTCCAACGTCAAATATACTGAAGCCGAAGCGCTCGATTTCCACGCGCACGGCCGCCCGGGGAAACTCGAGATCGTCGCCACCAAACCGATGGCGACGCAACGCGACCTGAGCCTGGCCTACTCGCCCGGAGTCGCGGTGCCCGTGCGGGCGATCGCCGACAATCCGACCTGCGCCTACGATTATACGACCAAGGGCAATCTGGTCGCCGTCATCTCGAACGGGACGGCGATCCTGGGCCTCGGCAATCTCGGCGCGCTCGCGGCCAAGCCGGTGATGGAAGGCAAGGCCGTGCTGTTCAAACGCTTCGCCGACGTCGACGCGGTGGACATCGAAGTGAAGACCGACGACGCCAAGCGCTTCATCGATTGCGTCGAACTGCTCGAGCCGAGCTTCGGAGGGATCAACCTCGAGGACATTGCCGCGCCCGACTGCTTCATCATCGAGCAGACGCTCCGTGAGCGGATGAACATCCCGGTCTTTCACGACGACCAGCATGGGACCGCGATCATCACTGCCGCGGGCCTCATCAACGCGTGCCTGCTCACCAACCGCAAGCTCGCCGACATTCGGATCGTAGTGAACGGTGCGGGCGCCGCAGCAATCGCGTGCACCGAGCTGATCAAGGCGATGGGCGTTCACGGCGACCACGTCCTGATGTGCGACCGCAAGGGCGTGCTCAGCAAGGATCGCACCGACCTCGATCAGTGGAAGTCGGCGCATGCAGTGGAGACCGATAAGAAGAGTCTAGCCGACGCGATCGCCGGCGCCGACGTGTTCCTCGGCCTCTCCGCGGCGAACGTGGTCACGAAGGACATGGTCAAATCCATGGCGAAGGAACCGATCATCTTCGCCATGGCCAATCCCGACCCCGAGATCTGGCCGCCGGATGCGACCGAAGTGCGGCCTGACGCGATCATCGCCACCGGCCGCTCGGACTTCCCAAACCAGGTCAACAACGTCCTCGGTTTCCCCTTCATCTTCCGCGGCGCGCTCGACGTGCGTGCAACCGCGATCAACGACGCGATGAAGATCGCTGCCGCCGAAGCGCTGGCAGAGCTCGCGCGCGAGCCGGTGCCGGAGGAAGTCGCGGCGGCCTATGGCGGACGGTCGCAGAGCTTCGGGCGCGACTACATCATCCCCGCACCATTCGATCCGCGTCTGATGGAGGTGGTGGCCTCCGCAGTCGCCGAAGCCGCCGTGCAGAGCGGCGTCGCTCAGAAGCCGATCGCCAACATGGAAGCCTACCGGCAGGAGCTTCGCGCTCGGCTCAACCCCACCGTCTCA
>DASUIC010000081.1:0-19107 GCA_036273215.1 Sphingomicrobium sp.
TTCCAGGGAGATTTCGGGGGCGACGCGCTGCGCAGCCTCGCGACCGCCGACACGCTCCAGCAGATCGACCGTGAGCTTCGCAAGGACGCCAGCCTGTCGCGCGCCGCGGACCTGACGGAGCAGGCCGCTCGTTTCATGCTCTCCGATCTCGATGAATGGCGGCTGGTCAACCAGCAGCGCGACCTTTCGGTCGGTTAGCAATCATTCCTCTCCTCCCCAGCGCCAGCGCCATCCGCCCCTGGTCGTGCGCGCTGTAATCACGATGAACGTGACGGTCAGCGGGATGAGCACGGCGAAGAAAACGAGCGGCGTGCGCACGAACAGCAATGCATCGGCAATGCAGGCGAGGACGAAACCTGTCGTCAGCGCCCATCCTTGCCAGCTGATCGGCACGGCGCCGTAGCCGTAGCGCTTCGGCGCGAACCATCCTGCATCGTCGCTCATTGGTTCACTCCTTCGGCGGACGCCCGCGCTTGCGCGCGACCGGCGCTTTGAGCTTCACTCCGCGCGCGCCGAGCGCTTCGCGAAGCAGGCATTCGACCTGCGCGTTGACGCTCCTCAGCTCGGCCGAGGCGCTCCGCTCGACCGCCGCCCACAGCGCCGGGTCGACGCGAAGCGGATAGGCCTTGCGCTCGCGTTCGGGCACCCGGACCGCCTATTGATAAAGCGTGCCGGTGTTGACGACGGGCTGCGTGTCGCGTTCGCCGCAGAGCACGACCATCAGGTTCGAGACCATCGCCGCGCGGCGCTCGTCGTCCAATTCGACCACGTTCTTTTCGGACAGCGCGTCGAGCGCCATTTCGACCATCCCGACCGCGCCTTCGACCAGGGTCTTGCGAGCCGCGACAACGGCCTGCGCCTGCTGCCGCCGGAGCATCGCCCCGGCGATCTCGGTCGCATAAGCGAGATAGGTGAACCCGCATTCGTCGACCGCAATGCCGGCGACGGTCAGCCGCTCCTGCAGCTCCTTCTTGAGCTCGGTCCCGACCTCGTCGTGATTGCCGCGAAGCGTGACCTCCTGGTGCTCGAAGTCGTCGTACGGATAACGCGACCCGATGGTGCGGATTGCGGCTTCGACCTGGACGCGAACGAACTGCTTGTAATCGTCGACGTCGAACAGCGCCTGCGCGGTGTCGACCACGCGCCACATGATCTGCGCCGCCATGTCGATCGGGTTGCCGCGAAGGTCGTTCACCTTGATCTTTTCGGAAATGAAATTGTTGGCGCGGACCGAGACCTTCTTCTTGCCCATCCACGGCCAGACCCAGCGAAGGCCAGTCGTTCGGTCGGTGCCGTGATAGGACCCGAACAGGGTGATTGCCGCCGCCTGGTTGGGCTGGAGCATGTAGAAGCCGGGCATCACCAGCACGAAGACGATCGTCGCCACGATGATGATCGCGACACTGCCCGAATCATGTGCATGCGATACGTGGACGATCCCGAAAATGTCCGCGGCGATCGCGAGCAGCAGGATCACCAGAAGCGCATAGCCGCTGAATGTGGTGGCTGGCCGCTCGTTCGTCGCAGTCAGCGCAATGACTTTTCCGTTTGTCACCTTTGCCTCCATAAATATGATATCATAATAATATATAAGCGGGCAGTTCGTCAACTGGCGTCCGGCAAAGCCCGTCGCTATGGCCTTCATCATGACAGAAAGACGGTGGCGTTTGGTTGTGCATGGCGGCGCGGGTTCGATGCGGCCGCAGAGGCTCAGCCCGGAGGCCGAGCGGGAGGCTCGCGACGGGCTCGAGGCCGCGCTCGCCGCGGGATCGGCGATCCTCGAGAAGCGCGAGAGCGCGCTGGATGCAGTCGAGGCTGCGGTGCGCGAACTGGAGGAAAACGTCTGCTTCAACGCCGGCCGCGGAAGCGTGCTCAATGCCGACGGCCTGATCGAGCTCGACGCGGCGATCATGGATGGACGCACTCGAGCAGCCGGCGCGGCCACCGGTCTCACGACCACCCGCGCGCCAATCAGTCTTGCGCGCCTTGTGCTCGATCGCGATCAGCACGTGTTCCTGTCAGGCAACGGCGCCGACGAGTTCGCTCGAAGCGCGGGCGTCGATCAAGTCGAGAACAGCTGGTTCGAGGTACCCGAGCGCCGCCGCCAGCTGGACGAGCTACTCGCCGAAGGCCGTTATGACGACGAGATCAAATATGGCACCGTCGGCGCTGTTGCGGTGGACGTGGATGGCCATGTGGCCGCCGCGACTTCCACCGGAGGCCTGACCGCGAAGCGCTGGGGCCGGATCGGCGATTCGCCGCTGATCGGGGCCGGAACCTACGCCGACGACCGCTCGGCCGCGGTGTCCGCCACCGGCTCGGGCGAATATTTCATTCGGGCGGTCGCGGCCCACCAGCTCGCCGAACGAGTCCGCCTCGGCCGTCAGCCGCTGCAACAGGCGCTCGACGCCGTTCTCGCCGACATCGGCTCACTGGGGGGTAAGGGCGGGCTGATCGCCGTGACTCCCGAGGGAGACGCCGCATGGGGGTTCACCACCCCCGCAATGTATCGCGGCATGGCCGATTCGGGCGGAACGACCGTGGCAGTCTATTCGGACGAGGACGAGCGATAGGGCAGATCCCGTCGAAGCCATTCGACCTCGTTCGCGATGGCGGCGCGCTCCGTCTCGACGAAGTCGCTGACGGCGTCGCGGAAGCTTCGGTTCGGGATGAAGTGTGCCGACCTGGTGATCACCGGCTCATAGGCGCGCGCCACCTTGTGCTCGCCCTGCGCCCCGGCTTCGACCCGCGACAGCCCATTGCGGATCGCCCACTCGATCGCCTGATAATAGCAGAGCTCGAAATGAAGGAAGGGCACCTCGTCGATCGTGCCCCAATAGCGGCCGTAGAGCGCATCGGGGCCGATCAGGTTGAGCGCTCCGGCAATCGGCTGGCCGCCGCGGAGCGCGACGAACAGCAGCACCTGCTCGCCCATGCGCTCGCCGAGAAGGTCGAAGAACTCGCGCGTGAGATATGGCCGCCCCCACTTTCGCGAGCCGGTGTCCTGATAGAAGGCCCACATCGAGTCCCAGTCGCCGGTCACGATCTCGCCGCCGCGGAGAGCCCGAATTTCCAGACCGTCGCAGGCGGCGGCGCGCTCCTTGCGGATTGCCTTGCGCTTGCGGCTCGAGAGGGCAGCGAGGAAATCGTCGAACGACGAATAGCCGCGGTTGAACCAATGGTACTGGATTCCGTGCCGGATCAGCCAGGAGCGGCGCTCGGCCTCGGCTGAGTCGGCCTCGTCGGCGAAGGTAATGTGCGCCGACGACATGTCGTTCTGAACGGTCACTGCCTCCAGTGCGGCGAGCAGCTGCTGCGGGCGGCTGCCGAGCAAGCGCGGCCCCGGTACCGGCGTGAACGGAACGGCGACCTGAAACTTGGGATAATAGCGCCCGCCAGCGCGCTCCCAAGCCTCGGCCCAGCCGTGGTCGAACACATATTCGCCCTGGCTGTGGGTCTTGAGGTAGGCGGGCGCCGCCGCGATCAGCCGATCCTCTTCCTCGATCAGGATCGGAGCGGGAGTCCAGCCGGTGCCGGGGCCGACGCTTTCGGACTCCTCAAGGAGCGAGAGAAAGGCGTGGCTCACGAACGGATGATCGCCGGCGATCCTGTCCCAGGCGTTGGCGTTCAATCCCGAGACGCCGGAGGCGACCTTGGCGATGATTTCGGATTCACGATCGGCCATTCCAGCGAAGTGGGTAGCCGCGGGTTGATGAACTAGGGCTTCACCGCGACGATGGCGTCGATCTCGACCGCGACCCCGAGGGGAAGCACCGGCGCTGCGACCGCGCTCCGGGCGTGACGGCCCGCTTCTCCGAATACCTCCTGCATCAGGACCGAGGCGCCGTTGGCGACCTTGGGCTGGTCGGTGAAATTGGGCGCGCTGTTGACGAAGGCGCCGAGCTTCACGACTCGCTCGACCCGGTCGAGCGAGCCGAGCGCGGCCTTCATCTGCGCGATCAGCATGATGCCGCAGCGGCGCGCGGCTTCGACCCCGCGCTCCAGGTTCATGTCCTCCCCTAGCCGGCCAACGATCAGATTGCCGGCTTCATCCACGCTGATCTGCCCGGAGATATGCAACAGTCCGCTCGCTTCGACCGCCGGGACGTAAGCCGCGACGGGAGCGGCGGGTTCGGGAAGAGTGATTCCGAGTTCGGATAGGCGCTGGTCGATGCTCATGCCGAGCCCCAAGCACCGCCGCGCAGACGAATCAACCCTCGCGGCTGATCGTGAACCCGGCGAAGCTCTGGCTGACGGGCATCAGCTCGACCGTGTTGATGTTGAGATGGGGAGGAAGGTTGGCGAGCCACCAGAACAGGTCGGCGAGGTCTTCCGAGGTCATCGGGTCCATGCCGGCGTAAAGCTTGTCTGAAGCCTGCTTGTCCCCGCCGGTGCGCACGATGGTGAACTCGGTCTCGGCCATTCCCGGCTCGACCGAGGTGACCCGGACCCCCGTGCCGGCGAGGTCCGAGCGTAGGTCGAGCGAGAATTGCCGGACGAAGGCCTTTGTCCCCGCGTACACCGCGCCGCCTTTGTAGGGATAGGTCGCCGCCACCGACGACAGGTTGATGATCTGCCCCTTGCGCTCGACCAGCTTTGGCAGAAGCGCGCGCGTGAGCGCCACGAGGCCGGTAATATTCGTCTCGATCACGGTTTCGATGCGGTCCCAGTCGGTCTCGGGCAGCGGGTCGGTCGGCGGCGCAAGGCCGGCATTGTTGAGCAGCAAATCGATCTCGCCCCACGGCGGCGAGAGGTTCGCCATGCCGTCGACCGCTTCGAGATCGCGCATGTCGACTTCGAGCGGCAGGAACGCGTCGCCGAGATCTTGCTGGAGCGATTTCAGCCGTTCGCCGCGCCGGCCGGTGCCGATCGCTCGCCATCCACCGGAGACGAACTTGCGCGCCGCCGCCTCGCCGAAGCCTGCAGTCGCGCCGGTGATCAGGATGGTCTTCATTCGGATGTATCGCCTTCCAGCTTTCCACGCGCCTCTACGAGCAGTTGCGGCGAAACTCCAAGCTCCAGCGAAACCGAGACGAGGTCCGGTTCGTGCGCTTCGAGGAATCGGATCAGCGCGGTGAGGATCACCGGGTCGCCAGCGCGGCGGCGGAGCTCGTCCGTCCCGATTCCGGTCAGGTCGATGAACCTCTGTGCCCGCCGCGGGTCACCAAGCGTTACAGCGAGTGCAGCGAGAGCGAGGACCTGCGGATCGGTTGGCGTATCGGAGGGCAAGGCCTTACATTCGGCTGCGAGCAAGCGGGGAAGTGAATTGGCGAAGATTCTGATCGTCGAGGACAATGCGCTGAACATCAAGCTGTTCTGCGATCTGCTTGCCGCGCATGGTCACGAGCCCGAGGCGGTGACCGACAGCCGCAACGCGCTCGAAGCTGCCCAGAATTTCGGTCCCGACCTGGTGATCACCGACATCCAGCTGCCGCACGTCAGCGGGCTGGAGCTGATCCGGCTGCTGCGCGGCGACGAGAAGCTGGCCGAAGTCCCGATCATGGCGGTGACGGCTTATTCGGCGCGCGGCGACGAGGAACGGATCAGGGCCGCGGGGGCGCAGGCCTACGTCTCGAAGCCGATTTCGGTGGTGAAATTCGCCCAGACCGTCGACGAGCTTCTGGCGGGGAAGCACGAGCCTGCAGTGCAGGAGGGCTGATGCGTGACCCCGCCGTCATGCTGAACTTGTTTCAGCATCCATGAACTCGGCCGCCGGCGAGTTGTCTCAGACGGTGGTGTTCATGGGTCCCCGCCTTCGCGGGGATGACGCTTGCGCTTACGCGCTCAGCGTCACTTGATCTTGGCTTCCTTGAACTCGACGTGCTTGCGCGCCTTCGGGTCGTACTTCTTGAAGCTCAGCTTCTCGGTCTGCGTGCGCGGGTTCTTCTTGGTCACGTAGAAGAAACCCGTGTCCGCGGTGCTGACGAGCTTGATCTTGACGGTTGCCGGCTTGGCCATCTCACAGCCCCAAAGCTGAAAAAAGAAAAGCGGCCTAGAGCCGCCCGTTCGGCCGACCCTCTGCTCGGCGGCCACTGAATTGTCAAGCTGCAGGGCCCTTCTTGCGCGCCGCTAGTCTGGAGGCCTCAGGGTTCGCTCCAGATCAGCCGCACGACGCATGATGACGTCAACGGAGACCAGCTTCTGGTCGAGATCGACGAGCTGCCGATTGAGATCGAGCGACAGCCCGGGCGTATCGCGGACTTGATGGATCGCCCGGCGCAAGGTCGCCGGGTCCAGCTGAATTGAACAGTGTTCCGGAAGAATCATCACGGCTTCCCCGCTCGAGTCCTCGCTGATCTTTTCGCCACAAACAGTCCTGATCTGATTTTGCGCCGCATAGGGCATCGCCCGGCGAAGAATGTCCCGATAGGGCATCACCGAAGCGAGATTGATGCCGGTGACCTCGGCCCCCACGTAGTAATTGCTGATCTTGTCACGAAGCTGCGCGTCCCCGAGCTCACCGATTCGACCGGCCGAGATAATCTGGTCGTAGGTATTCCGCTTGAGCGACCAAGGCAGGATCTGCGTCGCTTGATAAGCGTCGACCAGGAATTGCGCGTCGAGTCGGGATTCGGGACGATCGAGAGCAGCCAAAGTCTTCAACGCTTCCGAGCGAACCCACTCGTAATAGCGTTTCCGCATTGCGAGATTCTGCTGATTCGACTGGAGGTCGTCGATCAGCATTGCGCGATACTCGCGTCCCTGGGCGCGATCGAGGCGCGCCTGGTTCCAGTTGCTCGCCTGGATTCCGACGAACACGCCGCCGACGACGATGAGGAAGTCCACGGCGACGGCGAACCAGTTGTGCTCCGCGACGTGGTCACGAAATCGACGAACGGCCATGCGCCCCCCACGCAGCTCTCTGCCGGCGCAATTCGTAACACAATCGTGTTCTCCCGGACACGACCTCGTAACGGCTGCTTAACCAATCTCGGCGAATCTCCGTTCAACAGGAGAGACGAGAATGGCCACCGACCCGCTCGCGACCGTTCGAAACCAGGTCGCTTCGCGCGTCGCCGAAATTCGCGAACGCGGACCGCGCCTCTCGCCGCTCGACCTCCACGCCAGGATGGATGCCATCCGCCAGATCGCGGTTCAGAACGGTCTTGCGACTTTGGAGACGCTGGCGCGCTGCTCGGCGCAGCTGGCGCTTCTGCCGGGGCACCGCGTCGCGGTTCAATCCTGTCTCGAACATGTCGACGACGCGCTCGACAGCCGGTCCGAGCACGACTGCGCAACGATCCTCGCCGCGCTCGCTGTGCGGCTCCATTAATCGTCATGCTGAACTTGTTTCAGCATCTATTCTGAAGACCCGCAGCGCACTTCTCCGCTATGGACCCTGAAACAAGTTCAGGGTGACGGCGTAAGAGAGGGCATGCGCGCCTTTTCGCAGCTGCTCGACGATCTCGTCTACACGCGCTCGCGCAACACCAAGCTCAAGCTGATCGGCAATTACCTCAAGGAAACGCCCGATCCGGATCGCGGCTATGGTCTCGCCGCGCTGACCGGGACGCTCGACATCCCGGCAGTGAAGCACGCCGCAGTGCGCGCGATCGCCGAGGAGCGGGTCGATCCGGTGCTGCTGTACATGAGCCGCGACTATGTCGGCGACATGGCCGAAACGGTGTCGCTGCTTTGGCCGAGTTCGGCGACGGGGGTTCCCGAAGCGGACGACGCGACCATCCGCATTTCCGAGGCGGTCGAGCGGCTGCGCTCGACGTCGCGGATGGACGCGCCGCGAACGCTCGCCGGAATGCTCGACCATCTCGATGCGTCGGGGCGGTTCGCGCTTCTGAAGCTCGCGACCGGTGAGCTTCGCGTCGGAGTCAATGCGAGGACCGCCAAGCAGGCCTTCGCCGACGCGTTCGGCCTGGAAGTCGAGGCGGTGGAAGAGGTGTGGCACGGCCTTCGCCCTCCGTTCGCCGAGCTGTTTGCCTGGGCCGAGGGCGGCGAGCAGCCGACCGTGCGCGACGTTCCGATCTTCCGCCCGTTCATGCTCGCCCACCCGCTCGAGGACACGAAAGTGTCGCTCGACGAGTTCGCTGCCGAGTGGAAGTGGGACGGAATCCGGGTGCAGCTGGTCCATGCGGGCGGAGAGACGCGCGTCTACAGCCGCACCGGGGACGACATTTCGGGGAGCTTTCCGGATATCGCGGAGGCGTTCCGAACGCCGGGCGCGCTCGACGGCGAGCTTCTCGTGCGCGGTGAGGACCAGGGAATCGCCGACCTCCACGGCGGAGCGGCGGCGAGCTTCAACGCGCTGCAGCAGAGGCTCGGGCGCAAGAACGTCAGCCAGAAGATGCTGAGCGCCTATCCGGCGTTCGTCCGGCTGTACGACATATTGTTCGACGGCGGCGAGGACCTGCGTGAGCTGCCCTGGACTGAGCGCCGCCTGCGATTGGAGCAATTCGCCGCGAAGCTCGATCCGGAACGCTTTGATATCTCGCAGCTGATCGACGCCGGCGGCTTCGATCAGCTCGAAGAGCTTCGGCTCAACGCGCGCGATGTCTCGATCGAAGGCATCATGCTCAAGCGCCGTGACAGCCCCTACGTCGGCGGCCGGCGCAGCGGCCTGTGGTACAAGTGGAAGCGGGATCCGCTGACCGCCGATTGCGTGCTGATGTACGCCGCGCGCGGATCGGGCAAAAGATCGAGCTATTACAGCGATTACACCTTCGGCTGCTGGGCTGCGGACGGCGAATTGCTGCCTGTGGGCAAAGCCTATTTCGGGTTCACGGACGAAGAGCTGAAATGGCTCGACCGCTGGATCCGCGGCCACACGGTCCAGCGCTTCGGGCCCGTTCGCGAGGTCGAAAAGGCGCTGGTGCTCGAGGTCGCGTTCGATTCGATTCACAAGAGCAGCCGCCACAAATCGGGCCTGGCGATGCGCTTCCCGCGCATTAGCCGAATTCGCACCGACAAGCCGGCAAATGAGGCGGATCAAATCTCGACGCTTCAGTCGCTGGTCACTTGAAGCGCGCGCCCGACTCGCTAAGCCTTCCCGCAATTCCGGGGAGAAGGGGACCCAAATGATCAAACATCTGATGGCCGGCGCGGCGGCGCTGGCGATGGCCGCTGCAGCCAATGCCGAGACTTACGCGATCCAGGCGGGGCACCTCATCGTCGACGCCGCGGCGCCCGAGCGCGGCGCATCCACCGTGATTGTCGAGAACGGCCGGATTGCGCGGGTCGACAACGGCTTCACCGCGCCTGCCGGTGCAATCGTCGTTGACGAGCGCGCGCGGACTGTGATGCCGGGCATGACCGACGCGCACGTCCACCTGACCGGCACCTCGGGCGAGCCCTGGTACCAGGGCTACACGATAAAAGAATCGGTGCCTTACGAAGCCACCGTCGGCCTGACCCACGCGCTCGAGATGGCGCAGGGCGGATTCACGACGGTCCGTGACCTCGGAGGCGACACCAGCGCAGTCATCGCCGTGCGCGACGCAGTGGCCGAGGGACGCTTCCCCGGCCCGCGGATCAAGGTCGCGGGAGCGCCGCTGTCGATCATCGGCGGCCACGCCGACCCAACCACCGGTCTCCCGCCCGAGCTCGCCGCGGCGATGGACGAAGCGAACCTCGACCCTTCGGTCTGCACCGGCGCTCAGGAGTGCCAGAAGGTGGTGCGCAAGCTCGCGGCGGCCGGAGTCGACTGGATCAAGATCATGGCCACGGGCGGAGTCCTCGACCCCGGCACGCGGGGACTCGAGCAGCACTTCACCGACGAGGAAATGAAGGCGATCTGCGACATGGCGCACTTCATGGGCCTCAAGGTTGCGGCGCATGCGCATGGGGCGCGCGGGATCGATGCGGCGGTTCGGGCGGGCGTCGATTCGATCGAGCACGGCACCTTCATCGACGAGCAGGGCATCAAGGACATGAAGGCGCGCGGCACTTATTATGTCGCGACATTGATGGCGTTCAGCGGGGTCAAGAATTTGCTCGGAACGGGCAAGCTGACGCCCGCCTCCGAAATCAAGGCGAGGGAGACCTTCGCCGTCTGGGGCAAGGGCCTCAACATGGCCTATCGCAACGGAGTCCATATCGCGCTCGGCACCGACAGCGCCGTCGCCCCGCACACCATGGCCAATCATGAGGTCGAGCTGATGGTGACCAAAGGCGGGATGAGTCCGCGCGACGCGCTGATCGCCGCGACCAAGGGCGGTCCGGACCTCATGAGCCTGTCGGGCGAGACCGGCACGCTCGATCCGGGCAAGTCCGCCGACCTGATCGCAGTCGAGGGAGACCCGTTGGTCGATCCCACCGCTGTTCAGCGCGTCGACTATGTCATGGTCGAGGGCAATCCGATCCCGATGAAAGGCCGCTAATGATTCGCACCTCCGCTTTCGCAATCGTGCTGACCCTGAGCAGCGCCGCACTTGCGCAGAAGGATGCGCCCGCGGGCGATGTCCCGACCAACGAGCAGAAGGCGGAAGCGCCAAAGCCCAATCCCGATCAGATCAAGGCCAGCGTCGAGGAGGACGCCCAGCCGGTGCAGCGCTCGATCCCCTTTCACGGACGCACGCTCGCCTACACCGTCACGCCCGGACACCTCACGATCCGCAACGACAAGGGCGAGCCGCTCGCGAGCATGTTCTATGTCGCCTACACCATTCCCGAGCGCGGAGTTCGGCGGCCGGTCACCTTCCTGTTCAACGGCGGCCCTGGCTCCTCGACCATGTGGCTGCACATGGGATCGTTCGGTCCGATGAAGGTGGATGCGTCGATTCCCGAAACGATTCCGGGACCGCCGTTCCGCTACGGGCCCAATCCCGATACGCTTCTCGACGTCAGCGACCTCGTGTTCATCGACGCGCCGACCACGGGCCTGTCGCGCGAGCTTGGCAAGACCGAGCCCAAGGATCTGTTCGGAGTCGATCACGACCTCGATGCCTTCACCCGGACCATCGAGCGCTACCTGACCAAGTACCAGCGCTGGAACGATCCCAAGTTCATCATCGGCGAAAGCTACGGGACGACGCGCGCGGCGGGCCTTTCGGACAAGCTGCTCGACGCCGGCGTTCAGCTCAACGGGATCACCTTCATGTCGACGGTGTTCAACTTCGCCGACCTGTTCGGCGGCGAGCAGTCGTTGATCGGGTTCCTTCCGACCTATGCCGCCGACGCATGGTATTTCGGCAAGATACCGGGCAAGCCGCCGCTCGAGGAATTCCTCCAGCAGGCGCGGGACTTCGCCAGCGGCCCCTATGCAACGGCGCTTCAGAAGGGGAACATGCTGAGCGACGCCGAAAAGCAGTCGGTCGCCGAGCAGATGGCGCATTTCACCGGCCTCTCGGTCGATTACATCCTGAAGTCGAACTTGCGCGTCGACCCGACCCGCTTCCGGCGCGAGCTCCTGCGCGATCGGCACGAGATCATCGGCCGGATCGATTCGCGCTACGTCGGGACCGAACCCGATAATATCGGCGACAGCGCAGACTATGACCCGCAAGGCAGCGCAATCACCGGCGCGTTCGTCGGAGCGCTGAACGATTATCTATTCCGCGACCTCGGCTACAGGACCCCGCTCACCTACCGGCCGAACAACTACGGCGGGATCGGCAATGACTGGGACGTCACGCACAACTCGTCCGAAGGCAAACAGGCGATCGTGAACACCGGCGTCGATCTCGCCGACGCGATGCGCCAGAATCCACGGATGAAGGTGCTGTCGGTCAACGGAATCTACGACCTCGCGACCCCGTTCCACGGCGCGGAATATGAATTCGAGCATATGGCGCTGGAGCCGCAGCTTCAGGCGAACGTGCGCTACGAATATTATCCCGCGGGGCACATGATGTACGTGGACCCGGTCTCCGCACACAAGCTCAAGGCCGATCTCGCCGCATTTTACGCGAGCGCTCTCGCGCGCTGACGAGGAAAAGGACCGGAGAATTGCTTCTCCGGCCCTTCCGCCCCCTTTAAACTATATCCCGATCAGCTGATCGGCTGAAGGTTCACCGCTGCATATTTTCCGCGCCGGTCGACCTCGAGCTCGAACTCGAGCCGGTCGCCTTCATTGAGCGTCGGGATGCCCGCGCGCTCGACAGCGGAAATGTGCACGAAGGCGTCGGGCTGGCCGTCGTCCCTCTGGATGAAGCCGAAACCCTTCATCGCGTTGAAGAATTTGACCGTTCCGCTGGCCTTCTCGCCCGTCAGCTGACGCTGAGGCCCGCGCTCGGCGCGTTCGACCGCCATCGGCTCGCCTTCGATCCTGAGGTTGGTCGCCGAAATCCGGCCGCCGCGATCGACGAGCGTGAACTCGAGCGGCTGACCGTCCGCGAGATCGGTGAGGCCCGCCTGCTCGACCGCGGAGATGTGGACGAACACGTCCTCGCCCCCGTCATCGCGGACGATGAAACCGAAGCCCTTTTGCGGGTTGAAAAATTTGACGACGCCTTTGCCCTCGCCGACGACCTGCGGGGGCATTCCGCCACCACCGCCGCCGCCGCCGCGGAAACCGCCGCCGCCGCCACCGCCACGGAAACCGCCTCCACCGCCGCCGCCGTAGCCGCCGCCACGATCACCGTAGCCGCCTCCACCGCCGCCGCCGCCGTAGCCACCACCGCCGCCGCCGCGATCGCCATAGCCTCCACGACCGCCGCCGCCGTAGCCGCCGCGCTCCTGGAACCCGAGATCGCCATGTTGCTCTTCGCCGCCGAAGAAATTGTCACGCTTGTCGCGGCCACGGCCGCCGCGGTCCCCCTTGCGCCCTCTGTCGAAACCCATGAACCGTCCGAACTTGTTAGCCCGCCTCTGCCAGAAACCAACGCGCTCGGGCCGAATGGCGCATACTGGTCATGCGCGAAACCACTCACGCACCATTCACATCCTACAGGAAAAAACGGGGCGGCTCTAGTGACTCAAATCGACGAAAGCTGGCAAGTCGGGCATCAGCCGGACTAAAGCGGCCTCAGGCGCGTTCCGAAGGAGCTGAAATGGCCGTTCATCTGCACGAGGAAGACCTTCCGGCCGACGTCAAGTTCGCCGACGGGCCGATCGCGGTCGACACCGAGGCGATGGGCCTGATGCCCTCGCGGGACCGGCTGTGCGTCGTGCAGTTGTCCGACGGCAAAGGCGACGAGCATCTCGTGCGATTCGGATCGGGAAGCGATTATTCCGCGCCGAACCTGAAAGCGCTGCTCGGCGATCCCGACCGGCTCAAGCTCTACCATTTCGCGCGCTTCGACCTCGGGATTATGCAGGCTTATCTCGGCATCGTCGCGGCGCCGGTCTATTGCACCCGCACCGCGTCGAGGCTGGTCCGCACCTACACCGACCGCCATGGCCTCAAGGACCTCGTGAAAGAGCTTCTGGGCCATGACCTGTCCAAGCAGCAGCAGACGAGCGACTGGGGCGCCGACGAACTGTCGGACGCACAGCGCGACTATGCCGCCAGCGACGTTCGCTACCTCCATGCGCTGAAGGAAAAGCTTGACGTCCGCCTTGAGCGCGAGGACCGCATGGATCTCGCTCAGGCCTGCTTCGATTTCCTCCCGACCCGCGCCTATCTCGACATCGCCGGCTGGCCCGATCAGGACATTTTCGCCCATGACGGCTGAGGCTCATCATGGCTGAATCCGACCCGCAGCCGCGCACGGTCAGCCAGCGCTGGGCCGAGCCGCACAGCACGCACGATCGGCTCGTCAACGTGGCGAAGATCGCTCTGCCGAGCGCGGTCGGGGTGCTGATCGCCGTTCTGGCCCTCGCACCGCTCGACAAGCACAGGGACGTGAGCTTCATCCTCGACAAGAAGAAGGTCCAGAACGCGCACGAGAGCATGCGGGTGGAGACCGCGCGCTACACGGGCACCGACAATAAGGGCCAGCAGTTCGTGATGATCGCCAACCGCGCGGTCCAGCCGAGCTCGCAGAACCCGATCGTCGACATCAGCGGAATGCTGGCGAGGTTGAGCCTGCCGCAGGGCCCATTGATGATCGCCGCGAATCAGGCGCGCTACAATCTCGACACGCAGAAGGTCGCCGTGGTCGGCCCGGTCAAAGTCGTCGGGCCGGAGAGCTACCGGCTCGCTACCCGCGACGTGACGGTCGATCTCAAGTCCAAGCAGCTGGCAAGCGCGGGGCCCGTTTCCGGACAGATGCGCCTGGGCGACTTCCAGGCGGGCCACCTTCGCGCCGACCTTGGAGAACGGACCGTCGTGCTCGATGGCGGCGCTCGCTTGAAAATCGTCCAGGGGGCGGTCAGATGAAGGGCGTGCGCTCCTTTGGCATCATCCTTGCAGGAACTCTCGTCGCGGCCGGCATCGCCGGTTCGGGCGCCTTTGCCCAGTCACAGCAGGCGGCGCCCGGCGTCTCCGCGCTGAAAGGCCACGACAGCAATGCGCCGGTCGATGTGAGTGCGCAGCGGCTGGAGGTGCAGGATCGGGCCGATCGCGCGGTGTTCGTCGGCGCCGTCCACGCGACACAGGGCAACCTCAGTCTCGACACGCAGCGGCTGACCGTCGCTTACCAGAGCAATCAGAATGGCGCGCAAGGTGGCAACGTCCACATCAATCGCCTCGACGCGGCCGGCGGAGTCGTGGTCCGCAGCCCGAGCGAGTCGGCCAAGGGCGATTTCGGAATCTACGATCTCGACCGCAAGCTGATCACGCTGATCGGCAATGTTCAGCTCCTCCAGGGCCAGAACCAGCTCAACGGGCAGCGGCTGGTGATCAATCTCGACAGCGGCCGCGCAGTCGTCGACGGCGGCCCTCCAGGCGTAAATTCGAGCGGCGGACGGGTGACCGGGCACTTCCTCGTGCCGCAGCACCAGCAGACGCCGCCGCCGAAGCAACAGAAATAGTCGGCCGATGAATGAAGCTGCAACCATCACGCGCCCGGCCAGCGAGGCGCAGCAGCTGACCGGCGGCCTCGAGGTCCGCTCGATCGCCAAGTCCTACGACCGTCGTGCGGTGCTCCATGATGTCTCGCTCGCGGTTCACCGTGGCGAAGTCGTGGGCCTGCTGGGCCCGAACGGCGCGGGCAAGACGACCTGTTTCTATTCGGTCATGGGGCTGGTGAAGCCCGACAGCGGCCGCATCTTCCTCGACGGGCAGGACGTCACCGAGCTTCCCATGTACCGCCGGGCCATCCTCGGGCTCGGCTACCTGCCGCAGGAGACCTCGATCTTCCGCGGGCTGACCGTCGAGCAGAACATTGTCGCCGTCCTTCAGGTGACCGAGTCGGACAAGCGCCTGCGCGCCGAGCGGCTGGAACAGCTTCTCAGCGAATTCGGATTGACGGCGCTTAGGGATTCGCCTGCGCTCGCGCTCTCGGGCGGCGAGCGGCGTCGGTGCGAGATCGCCCGGGCGCTCGCCGCGCACCCGTCGATCATGCTGCTCGATGAGCCGTTCGCCGGCATCGACCCGATCTCGATTTCAGACATTCGCGAGCTGGTCCGCGAGCTGAGGAGCCGCGGGATCGGCGTCCTGATCACCGACCACAACGTTCGCGAGACTCTCGATATCGTCGATCGCGCCTGCATCATTTATGATGGTCAGGTCCTGTTCGCCGGGACTCCCGAGGCGCTGGTCGCCGACCAGGAGGTCCGCCGTCTGTACCTCGGCGAAAGCTTCGCGCTGTAAGGGCAGGAGATTATGGGTCTCGGGCCCTCATTAAGCATCCGCCAATCGCAGCAGCTGGTCCTCACCCCCCAGCTCGCGCAGGCGATCAAGCTTCTCCAGCTCAACAATCTCGAGCTCGAAGCGGCCATCGCCGAGGAGCTGGCGAAGAACCCGCTGCTCGAGTCGCGCTCCGACGAAGATTCGGATGGACCGGCGGCACCGGCCGAAGAAATCGAGTCGGAGAGTGACGAGGCTCCGGAAGAGCCCGGCGCCGACGACTTGATGCTCGCCCAGGCCGAGGACGACCGGCCGCTCGACGTCGACTGGACGAGCGAAGCGCTGGAGACCGACAGCTTCGCCGACGTGGTCGGCTCCGCTCCGTCGGACGAGGCGTTCGATTTCGACCGGGTGCAATATGCCGCCGCATCGCTCGCCGAGCATCTGATCGACCAGCTCCACGGCGCGTCCGGTCGGGTCGGCGACCTCGCTCGGATCATCGCCGAGACGCTCGAAGAGACAGGCTATCTGACGGTGCCGGTCGAGCAGATTGCCAATCTCTCGGGCGCTCCGGTGGCAGTCGTCGAGCAGGCGCTGAGTCTCGTACAGGAGCTCGATCCGCCAGGCGTCGGTGCCCGCTCGCTCGCCGAATGCCTCGCGCTGCAGGCGAAGGCTGCCGACCGATATGATCCCGCGATGGCGCGGCTGATCGACAACCTCGACCTGCTCTCGAAGGGCCGCACCGCCGACCTCAAGCGCATATGCGGAGTCGACGACGAGGACCTCGCCGACATGATCCGCGAGCTTCGCGCCTATGATCCCAAGCCCGGCTGCCGCTTCTCGCGGGCAGGCGCAGAGGAGGTCACCCCCGACGTGTTCATTCGCAAGACCCGCGACGGCTATTCGGTCGAGCTCAACCAGGCGACGCTTCCGCGCCTGCTGGTCAACCGCCGCTATTATCAGGAGCTGAAATCGGGGCCTCAGGACAAGAAGTCGCGGGCCTGGCTCAGCGAATGCCTGCAGAGCGCGAGCTGGCTGGTCAAGGCGCTCGACCAGCGGGCAAGGACGATCGTCAAGGTCGTCACGGAAATCGTGAAGCGGCAGCAGGGATTCTTCGACCGTGGAGTCTCGGCGATGAAGCCCCTGACCTTGCGCGAGGTCGCAGAAGCGATCGGAATGCACGAATCGACGGTGAGCCGCGCCACGTCGAACAAATATCTGCTGTGCGACCGCGGCCTCTACGAGCTCAAATATTTCTTCGGTTCGGGAGTCGCATCGGCTGAGGGCGAAGGCGCTGCCGCCGAAGCGGTCAAGGCCGCGATCAAGCAGCTGATCGAGGCTGAGACCGAGATATTGAGCGACGATGCCATCGCGGCGCTTCTCAAGCAGCGCGGCTTCGACTGCGCTCGCCGGACCGTGGTCAAATATCGCGAGTCGATGGGTATCGGCTCGTCGATCCAGCGCCGTCGAATGCGCAAGATCGCGGGCTAGGCGGAAACCCGCGCCCAGATCGGCAAATGGTCGGAGGCGCGGCGCGCGACCGGGCTCATGTGAACCCCGGCGGCTTCGATGTTGAGGTCGCGGTGGACGATGATGCGGTCGAGCTGCGCCACCGGGTGGCGGGCGTGGAAGCTCGGACCGGTCGGAGCGATGTGGAAATCAGGCTCGAGATCGTTGAGGCAGCCCGCAAGCGCGCGCCACTCGTTCGTGTCGCCCATCAGCACCGTCGGCATTTTCTGCGGACGACGCGCGATCGTTTCGAGGATGGCGCGCATTTGCCGCCGTCGCCACAGCCCGGAAAGATCGAGGTGCATGCCGACCACGCGCAGCGGCTTTTCGTCGACCAGCAGCTCGGCCATCACCGCGCCGCGCGGCTCGAGCATCGGCAGGTCGAGCGCGGCGCAGTCGAGCACCCCAATGCGCCGCTTCACCAGGATCGCATTGCCGTGCCAGCCGATGTTGCGCGTGTTGACGTTGAGCAGCCGGTCGGTGTGCTTGCGCGCCCTGTCGAACACGCGCTTGTGGCGGACTCCGAGGTGCACCGGCTTGTACAGTCCGTGGCTGTCGATCAGCTCGTGCGGCACCGTCGACCCGCGCCCGCCGATGCGCTTGTCCGCCTCCTGCAGCGCAACGATGTCGGCGTCGATTTCCTGAAGCACGCGAAGCACGCGATGCGGATCGCGCCGGCCGTCGAGCCCGACGGCCTTGTGCATGTTATAGCTCGCCAGCGTGATGCAGGAGCCGCTGCTCATGCGAGCGCCAATAGCCGCCGGTGCTGAATGGTTCCTAGACGTCGAGGTTGGCTACGCTCAGCGCATTGTCCTGGATGAACTCGCGGCGGGGTTCGACGACGTCGCCCATCAGACGGGTGAAGATCTCGTCGGCGAGGTCGGCCTGTGCGACTTCGACACGCAGCAGCGAGCGGTTGGCGGGGTCGAGAGTCGTTTCCCACAATTGCTCGGCGTTCATTTCGCCAAGGCCCTTGTAGCGCTGGATCGAGAGCCCGCGCCGGCCGCCGTCGAGCACGGCGTTCACCAGGTCGATCGGCCCGCGGACGGTCGTGGCGCGGTCTCTACGGGTGAAGGTGGCCCGGCCGGAGAACACCTTGGCGAGCTCCTTCGACCGCTCGCCGAGCCGGCGGGCGTCGGCGGCGTGCAGCAGAAGCTCGTCGAGCACGATCCGTTCGGTCACGCCGCGCTTGATGCGGCTGAAGCCGAAGCCGCCGCCATCGGCGGGATGGCCTTCCCAGGCGCCGTCGCCTTCCTCGGCGTAGAGGTCGAGCCTCGCGGCCGCCGCAGCCGGATCGCCTCCCTCGGCCAGCAGGCCGGCGAGCGCCGCCTGCTCGATGGCGAAGGCCGGCGCACGGGCCGCGAGGCGCTCGACATTGGCCTTGGCCCCGCGCGCGGTCTGCACCAGCGCCAGCAGGTCCTTGCCGGTCAGCCGCTCGCCCGAGGCGAGGTCCAGGTGCGCCCCGTCCACGCCCTCGTCGATCAGATAGGTCTCGAGCTCGGAGTCGTCCTTCAGGTAGCGGATCGACTTGCCCTTGGCCGCCTTATAGAGCGGCGGCTGGGCGATATAGAGGTAGCCGCGGTCGATCACCTCGCGCATCTGCCGGTAGAAGAAGGTGAGCAAGAGGGTGCGGATGTGGGCGCCGTCGACGTCGGCGTCGGTCATCAGGATGATCTTGTGGTAGCGGATCTTCTCGATGTCGAAGTCCTCACGGCCGATGCCGGCGCCCAGCGCCGTGATCAGGGTGCCGATCTGCTCCGAGGACAGCATCTTGTCGAAGCGGGCGCGCTCGACGTTGAGGATCTTGCCCCGCAGCGGCAACACCGCCTGATTTTCGCGGTTGCGCGCCTGCTTGGCCGAGCCGCCGGCGGAATCGCCCTCGACGATGAAGATCTCCGACTTGGCCGGATCCTTCTCCGCGCAGTCGGCGAGCTTGCCGGGCAGGTTGGCGATGTCGAGCGCGCCCTTGCGCCGTGTCAGGTCGCGCGCGCGCCGCGCCGCTTCGCGCGCCGCGGCGGCTTCGACCACCTTGGCGA
>DASUIC010000082.1:0-13895 GCA_036273215.1 Sphingomicrobium sp.
CTGTTCGGAGTCAATTCCGCGGAAGCGGCCCCGATCCGTCTTCCGCGCGACGCATCATGGACGCTGGCACAGCGCATGGCCGCCGAACGCGACGCCTTTGGCTTTTATTTCTCGGCCCACCCGGTGGATGCGGCAAGGTACCTGCTGTCGGCGCATAAGGTTCGCCAGTTCGCCCAGCTCGAAGAGCTCAGCATTCCCGAAGGCGAGCGGATCGGCGCCACCATGGCGGCGCTAGTCGAGGACACCCGTTGGAGAACCTCGGCGCGCGGCCGGCGCTACATGATGGCGACCGTGAGCGATCCGTCGGGGCAGTTCGTCGCCACCGCGTTCGACGACGAGGCCACGGCGGTCCTCGAAACCGCGGCGAAGGCTGGAATTTGCGGTCTGCTCACGGTCGAGCTCGACCGCCGCGCGGGCGACGAAACACCCCGAGTGACGATCAAGCGATTCCAGCCGTTGAGCGAGCTGCAGAAGAGCACGCGCCTGCAGATGATAGTCAGGCTGTCGAGCGGGGAGAACATGGGCGTGCTCGCCAGCGAACTTGAAAGTGCGAGGGGCGGGAACGGGACGATCCGGCTCGTCGTGCCGATTATCTCGGGGGGCGAAGCGGCGATCCTGGCCGGGCGCGACTTCCTGCTCGATGGCGAGCTTGCCGAACGGATCGAGCGGATCGCGGGCGAAGGCAACGTCGAACTCTCCGTCCAGGAGCCGCCGAAGCTCGCTCTCGTCGGCTAGGCCATCCAGAATCCGTCGCGGTTGACGAGGCTGGTGATGTGCGCGTTCTCTTCCTCGCTCATGTCCTTCTTGAACTTCGGGAAGACCTGCTCTTCCTCCATGTGCGCGTGCTCGGCGACGAGCTGGCGGAATTCGCGAACGCGCTCGAGCCAGTTGGGCGAGTCGGGCCCGGACTCGCTCAGCTCGAAGATGAAGGTCTTGATGTAGCCATGCTCGCTTTCGAGATGATCGGCGTCGGCGAAATCGTCGTCCTCGCGAAGCGCCGGGTAGACCACCATTTCCTCGGAGTGGGCATGCTTGTCGAGGGCGTGGCAGAGCTTCATGAACAGCATCTTGCGCTTGAACGTCTGCGTCTCGTCGGTCGCCAGCATCTTGTCGAAGATCGCAAGCGCCGCGTCATGCTCGGCGGACAGGATCTCGTCCCAGTCGCCCAGTGACGCTTCCATACCCTGCATGATCGCCTTGCGCCCGTAATTGGCGGCGAAGCCGATCGCCGCTCCGCCGATCGCCGCGGCGAGGATCGGACCCGCGGTATCGCCCCACGAGAAAGCGCTTCGACCACTGCGGCTGCGGCTACGGCCCTCGCTCGAGCTGCTGCGATTGGACGTGCGGCTTTGGGTACGCGTGGCCATTGAATCCTCCTTTGCTGGAATTGCCCGTGTCAACGGTCAGGGGACGGGCGCCGTTCCTGTTGCGAAGCGCTTTCAGGCCACCGCTCACCGCGTCTGTCAGATGCTGTTCGAGGTCTCCGGAGGCTGTTCGGGCGGCGGTGCGGTGGTGTTCGACGTCGGCTGCTCGGTTTGCGGCTGAGCGGGTTCTACCGCGGGTGGAAGCGCGGCGACCGCATTCTCGAGCGGCGGGAGCGGTTTCGGGCTCTCATATTCCTCGCCGGGCTGCGGCCGCGGCTTTTTCGTGACGATCGGCGGCGCCTTGTTCACCGGCGCGGGAGCGCCCTGGTAGACGCAAGAGTCGAGCCCATCGCGAGCGACGATCGGGATGCGGGCGAGAATTGTGTTTCCATAGCGGCGGGTGAACCCTTTCGGCGCGATGGCTCCGCGCTTCTTGGGAAGCGGAAGCACCGCAGCGATTCGAGCCGCCTCGGTCGGGCTCATCGCACTCGCATCATGGCCAAAATATCGCTCAGAGCCAGCGTTGACCCCGTAGGTTCCGATGCCGGTCTCGGCAAGGTTCAGATAGACCTCCATGATCCGGCGCTTGCCCCAGAGATGCTCGATCAGGAACGTAAACCACGCTTCGACGCCCTTCCTTGCATAGCTGCCGCCCTGCCATAGGAAGGCGTTCTTGGCGGTCTGCTGGCTGATCGTCGACCCGCCGCGGATTCGGCCACCTGACGCGTTACGTTTCGCTGCGTCTTCAATGGCTTCGAAGTCGAAGCCGTGATGGGTGCAGAACTTGCTGTCCTCGGCTGCGATCGCCGCGCGGACCATGTCGCGGTCGGTCTCTCCGATCGGCATCCAGTCCTTATGCGCCCCTCGGCCGGCGACAATGTCGCCGATCATCGTTATGGTGATCGGCGGGTTGATCCACCGATAGGCGAGCACCCATAGGACCGAGATGATGATGAAGGCGAGGATCAGTTTGACGATCCAGCCGACAATGCGGCCGAGCCAGGAGCGCTTTCGCCGACGTTTGTACTGAGGGATGTTCGATCTGCGCCGTTTGGGCATGGCCGTTGCCTAGCGGCGCTGACAATCGGCGTCGAGAGTCCCACCTTGAAGGCATGCGGGACCTCGATCTCGTCTTCTCGCGCCTGAGCGGCTCGACATTCCGAAGCCGGTTCCAGCTGGGCGGCAAAGAGCACGCTTATCTGGCCGAACGCGGACTTCCGACGATCCTCGAACACGCCCGGGACTTCATCGGCAAGCGGCTCGCGCCGGCGGAGCCACTGAACGACGGCCACCAGACGCCAATGCGCGGCCATCCGGTCTTCATCGCCCAGCATGCGACCGCCTGCTGCTGCCGTTCCTGTCTGGCCAAATGGCATGGAATCCCCGCGGGCCGGCCGCTCAGCCATGCCGAGCAGGAGCATGTGATCGCTGCGATCGAAAGATGGCTGAAGACGCAGCAAGGCTGAGGCATCGCCTTGCCGCACTGCAGCGCAACATTTACATCGCTGGGTCGATGACCACGACCAACGATATCCGCCGCTCCTTCCTCGATTATTTCGAGAGGAACGGGCATGCGCGGGTCGCGTCGGCGCCGCTGGTTCCGCACAACGATCCGACGCTAATGTTCGTCAACGCCGGCATGGTGCAGTTCAAGAACGTCTTCACCGGCCTGGAGACGCGTCCTTATCGAACCGCCACCAGCTCCCAGAAATGCGTCCGGGCGGGAGGCAAGCACAACGATCTTGATAATGTCGGTTACACGGCGAGGCACCTCACCTTCTTCGAAATGCTGGGGAATTTCTCGTTCGGCGACTATTTCAAGGACCGAGCGATCGAGCTCGCCTGGAACCTGCTGACGAAGGAGTGGGGGCTCAGCCCCGACCGGCTGACTGCGACCGTTTACCACACGGACGATCAGGCCTTCGGCCTGTGGAAGAAGATCAGCGGCCTGCCCGAGAGCCGGATCATCAAGATTCCGACCAAGGCCAATTTCTGGTCGATGGGAGACGACGGGCCCTGCGGCCCATGCTCGGAAATCTTCTATGACCATGGGGAGAGCGTTCCCGGCGGGCCTCCGGGAAGCGCAGATGAGGACGGCGACCGGTTCGTCGAAATATGGAACCTCGTCTTCATGCAGTACGAGCAGGTGGCGAACGAGATCGTCTCCGAGCTGCCGAAGCAGAGCATCGACACTGGTATGGGCCTGGAGCGAGTCTCGACCGTACTCCAGGGCGTGGTCAACGTGTTCGACACCGACACGCTTCGGGTCCTGACCGACGAATCCGCAGCGCTGACCGGCAAAAGCGCGGAAGGCCAATCCCTCGCCAGCCATCGCGTGATTGCCGATCACCTTCGTTCGTCGAGCTTCCTCGTCGCCGACGGCGTGCTGCCGGCGAACGAAGGCAGGGGCTATGTCCTGCGGCGGATCATGCGCCGCGCCATGCGCCATGCGCATTTGCTCGGCGCCAAGGAGCCGCTGATGTGGCGGTTGGTCCCGACGCTCGTGGCGGAAATGGGCGCCGCTTACCCCGAGCTGGTCCGCGCGCAGCCGCTGATCGAGGCCACCCTCCAGCAAGAGGAGACGCGGTTCCGGCAGACGCTCGCTACCGGACTCAAGCTGCTCGAGGAAGCAACGGCCGGTCTTTCAGAGGGCGGCACGCTCTCCGGAGAGACCGCGTTCAGCCTCTACGACACCTACGGCTTCCCGCTCGACCTGACCGAGCAGGCGCTGATCGACAAGGGCCTGAAGGTCGACCAGCCCGGCTTCGACGCTGCGATGGCGGAGCAGAAAGCGAAGGCGCGCGCGGCCTGGAAGGGCTCCGGGGCCAAGGTGAGCGAGGATATCTGGTTCGACCTGGTCGATGAGTTCGGAGCCACCGAGTTCACCGGCTATTCGGGCGATGAAGGCGAGGGCGTGGTCCTCGCGATCGTCAAGGACGGCCAGCGGGTCGAGAATGCGGAGCTCGGCCAGACCGTCGACGTTCTGCTAAACCAGACGCCTTTCTATGGGGAGAGCGGCGGGCAGATAGGCGACACAGGAAAACTCACCACGCTCAAAGGCTTCCAAGGCGAGGTTGAGGATACATTGAAGCCGCTGGGCAAGCTCCATGTGCTTCGGACAAAGGTCGCCGCCGGGGAGCTGTCGGTCGGCGACACGGTCCAGCAGAAGGTCGATAGCGAACGCCGCAACCAAATCCGTGCCAACCATAGCGCGACGCATCTCCTCCACGCGGCGCTTCGCCACCGCCTGGGCTCGCATGTTACGCAAAAGGGCAGCCTCGTCGCGCCGGACCATTTCCGCTTCGACTTCTCGCACCCGAAGGCGATGACCCGCGAGGAGATCGACGCCGTCGAGGCCGAGGTGAACGCGCAGATCCGCGCCAACGAGCCGGTCTCCACGCGGCTGATGTCTCCTGACGAGGCGATCGCCGAGGGAGCGATGGCATTGTTCGGCGAGAAATATGGCGACGAAGTTCGCGTGCTCTCCATGGGCCACAGTGGCGACGACCTTTATTCGGTCGAACTCTGCGGCGGCACGCACGTCCGCGCCCTCGGCGACATCCAGCTCCTAAAGGTCATCTCCGAGAGCGCCGTTTCCTCGGGCGTTCGGCGGATCGAGGCGCTGACCGGTGAAGCGGCGCGCAAATGGCTGTCCGACCGGGAGGCGAAGCTCCGCGAGGCCGCCGCAGCGTTGAAGGCGGCCCCTGACGAGGTGCCCGTGCGCATCGCCTCGCTCGTCGCGGAACGCCGTCAGCTCGAGCGCGATCTCGCGGATGCGAGGAAGCAGCTCGCCATGGGCCGCGGCGCATCGAAGAGCGAAGGAACCGCGCCCGAACAAGTCAATGGCCACAAATTCATCGGTCAGGTCCTGGAAGGCTTTGATCCCAAGGGCTTGCGCGCCGCTGTTGACGAGATCAAGAAGCGTCTCGGTTCGGGGATCGGCGCGCTGGTCGCGGTCAACGAGGGCCGCGCGAGCGTCGCCGTCGGCGTCACCGACGATCTCGCGGGCCGGGTCAGCGCCGTCGATCTCATCAAGGCCGCCGTTGCGACGCTCGGCGGTCAGGGAGGCGGGGGCCGCGCCGACATGGCCCAGGGCGGCGGTCCCGACGGTTCGAAGGCCGGAGAAGCCTTGCACGCGATCAAGGACGCGCTCGAGAAGGTGGCTGCTTGATCGACGCCAGGTCCGCCGAGCCGGTAACTTTCGACGGCTCCTGCCACTGCGGGGCCGTGAAGTTTACCGTCACGCTGACCGAAGGCTTCGCGTCAGCACGACGCTGCACCTGCTCGATTTGACGGATGCGCGGCGCGGTCGCTGTGACCTCCACACCTGACGCCTTCCGCATCAGCGAAGGCGAGGACAAGCTCTCCACTTACCGCTTCAACACGAATGTCGCCGAGCATCATTTCTGCTCGGATTGCGGCATCTACACGCACCACAAGCGACGCTCGAACCCCAATCAGCTGGGGGTGAATGTCGCCTGCCTCGAAGGCGTCTCACCGTTCGATTTCCGCGAAGTGATCATCTACGACGGCAGCCGGCACCCGGGCGACAATGAAGAGCACAAGACCTATGTCGCCGGCGTACTCCGCTTCGAGCCTTCTCCCGAGGCCTGAGCGTCGCTCAAACGCCTCGACCCGAAGCGCGGCGCTTCCTCCAGCTCCGCCTCCGCCTTGATGGTGGCGCGAATCTCGTCGCGCTTCTCGTGGATCGAGGCGATCACCGGGCCAATCGGCACTCCGAGGTCCACCAGTGCGGCCTCGGCGATCTGCAATGATGCTTCGACTGCTTCCGGTACGGCCTGGCTTGCGCCGGCCTTGTACAGCCTCGCCGCCTGCGCCGTGTCGCGCGCCCGGGCGATGATCGGGATTTCCGGAAAGGCCGATCTCAGGCGCTTGGTCAGCCGCGAAACGAGCACGGGGTCGTCCATCGTCAGGATTACGGCGCTTGGGATTCCCACCTTCAGCCGCTGGACCAGCGTTCCCCGGGACACGTCGCCGAACAGCACTGGATAGCCACTATTGCGGCCGTCCCGGACCGCGTCGGCGTTCGCATCGACCGCGACGTAGCTGCGGTCGTGGACGCTCAGCATGTCGGCGACAATCCGCCCGATGCGGCCGAACCCCACAATCACCACTTTCCCCGGACCGCCCTCCTGCAGCGCACGGCCAAGCTCCGCGTCGCCGGTCCTGTCGATGCGCCGCGCCGCGAAGCGTCCGAACATGCCCAGCAGCGGGGTGACGGTTAGTCCAAGCGCCGTCACGATTTGCCAGAATGCCGCCGTTTCCGGCCGGATCAGTTGAGCCGCGGTGGCGGAGCCGAGCACGATCAGCGTCGTTTCGGACGGCGACGCCATGAGCACGCCAGTTTCGGCCGCAACTCCGGTCCGGCTCCCCGAGATCTTTAGCAACCCGGCGGTGACGAGCGCCTTGACGAGCAGGACCCCCACCAGAGCTTCGACGATGCTCTCCCAGTAGATAATCACCAGCCCCAGTTTCACGCGCATTCCAACGGTGATGAGGAAGATGGCGAGGCCGAGTCCGCGGAGCGGCGCGGTGATGACCTCGACCTCCCCGCGATATTCGGTCTCCGCGATGACGATCCCGGCGATGAGCGCCCCAAGCACTGCCGAAAATCCGATCGCGGAAGTGACCAGGCTCGAGACGATGACCACCAGCAGGCAGGCGGCAAGGAAGACTTCCGGATTCTTGGTCCGCGCCGCCTGGGCGAATAGCCCCGGGAGGAGCAGACGACCACCGAAGAGCAGACCAAGGGCGACTGCGCCGCCGAGCAGCAGCGTGCCGACGAGCGGCCCCACGCTAGCGCTCGCGGTCGGTGCCATCGCGCCCAGGGCGAAGACGATCGGGACCAAAGCGAGGTCTTCGAACAGCAGCATTCCGAAGGCCGCGCGGCCGACCGCCGATTGCGTGCCGACGAGCGGCAGAACGATCGCGGTCGAGGACAGGGCCAGCGCGAGGCCGAGCCCGATCGCGCCCGGGAATCCTTGACCGATGAAATGGAGCCCGGCCCCGATGATGACGGCACAGGCCGCGAGTTCGGCCGCGCCGACCCCGAACACGATCCTGCGCATCGACCACAAGCGCCGAAGCGACAGTTCCAGCCCGATCGAGAACAAAAGCATGATGATCCCGAGTTCGGCGAAGGGCTCGACCCGCTCGGCGTTCGAGATGGTCACATAGTTGAGCCACTTATGTTCGGCGGCGAGGGCGCCAAGGCCTGCCGGGCCGACCAGGATTCCGATCAGGATGAAGCCGATGATCGGGCTGATCCTCAGCCGGGCGAAGGCGGGGATGACGATGCCCGCCGCCCCGAGGATCACCAGCGCGTCGCTGAACCCGGACGTGGCGAATTGGCCGTGCATGCCGCCCTTCTGCCCTTTTCGTCAGAACGGCGGTAGAGGTTGACGTCATGGCGCCAAAGGGAAACAGCGCACTCGACCTCGTCATTGCCGGCGGCGGCCCTGCAGGGATGATGGCGGGCCTGCTTTTCGCGCGTGCCGGGTGCAAGGTTCAGGTGCTTGAAAAGCACGCGGACTTCTTCCGCGATTTCCGCGGCGACACGGTTCACCCGTCGACGATGGAGATCCTCGACGAGCTCGGGATGCTCGATCGGTTCCTGGAGCGGCCCCACAACCGGATCGACCGGGCGGAGGTCAGCTGGAACGGCCGGCTGATGGAGATCGGCGACCTCACGCACTTGAAAATGCCGGCCCCGTTCATCGCCATGATGCCGCAGTGGGACTTCCTCGACTTTCTCCGCGACGAGGCCGAGCGGGACCTGCCGACGTTCCAGCTGCGAATGGAAGCACCGGTCATCGAATATGTGCGCGAGAACGGCCGCATTGCTGGGGTCCGGTTGGCAAGCGGTGAGGTGATCCGTGCATCGCTGACGATCGCCGCCGATGGCCGCGATTCCATCGTGCGAAAGGTGCTTCCGTCGCAGAATCTGGGAGCGCCAATCGACGTCTTCTGGGTCGCGGTGCCGAAGAAGACGAGCGGCAATGCGTTGCGCGGCGCAGTTCGCGGTTACCGGCTCATCGTGATGATCGATCGGGGCGATTACTGGCAATGCGCTTTTGTCATTGCCAAGGGCGGGGCAGAGAAGATCGAAGCACGAGGTATCGAGGCGTTCCGCGAGGACCTGCGGACCGTCGCTCCGGATCTTCCGAGCCTTGAGGAAGCGCTGCCCGATTTCGACCACGTGCGGCTGCTCTCGGTCTCGCTTGACCGGCTGACGTGCTGGCACGAACGGGGCCTGCTTGCGATCGGCGACGCCGCGCATGCGATGAGCCCGGTCGGCGGAATCGGGATCAATCTCGCGATTCAGGATGCGGTTTGCGCGGCGAACGTCCTGGCCGGTCCGTTAAGCCGCCACGAAGACGTCTATCCGCTTCTGCACAAGGTTCAGGACCGCCGCCTTTTGCCGACCAGAATCATCCAGGCGGCGCAACGGTTCGTTCACGAACGAGTGTTGAGGCCGCTTATCGAAGGACGGCGGCAAGTGTCCGAAAAGCCGCCTCTTCTGATGCGACTGCTGGATCGCTTTCCGCTTCTGCGACGAGCGCCGGGATATTTCATCGGACATGGAATCCGGCAGGAACATGTCCGCTCGCCCGATGCCGGGCTCAGGCGGGCTGAGCCTGCTCGGCCATCGCGGCCTCGAGGTTCTTCACGATCGCCTCGAAGAACTGCTCGGTCGTAAGCCACGGTTGCTCCGGCCCGACCAGGATTGCGAGATCCTTGGTCATCTGCCCTCCTTCGACGGTCTCGACGCAGATGCGCTCCAGAGTCTCGGCGAACCTGGTTACCTCGGGCGTACCGTCGAACTTGCCGCGATATTTCAGACCGCCGGTCCAGGCGAAGATCGAGGCGATCGGGTTGGTCGAAGTCGCCTTGCCCTGCTGATGCATGCGGTAGTGGCGGGTGACGGTGCCGTGGGCCGCTTCGGCTTCCACCGTCCTTCCGTCGGGGGTCATCAGCACGGATGTCATGAGGCCTAGCGAGCCGAAGCCCTGTGCGACCTGATCCGACTGGACGTCCCCGTCGTAATTCTTGCAGGCCCAGACGAACTTGCCGCTCCACTTGAGCGCCGAGGCGACCATGTCGTCGATCAGGCGATGCTGATATTCGATCCCAGCTTTTTCGAACTTCGCTTTGTATTCGTTATCGTAAATCTCCTGGAAGATGTCCTTGAACCGCCCGTCATAGGCCTTCAGGATGGTGTTCTTGGTCGACAGGTACAGCGGCCACTTCCGCCCCAGGCTGTAGTTGAAGCAGGCGTGGGCGAAGTCGCGGATCGACGCGTCGAGGTTGTACATGCCCATCGCGACGCCCGAGCCGGGGAAGTCGAACACATCGAAGTCCAGCTCCTGACCGTCAGTCCCCGCCCATTTCATCGTCAGCTTGCCCGGACCGGGCACCACGAAGTCGGTGGCACGATACTGGTCGCCGAACGCATGGCGGCCGACGACGATCGGATCGGTCCAGCCAGGGATCAGCCGGGGCACGTTCGAGATGACGATCGGCTCGCGGAAGATGCAGCCGCCGAGGATGTTGCGGATCGTGCCGTTGGGCGACTTCCACATCTTCTTGAGGCCGAATTCCTGCACCCGGGCTTCGTCCGGAGTGATGGTCGCGCATTTCACGCCGACGCCGTGCTGCTTGATCGCATTGGCCGCGTCGACGGTGACCTGGTCATCGGTCGCGTCGCGGTTCTCGATCGAGAGGTCGAAATAGAGGAGGTCCACGTCGAGATAGGGCTGGATCAGCCTCTCGCGGATCCACTGCCAGATGATCCGCGTCATTTCGTCGCCGTCGAGCTCGACGACGGGGTTCTTCACCTTGATCCTGGCCATCACGCTTCCCTGCATTTTCCGGATTGGCGCGGGCCTTAGGATGCGCTTCTGGCCCGCGCAACCGCGCCGTTGTGCCTGTGCGGCCTGCCGACTAAGAGGCCCGGATGCCCGAGCTCGAGAGGCCCGACGGAGCGCTGACAACGACCGTCAAATGGCGGTTCCCTTCAGTCCATCCCGACGGGCGCAAATATCTGGTCGTCGCCGGCGCGATCACCTTTTTTACCTTCCTGTTCCACGTGCATGTCATCGACTGGCTGCTTCTCGGTCTGACTATCTGGGTTGCCGCCTTTTTCCGCGATCCGGTCCGCACGACGCCCAAGGGCGACAGGCTGATCGTCGCGCCGGCGGACGGCCTGATCACGCTGATCTCGAAAGTCCCGCCGCCACCCGAGCTCCGCGGTCCGGATGCATTGCCTGATGGCGACTACATGCGGGTCTCGATTTTCATGAGTGTCTTCGACGTCCACATCAATCGTGCGCCGATCTCCGGCAGGGTTCGGCGGATCGCCTATGTGCCGGGAAAGTTCGTCAACGCCGATCTCGACAAGGCGAGCGAGGACAATGAGCGTCAGCATTTGCTGATCGAAGGGGCCGACGACCTGAGGATCGGATTCACACAGATCGCCGGCCTGGTCGCCCGCCGGATCGTCTCGTTCGTGCGGGAGGGGGACGTCGTAGAAGCTGGCCAACGCGTCGGGCTGATCCGGTTCGGAAGTCGCGTCGATGTCTATCTGCCGTCGAGCGCGGCTCCGCGCGTGGCCTTGGGCCAGCGAACCATCGCCGGCGAGACGATCCTCGGGATCGTCGGCCTCGAAATCCCGGTCGCGGGCGTCAGCCAGTGATCGATCAGCGCGACGCGCGGGGCATCCCGTTCCGCGCTATGGTGCCCAATGCGGTCACGGTCCTTGCGCTGTGCGCGGGACTGAGCGGTGTGTTCTTCGGCATCAAGAAGGATTGGGCAACCGCAATTTCCGTCATCGTTATAGCGGGAGTGCTCGACGGAATTGATGGACGAATCGCGCGACTTCTGAGGGCTCAGAGCAGGTTCGGAGCCGAGCTCGACAGCTTGAGCGACAATATCGCGTTCGGCACCGCTCCCGCGCTGATTCTGTTCCTATGGTCGCTTCACAATGCCCCTAGTTTCGGCTGGACCGCTGCCTTGGCCCTGGCCGTGTGCTGCGCACTACGTCTGGCGCGGTTCAACGCGCGAATCGATATTGCTGAACAGCCGCACAAGGTGGCGGGCTTCAACACTGGCGTTCCTGCTCCCGCCGGGGCCGGTCTGGCTTTCGTTCCCGTCTTCTTTTGGCTGGTGACTGGAAGTTCGTGGTTTCAGGCCTGGTACGTGGTCATGCCGTGGGTTGTATTCGTCGCGCTGCTCATGATCTCGAGCATTCCAACCTACAGCTGGTCGAGCATCCGGATACGGCGAGGCTGGCGCCTCTTCGCGCTTGCAGGCATTGCCTTGCTTGGGACCGCTTTGCTGACCGTGCGCTGGCCGACATTGCTTGCCGTGGCCTTGGTTTATCTGGCGACGCTGCCGCTGAGCATGGCAAGCTACACCCGCGTCAAGCGGCGGCGCGCCATTGCGGCCGAGAGGGCGCGCACTGGCGCCTCGGTCGAGACGCCTGCCGACGGACTGCAGCGCTGAGCCTTGGCGTTTGAAGAGGGATGCCCTTGAGGGCAGCGGCGATCTTCGCGCCGCTTTCCTCAAGAACCGAGGCGCCCAGCACCACGAGCAGCCACAGAGTGGCGAGGAAGGGCAGGGTGCCTAAAGCTGCAGTCATCACGATCGCCTTCTTTGATGAGGTGAAATGTTCACTGTTTGTTCTAATTTGTCAAGCGCCGGCTGAAGCCCTTGAAAGCACGGACGCCTTTCGCTAGGTCGCGCGCATTCCACAGGCGGAGCTGACATACCGGTGCCGGCCGAAAGGCCGGTGACTGGCTCCGCCGAGGCAGAACCGGAAGGAGAAGAACAATGGCGGCGTCCGTCGTCACCATGCAGCAATTGCTCGAGGCCGGAGCGCATTTCGGCCACCAGACCCACCGCTGGAACCCCAAGATGAAACCGTACATTTTCGGCGACCGCAACGGGGTGCATATCATCGACCTGTCACAGTCCGTCCCGCTATTCGCGCGCGCGCTCGATTTCGTGCAGCAGACCGTCGCCCGCGGCGGCAAGGTGCTCTTCGTCGGGACCAAGCGCCAGGCGCAAGAGCCGATCGCCGAGGCCGCTCAGGCTTCGGGACAGCATTTCGTCAACCATCGCTGGCTGGGCGGGATGCTGACCAACTGGAAGACCATCTCCAACTCGATCAAGCGCCTCAAGAGCCTCGAGGAGCAGCTCTCGGGCGACACCGCCGGCCTCACCAAGAAGGAAGTGCTCCAGCTGACTCGCGAGCGCGACAAGCTGGAGAAGAGCCTCGGCGGGATCCGCGACATGGGCGGGCTTCCCGACGTCATGTTCGTCGTCGATACGAACAAGGAAGAGCTGGCGATCAAGGAAGCCAATGTGCTCGGCATCCCGGTCGTCGCGGTCCTCGATTCGAACAGCGACCCAAGCGGAATCGCGTTCCCGGTGCCCGGCAACGATGACGCCAGCCGCGCGATTCGCCTCTACACCGATGCCGTCGCGCAGGCGGCTAACGAGGGCCGCACCGGCGAGCGTCAGGCGAAGGGCGAAGATATCGGCGAAATGGCCGAGCCGCCGGCCGAAGCCGCGCTGGAAGCATAACAGGCTTCCCCTCCCGCAAGCGGCAGGGGAGAATAGAGGAAGAAAAGAATGGCAGAAGTCACCGCCGCGATGGTCAAGGAACTTCGCGAGCGCACCGGCGCCGGAATGATGGACTGCAAGAAGGCGCTCGCCGAAACCAGCGGCGACATGGAAGCGGCCATCGACTGGCTTCGCGCGAAAGGTCTTTCAGCCGCCGCCAAGAAGGCGGGCCGGACCGCCGCTGAGGGTCTGGTCGGCGTAATTGTCGAGGGTAGGCGCGGCGCAATCGTCGAGGTCAATTCCGAGACCGACTTCGTCGCCAAGAACGAACTGTTCCAGGAGTTCGTCCGGAACGTCGCGAGGCTTGCGCTTGAGAAGGGTACCGACATCGAGGAGCTTGCCGCCGCTGACTACCCGGGCGGCGGGACGGTCCAGGAGAAATTGACCGACAACATCGCCAAGATCGGCGAGAACCAGTCGCTGCGCCGAGCGACTGTCCTCGAAGTGAACCAGGGCGTTGTCGTCTCCTACGTCCATAACCAGGTCGCGCCGGGCCTCGGAAGGATCGGAGTGCTCGTCGCGCTCGAGAGCTCAGCGGGCGCAGACTCGCTGAACGCCCTTGGAAAGCAAATCGCGATGCACGTCGCGGCGGCGCATCCGCTGGCGCTGACTGCGGATGACCTCGACAGCGCGCTCGTCGAGCGTGAGCGGTCGATCGCAATCGAGAAGGCCAAGGAGAGCGGCAAGCCCGACAATATCGTCGAGAAAATGGTCGAAGGCAGCCTCGCCAAGTTCCGCAAGGAGAGCGCGCTCCTGACCCAGCTGTTCGTGATGGACAACAAGACGCCCGTGGCCGAGGTGGTCGCGTCCGCAGCGAAGGAAGCCGGCGACGCAATCCAGCTGATCGGCTTCATCCGCTTCCAGCTCGGCGAAGGCATCGAGAAA
>DASUIC010000083.1:0-10233 GCA_036273215.1 Sphingomicrobium sp.
TAGCTGTCGAGGGGATGAACGATGTTCCGGCTGCTCAACGACTCGTCGAATAATCGAGGCCGATGTCGACCGCCGACGCCGATTGGGTAATCCGGCCGACGGAAATGTAGTCCACTCCGGTCTCCGCGAGGGAGCGGATGGTTTCCAGCGTGACTCCGCCTGATGCCTCCAGCGGAACTCGCCCGCCGACCAGCCTGACCGCGTCGCGGAGCATCGCCGGGTCCATGTTATCGAGCAGCAGCCGGTCCGCACCCGCTGCGAGCGCCGGTTCGATCTGGTCTATCCGGTCAACTTCGACCTGCACCTTGAGGCCGGTGTTCGCCGATTTCGCCCGACGCACCGCCTCCCTTACCGAGCCGCAGAGGGCGACGTGATTGTCCTTGATGAGAACGCCGTCATCGAGCCGCATCCGGTGGTTCTCGGCGCCACCCATGCGCACCGCATATTTGTCGAGCACGCGCAGGCCGGGCACCGTCTTGCGCGTGTCGATGAGCACCGCTCCGGTACCGGCGATCGCGTCAACATATTGGCGCGTCAGGGTTGCGATCCCCGAAAGGTGCTGAAGCGTGTTGAGCGCGGAGCGTTCGGCGGCGAGCATCGGGCGCGCCTCGCCGGCCAAACTCATGAGCGTCGCACCATGCTCCACCCGATCTCGATCGCTGGCCATGACTTCGATTTGCACATTCGGATCGAGCGCTCGAAAAAATGCCGCCGCAACCTCGAGACCGGCCACGACGATCGCTTGCCGGCAGTTCATCTCGGCGGTGAAGCGCGCGTCTGCAGGGATCGTCGCGTTCGACGTCACGTCGCCGCCGCTCCCCAGATCTTCCGCGAGAACGCGTCTGACGAATTCGTCGGTGTCGAAATCGGCTGGCAATGGCATGCGCGCGTCTAGTCGCGACGACGTGAAAAGGACAAGCTCAGTGCGCCGCCTCGGCGTCGCGGACCACTCGCCAGCGCCCCTCGCGCCACGCATATTTCTGCGCGTCGGCGGCGGCGAACTGCCCTTGCCTCCAGCCTTCGACCGTGATCGTCACCGACGCTTCCCCGATGTCGATCACGTTGAAGCTCTGCTCTTGCTCGCGCACCCGCGTCGAGGTTGCCGTTCCCGCCTGGACGACGAGCGCTCCGCCGGCACGGGTGACGAGGTCGCTTGCCTCGTGCGCCGACGCATGATGGTTGTGCCCTGCGAGCAGCATGTCGACTCCAGCTTGCTCGATCGCGTCGAGCGCGAGTTTCTGGCGCCCGATCGCCCGGCCAGCATCGTTACCGACCTTGAGCGCGAACAAGGGATGATGGGTGACGAGCACGCGCACCGCTTCCGACGGCGTTCGCGAGAAGGTCTCCCGGATGAATTCGACCTGCTGCTCGTTGATTCGGCCGTCCTTGAACGTCAGCGATCGAGCGGTGTTGAGCCCGAGCACCGCGACTCCCGGAAGCTCGACGAACGGGCAGAGACTCTCGTCGACGAAGCGCCGGTAGCGCGCCAGCGGCGACATGAACCGGCGGAGCACGTCGTAGAGCGGAATGTCATGGTTGCCTGGAACGCCGAGCACTTCGTGACCGTGATCGCGGAGCCGTCCGAGGAACTCGCAGGCTTCACGAAACTGGTCGGTTCTCGCCCGCTGCGTGAAGTCGCCGCTGATGACGACGAGGTCGGGCTTGAGCTCGTCAGCGCGTCGTTCGACCGCATCCACGAGCCGCTGGTCGTGCGCGCCGAAATGCAGGTCGGAAAGGTGGAGCAGGCGAGCCATCCCGCCAGAGAACGCTGCTCTCGCCGCCGGGGTTCATGCGATTTGACCGTGACGACTGCGACTTGCTGTATTGACACTATAACACACTTGTTTTACGTTCCACACCCGCAGGAGGGTTGCCGATGTACAGCCAACAGGAACTCGACGACGCGGTCGCCTCGGGCGTGATCAGCTCGGAAGCGGCGGCCGCGCTGCGGGCGCATGTCGAACGGCAGCGCTCGACACAGATCGCCGACGAAGAGCAGTTCCGGCTGATTACCGGCTTCAACGATATTTTCGTCGCCATCGCGGCGGCGATTCTGCTGTTCGCGGTCGGCTGGATCGGCCAGAGCATCGGACAGGCGACCGGCCTCGTCATCGAGGCGGACGGTCCGTCGTTCCTGGCGCCCCTGTTCGTTGCCGCAACGTGCTGGTGCCTGGCGCTGTTCTTCACCGCCAGACGGCGGATGGCCCTCCCTTCCATCCTCCTTCTGCTTGGCTTCGTCGGCGGCGTTTTCGCGACCGTTGGTTTCGCGCTCGCGCTCGGAATCGGCTCCGACAACCTCAACAATAACGCCACTCTGCAGGGCATCGTCGCCGCGGTTTCGGCCGCCGTCGCCGCCGTCTCCGCTTGGGTCCACTGGCGCAAGTTCCACGTTCCGATCACGATCGCGGCCGGCGCAGCGTCAGTGGCCGGAATCGCCGTCGGCCTGCTGATCGCCGCTCTCGGCCCGCGCGCGGACGATGCGAAGAACATCATCCTCGGCTTCGTTCTCGCGCTCGGGATCGGAGTCTTCCTGTTCGCAATGTGGTGGGACTCGTCCGATCGTGCGCGACTGACTCGGCGCTCGGACGTGGCGTTCTGGCTGCATCTGCTCGCAGCGCCGATGATCGTCCATCCGATCTTCACGTTCATGGGAGTCACGAACGGCACCGTGGCCCCCGTGGAAGGCGTCGTGGTGATCGTCCTTTACCTGCTGCTGGGCGTCACGGCCCTTGCTATCGATCGCCGTGCGCTGCTGGTTTCCGCGCTCGCCTACGTCCTGTTCGCTCTAGCCGAGCTGTTCAAGCGGTTCGGAGCGGTCGAGCTCAATGTGGCGCTGACCGCGCTGGTCATCGGCTCGGCGTTGCTCCTGCTGTCGGCCTTCTGGCACCAGGCGCGCGCAGCGGTGGTCAAGCCGTTGCCTGATGGATTGCGCGAGCGCCTTCCCCTGGTCGACCGGCCGGCGCTTATCCAACCAGCCGCATAAGGCGGCGCTCGAGCGGGGCCAGCACGGGCGCAAGCTCGTTGCCCCGCTTGAGGACCGCGCCATGCTCTCCGACCAATGAAAACGCCCCCTGTTTCAACCGAAGCGCAGGGCGTTTTTCAATCCGGATCTCGGGTCGTTCGGAGTGCCGGCGAAAAGCAGCGAAAATCGCCACGTCGGGGTCGATCCTCAGCGCGTAATCGCGCCAGTGGCCGGCCGCGACCATCCGGCCATAAAGGTCGAGGATCCGCGACAGCTCCTTCCGGTCGAAAGTGGCGATCGGGCGCCGGTCCCAGGCAGGCGGGAACGGCGCGACGACGCTCAAGCGCTCTTGACCTTCGGCTGGGGCTGACGCGCGGCCTTCAGCACCTTGAGCTCGGCGCGAAGCTCGTCGAGCTCATGCTCCAGCTCATTGAGACGAGCACGGACGGGGTCGCAATCCTCGCCGCAGGGAGTGCCGTAGGGAATGAAGCCGGGGCTGTAATGGACCATGTCGAGCGGGACCGCTTTGGCGGGGATGCCGACAACCGTCGACCCGGGTGCGACATCCTTCGTGACGACGGAATTGGCGCCGATCTTCGCGCCCTCACCGACCTCGATCGGCCCCAGGACCTGGGCGCCGGAGCCAATCACCACGCCCGACCGGATCGTCGGGTGACGCTTTCCGCCCAACCCCGTCGACGGGTTCGTGCCGCCCAGGGTCACATTCTGGTAGATCGTGACATCGTCGTCGATTTCGGCCGTCTCGCCGATCACGCTAAAGCCATGGTCGAGGAAGAAGCGCTCGCCGATCTTCGCTCCGGGATGAATATCGATCGCGGTCAGAAAGCGCGAAAAATGGTTCACCAGCCGCGCGAGGAAGAACAGCCGTCCTTCCCATAGCCAGTGGGCGAAGCGGTGAAGTCCAAGCGCCCACACTCCAGGGTAGAAGAATACGTCCCAGCGGGAGCGTGCCGCCGGGTCGCGGTTCTTGACGGAATCGAGATAGGCGACGAGCCCGGAATGCAAAGCGTGAGACCTCTTGCAGTTTGCGCTGCAATTTAGGTGCAGGCCGGAGCAAATGAAAGCCGAGTTGAAACGACGCCCGGCGCGCGCCCCTTGCTCAATCGCAGCGGCTTGGGCAAAGCGGCCCGCTCAATCAGGGGCAATCTCCGGCAATTTCCATGCCTTTTCAGCGCGTGATCTAGGTGGCAGCGATCCTCGCGGCTTATAATCCGCTCTATTCTCTCGCCGGATTGCTCGTCGGCATGCTCATCGGCCTGACGGGCGTGGGCGGCGGCTCGCTGATGACTCCGCTGCTCGTGCTGCTGTTCGGATTTCATCCTTCGACCGCGGTCGGAACCGATCTGCTCTACGCGTCCGTGACGAAGACCGTGGGCACCGCCGTCCATGGGTCGCGCCACACAGTCGACTGGAAAATGGTCGGCGGTCTCGCCTGCGGCAGCGTTCCGGCCGCTTTCGTGACCTTGTTCGTCATGAGCCGCGTCGGGGTCACGCCGACGACCAGTTCGCTGCTTCTGAACCTCATCCTCGGGGCGGCTCTGTTCGTGACCAGTTTTGCCGTCTTTTTCCGTCCGCTGATCCTTCGTTGGGCAGGCGATCACATCCACGACATGGATGCCTCGCGAGTGACCCGTTGGACTGTCGCCGTCGGTGTCATGCTGGGCGTGCTGGTCTCGATCACCTCCGTCGGAGCCGGCGCGCTGGGGACGACGGCGCTGCTCATCCTCTACCCCAAAATGCCGGTCGCCAGGGTCGCGGGGAGCGACATCGCACACGCGGTGCCGCTGACCCTGATCGCCGGAATCGGTCACTGGATGATGGGTTCGGTCGACATTGCGCTGATGCTCGCGCTTCTGGTCGGATCGATCCCCGGAATCATCGTCGGCAGCCTTCTAGGGGCGCGTTCGTCCGACGCGGTGTTGCGCCCGGTCCTCGCAGTCACGCTGCTGATCGTTTCGGTCCGCCTGCTCACTGCCTGAGCGACAGCCCTCGGTGGCTTTGTTCGCCGGAGTCGATTATAGCGGATCGATTGATTGGGTTTTTCGATTAGGATGACGGTCCACCTCCCGACCATCAAGCAGCTGCAATATCTGGTCGCGCTTCGGCAGTGCGGCCATTTCGGCAAGGCGGCCGAAGCCTGCTTCGTCACGCAATCGACACTGTCCGCGGGCCTTCGCGAGCTCGAAAGCCTGCTTGGCGCGACACTGGTCGAGCGGACGCGGCGCGTCGTCCGGTTCACCGCGCTTGGCGAGCGGATCGCGGCCAAGGCGGTGCGTGTGTTCCGCGAGGCGGAGGAGCTTGCCGAGCTCGCCCGGGCCGAGGGCAAGCCCCTTCACGGCGAGCTCCGGATGGGCGTGATCCCGACCATCGCGCCGTTCCTTCTTCCGGCGATGCTTCCGCGGCTTCGCCACGAATGGCCCAAGCTCAAGCTCTACCTCCGCGAGGAGACCAGCCAAGCCGCGTGCGAGGCGCTCCACCGCGGACAGCTCGACTGCGTGCTTCTGGCGCTGCCGTACGCCTGCGGCGAGGTCGATTGCGCGACTTTGTTCGACGACCGCCTGTTCGTCGCTTTCCCCAAGGGCGAAGCGCCGGCCGGGGCCACGATCGGGGTCGACGCGATCGACGAAAACCGCATGCTCCTGCTCGAGGACGGCCATTGCCTGAAGGACCATGCGCTTTCGGCCTGCAACCGGCCGGAACTTCGCGCCCGGGCGGCGATGATGGGCACGTCGCTCCACACGCTCGTGCAGATGGTCGACAACGGGCTTGGACTGACCTTCGTCCCCGCGATGGCGATCGAAGCGGGAATCCTCGAGGGCACGCACGTCGATGCCAGGCCGCTGCGCTCCGATCACGGCTTCCGCAGCGTCGCGCTGATCTGGCGCCGCTCGAGCCCGCGCGAGAACGAGTTCCAGCTGCTCGCTTCGACGCTCCGCCGAATCGCCGGCGACCTCCATCCCGGGCTCGCATCGGCCCACGAAGAGGTCAGAACGCCGGAGCTGATCGCCTGACTTGAGTTGCGACTGGGCCGCGGCGCCTGGGAGGGGAGCAATGCGCCGCGGCCGACCTCGTCATTGCGCTGGCTCGAGCGTCCGCTCGGACTCCGCTGGAGCCTTCGACTTCCCGAGCCGCACGTCGCGCGGGAGATCGAACCGGTCCGCGTTCATGACCTTCGTCCAGACCGCGACGAAGTCCTTCACGAACTTCTCCCTGGCGTCGTTGGACGCATAAACTTCGGCGATCGCGCGCAGCTGCGAGTTCGAGCCGAACACCAGGTCGGTTCGGGTGGCCGTCCACTTCTTCCGGTCGCTCTTACGCTCGGTACCGACGAACTCCTGGTCGCCGCTCTCGTCCACCACCTTCCACGCGGTGTCCATGTCGAGCAGGTTGACGAAGAAATCGTTGGTAAGCTGTCCGATCCGATCGGTGAACACGCCGTGCTTCGATCCGCCCTGATTGGCCCCGAGCACTCGAAGGCCGCCGACGAGCACCGTCAATTCCGGAGCGCTGAGCCCGAGCAGCTGCGCCCTGTCGACCAGCAGCTCCTCGGTCGGAACGCTGAACCGGGTTCCAAGATAATTCCGGAAACCGTCGGCCTTCGGTTCGAGATAGGCCAGGCCGTCCACGTCGGTCTGCTCCTGGCTCGCATCGCCGCGGCCGCCGGCGAAGGGAACCGTGATGTCGAACCCGGCGTCCTTCGCCGCCTTCTCGACCGCCGCCGACCCGCCGAGCACGATGGCATCGGCGAGCGACATGCCGACACGCAGCTCGTCGAGCTTGGCCAGCACCTTCTGAAGCTCGGCCGGATCGTTGACTGGCCAGTCGTTCTGCGGAGCGAGCCGGATTCGCGCGCCATTGGCGCCGCCGCGGTGGTCCGACTGGCGATAGGTCGAGGCCGACGCCCAGGCAGCCTTGACGAGTTCGCTAACGGTCAGGCCGCTGTCGAGGATCTTGCGTTTGAGATCGGCGATCTCGCCGTCGCTTGGCATGTGCCCAGCCGGGACCGGGTCCTGCCAGATGAGGTCCTCCTTCGGCACCTCGGGGCCGAGGTACCGGGACTTCGGACCCATGTCGCGGTGACAGAGTTTGAACCACGCGCGCGCCGCCACGTCGGCGAAATGGTCGGGATCGTCGCGGAAACGCTCCGAAGTTTTGCGGAACTCGGGATCGACCTTGAACGCCATGTCTGCGGTGGTCATCATCGTCGGCACGCGCTTGTTCGGATCGTGCGCCGCGGGAGCGAGGTCTTCGGGCTTCACATCCTTCGGCTGCCACTGCTTCGCGCCAGCGGGGCTCCTCACAAGCTCGTACTCATAGTCGAGCAGCATGTGCCAATAGTCCGAGCCCCATTTGGTCGGATGAGGCGTCCAGGCGCCTTCGAGGCCGCTGGTGATGGTGTCGTCGCCGACTCCGCTCTGGTGACCGCTCTGCCAGCCGAGACCCATCTGCGCGATGTCCGCCCCTTCGGGCTCGGAGCCGACCTTCGACGCATCTCCAGCGCCGTGGCATTTGCCGAACGTGTGGCCGGCGGCGGTCAGTGCCACCGTCTCCTCGTCCGTCATGCCCATGCGATGGAAGGTCTCGCGGATCTCGCGAGCCGAGGCGAGCGCGTCGGCGCTTCCGCCCGGCCCTTCGGGGTTGACGTAGATGAGGCCCATCTGGACCGCGGCAAGTGGATTCTCGAGAACCTCTTCAGCCGCGCCGCCCATGCGCGGGTTGGCGCCCTGGCCGACCCATTGTTCTTCGGTACCCCAGTAAACGTCATGCTCGGGCTCGTAGACGTCGGCGCGGCCTCCGCCGAAGCCGAACACCGGCGCGCCCATCGATTCGAAGGCGACGTTGCCGGCGAGGATCATCAGGTCCGCCCAGCTCAGGTTCCGCCCATACTTCTGCTTGATCGGCCACAGCAGCCGGCGCGCCTTGTCGAGGTTCGCATTGTCCGGCCAGGAATTGAGCGGAGCGAAGCGCTGCTGCCCCGAATTGGCGCCGCCGCGGCCATCGCCGATGCGGTAAGTGCCGGCGGCGTGCCACGCCATTCGGATGAAGAAGGGACCGTAATGGCCGTAATCCGCCGGCCACCACGGCTGGCTGTCGGTCATCAGCGCATGGAGGTCGCGCTTCACCGCCTGGTAATCGAGCTTCTTGAACGCCTCCGTATAATCGAACTCGTCGCCATAGATGTCACCGGTCGCGCCGTGCTGCGGGAGGATTTCCAGGCTGAGCTGGTTTGGCCACCAATCGCGGTTGGTGCGGCCGAGGAGCGATCGCGTCGCGGCGTTTTCCTGCATGGGAGAACCGTGCAGAGGGTCACCGGTCTTTGCGTCCATGTCAGTCGACTCCTCTCGTGAGCGTGGCTTCTCAGCAGGCGCCGTAGGCGCGCCCGATCTTCGACGGAAACGACTAATCTTTGTAAGTGAGACGGGGAAAATCGATTACTCGAGGTGAACCGCGGATGCAGGCGGTACCACTTATTCCATGTGCTTCAGACCGGTGCGCAAATAGTCATAGCCGGTGATCAGAGTCAGCGCCGCGGCCGCCCAGAGGCAGACCAGCCCGATCGTATGGACCCACGGCTGATACGGCAGTGCGCCGCCGAGGATCAGCGCTCCGAGGGCAACGAGCTGAAGCGTCGTCTTCCACTTCGCGAGCGCGCTGACGGGAACCGAGACCTGCAGCCCGGCAAGATATTCGCGAAGTCCGGAAACGATGATCTCGCGCAGCAGGATAACGAGCGCGGGGATGAGGTGCAGCCCGGCGATCTCCGGCACCGGATTCGCTTTCCGGCTCGAAATCAGCATCACAATCACCGCAGCGACCATGATCTTGTCGGCGATCGGGTCGAGGAATTGCCCGAGGCGCGAGATGCTGCCCCAGGCCCGGGCGAGATAGCCGTCGAGATAATCGGTGATCCCGACGATGCAGTAAAGGACGAAGGTCACCGCATAATCGACCGGAGCGGGATGCCACAAAAGGAAGACGAGGATCGGAACCGCGAGGATTCGCGAAAGCGTGAGCAGGTTCGGCAGCGACAGCATCGTTCCGGTGGCCACGGTTATAAGGTTTGGCGCTGTCACGAAAGCTGGCTATGCGGTTGGCCGCTTCATGAGTTCGCGCGCGCTTAGGCTTTGATCCAGAACGTCGCTCACCTGCTGCGTGCGCGGCGCTTCGTTCCGCTCTTCGCGACCCAGTTCCTGGGTGCATTCAACGACAGCCTGTTCAAGCAGGCCGTCGTGCTGTTCGTCACCTACCAGCTGCTGAAGAACCCGCATCAGGAGACGCAGTTCAACGCGATCGCGCAGGCGCTGTTCATCCTCCCCTTCTTCCTTCTCTCGGCTCTGTCGGGCCAGCTTGCGGACGATCATGACAAGGCACGGCTGATCCGGATCATCAAATTCGCCGAAATCGGGATCATGATCCTGGGCGGCGCCGGGCTGATGCTGGCGAATATGCCGCTCATGCTGGCGGCCGTGTTCGCGATGGGAATCCATTCGACCTTCTTCGGACCGATCAAATACGCAATCCTTCCGCAGCATCTCCGGCCTGACGAGGTGCTCGGCGGCACCGGCCTCGTCGAAGCAGGCACCTACATCGCGATCCTGCTCGGGACGATCCTCGCCGGTGTCCTCGCTTCACGGCCGCAATATGCCGCGGCCGCGGTGCTCGGCTTCGCCGTACTTGGGTATCTCGCCGGCCGCGAAGTGCCGCCAGCGCCGCCTGCCGCCGGACGGCTGCCCATCACCTGGCACATCGTTCATGCCTCGATCGAACTTGTCGGAGCGACAATGCGCATCCGCCGCCTGTTCCTGGCGATCCTCGCGATCAGCTTCTTCTGGACCATCGGTGCAGTGCTGATCATCATCTTCCCGCCACTGGTGAAGAATGTGCTCGGCGCGGACGAACAGGTCGCGAGCCTGTTCATCGCCGTCTTCTCGATCGGCATCGCCATTGGCTCGGTCGCGATCAATCGGCTGCTCAAGAGCGAGGTGTCGGCCCGTTTCGCGCCGCCGTCGGTCATCGCGATGGGCGTATTCGTGCTGCTCCTCCACTTCGTTGCACTGACCTGGAGCAAGAACGGACCCGACCTGACCACGCTCGAGAATTTCCTGTTCAACCCGATGGCGTGGCCGATGATCCTGTGCTTGCTCGGCGTGGCGATCACCGGCGGCATGTTCGTCGTGCCGCTCTACGCCTTCCTGACCACGACCGTACCGAAGTCGGAGACTGCACGAACGGTGGCAGCCAACAATATC
>DASUIC010000084.1:0-7995 GCA_036273215.1 Sphingomicrobium sp.
TGTTTTCCCGCACCGGATCGTCCCCCTGTTCGTCGGCCGTGAGAAGTCGGTCGCCGCGCTCGAAGCGGCGATGGCCGCCAACAAAGAACTGTTCCTGGTCGCGCAGCTCGATCCCGGCGAGGATGATCCTGACCGCGACGCACTCTACGACCTCGGCGTCGTCGCCACGGCGATGCAGCTCCTGAAGCTGCCCGACGGCACGGTGCGCGTGCTCGTCGAAGGCGCCAAGCGCGCTCGCCTGGTCAATCTCGTCGCTCAGGACGGTTATATGGCCGCCGAGATCGAGGAGATCGACGAAGAAGGTGATGAGGGGCCCGAGGCGCAGGCGCTGCGCCGCTCGGTCATCGACCAGTTCGAAAATTACGCCAAGCTCAACAAGCGCCTGCCGGCAGAGACCGGCATCCAGCTGTCCGAGATCGAGGATCCGTCGGTGCTCGCCGATGCGGTTGCCTCGAACCTGTCGATCAAGGTCGCCGACAAGCAGGCGCTATTGGGCGAGCTCAACCCGTCCCGCCGGCTCGAGATGGTCTTTGCGTTCATGGAGGGCGAGCTCGGTGTCTTGCAGGTCGAGAAGAAGATCCGCAGCCGCGTCAAACGGCAGATGGAAAAGACGCAGCGCGAATATTATCTGAACGAGCAATTGAAGGCGATCCAGCGCGAGCTTGGAAACGAAGGCGAGGAGGGCGGCGACGAGCTTGCCGAACTCGCCGAGAAGATTCGCAAGACGCGCCTGTCCAAGGAAGCGAAGACCCGCGCCAACGCCGAGCTCAAGAAGCTTCGCGCGATGGCGCCAATGTCGGCCGAAGCCACCGTCGCCCGCAACTATCTCGATGTCCTGCTCGGCCTTCCCTGGGGCAAGAAGTCGAAGCTCAAGAAGGACATCGCCGAAGCCCAGCAGATCCTCGACGAGGACCATTACGGCCTCGACAAGGTCAAGGAGCGGATCGTCGAATATCTCGCGGTGCAGGCCCGGACGAACAAGCTCAAGGGGCCGATCCTCTGCCTCGTCGGACCGCCGGGCGTCGGCAAGACCTCGCTCGGTCGCTCGATCGCTCGGGCCACTGGCCGCGAGTTCGTTCGCCAATCCTTGGGCGGAGTCCGGGACGAGGCTGAAATTCGCGGACACCGGCGCACCTACATCGGCTCGCTTCCCGGCAAGATCATCTCGAACATCAAGAAAGCGGGCACGTCCAACCCGCTGTTCCTGCTCGACGAGATCGATAAGCTCGGCCAGGATTTCCGAGGCGATCCCTCCGCGGCGCTTCTCGAAGTCCTCGACCCCGAGCAGAACAATCGCTTCCAGGATCATTATCTCGAGCTCGATTACGACCTTTCGGACGTGATGTTCGTCACGACCGCCAACTCGCTCGACATGCCGCAGCCGTTGATGGACCGGATGGAGATCATCCGCCTCGAAGGCTACACCGAGGCCGAGAAGGTCGAGATCGCCAAGCGCCACCTGATTCCCAAGCAGATGGAAGCGCATGGGCTGAAGGCCGACGAGCTCGTCTTCACCGACGAAGCGCTGCGCAAGATCATTCAGCATTACACGCGTGAGGCGGGCGTCCGCACGCTCGAGCGCGAGCTTGCGAAGGTCGCTCGAAAGTCGCTTCGCCAGATCCTCGAGAAAAAGATCGAAAGAGTCGATCTCACCCCCGAGAATCTCGGCGATTTCCTCGGGGTCAGGAAATTCCGTTACGGAATGGGAGAGGAAGAAGACCAGATCGGAGCAGTCACCGGGCTGGCCTGGACCGAGGTCGGCGGCGAGCTCCTGACCATTGAAGCGGTTACTGTTCCGGGCAAGGGGCAGATCAAGACCACGGGAAAGCTCGGCGAAGTCATGCAGGAATCGATCCAGGCTGCCATGAGCTTCGTCAAAGCGCGCGCGCCCGCCTATGGCGTCAAGCCGTCGATCTTCGCGCGCAAGGACATCCATGTCCACTTGCCCGAGGGCGCGGTGCCCAAGGATGGTCCGTCAGCCGGAATCGGAATGGTGACCGCGATGATCTCCACGCTCAGCGGAGTGACCGTCCGTCGCGACATCGCAATGACCGGCGAAGTCACGCTCCGCGGCCGGGTTCTTCCCATTGGCGGCCTCAAGGAGAAGCTGCTCGCCGCGCTGCGCGGCGGAATCACGACGGTGCTAATCCCGGCCGAGAACGAGAAGGATCTGGTCGACATCCCGGCGACCGTGAAAGAGGCGTTGGACATCGTTCCGGTCAGTCACGTCGACGAGGTGCTTTCGCGCGCTCTGACCGAACCGCTGCACGCAATCGAGTGGACCGAGGATGACGAGCACGCGGCCGAGCCGCCTATCCACGCGCCGGCTGCGGGCGGGGAAGCAGCCGTCCGGCACTGAGAGTCGAATTCAAGCGCGCGGAATGTCGCGCGGGTCGCGGATGATGCTGGTCACCATTCCGTATTCGATCGCCTCTTCCGCAGTCATCCAGTGATTGCGGTGGATGTCCTTGTTGACCCGCTCGACCGGCTGGCCCGTTTCCTCCGAGATGATTCGGACAAGCCGCTCGCGCATGCGCAGGATTTCGCGCGCTTCGATCTCGATGTCGGCCGCCACGCCGCGCGCTCCGCCAGCCGGCTGGTGAAGCAGGAAACGCGTATTCGGAAGGCAGAAGCGTCGATCCTTGGCGCCGCCGAGAAAGATGTGCGCTCCGGCGCTCGCGACCCAGCCGGTGCCGATCATGTTGATCTGGACGTCGTTGCGAATGAACCGAACCATGTCGTGGATGGTGTCGCCCGATTCGACGTGGCCGCCGGGTGAGTTGATGTAGATGTCGATCGGGGACTCGACGTCGCGGTCGGCGAGCAGGAGCAGCCGTGAGCAGATGTCGCGAGCCAGTCGGTCATTGATGTCGCCGAAGATGAGCACCTTTCTGGTTCGAAGAAGCTCCGTTTCGATCCGGCTGATGAAGTCGGCGGAAGCGGTCGGCTGCTGGTCGGGGGCGTCGTAATCCATAGGGGCTCCTGCTGTCGGGATGACCGGATTCACTTCATACAGGCGCGACGTACGCCGTTCCCCAGAGTCCGCTTATGAAACGCCGGCTGACTTGGAACCACTGGACTCAAGCGCAGACTCTTGCCTTAAGGTTCAAGCTTCGTGCGCGCGAGTCTTGGCGCCGATGAGGGGAGAGCTGAGCGGATGAACAAGCAGGAGCTGATTGGCCACGTCGCCGACCGTTCGGGATTGAGCCGCAACGACGCGATGCGTGCGGTCGAGACGATGCTCGAAGTGGTAACGTCGGCGCTCAAGCGGGGCGATGAGGTGCGGCTGGTCGGTTTCGGCAACTTTTCCGTCACTCGGCGCAAGGCGTCCACCGGACGCAATCCTCGCACCGGCGAACCGATGCAGATCAAGGCCAGCTCCCAGCCGAAATTCAGGCCCGGCAAGGTCCTGAAAGACGCGGTTCAATAGCTGGACAGCCGAGGCCGCAGCACTATATCCGCGCACTTCCTCGCGATCGGATGCAACGCGCGGGCGCGTAGCTCAGTGGTAGAGCACACCCTTCACACGGGTGGGGTCGTAGGTTCAAACCCTACCGCGCCCACCATTACGGTCTGGAGAGCATCCAGGGGATGTCGCAAGCCGGCAATGGCTCAGCGCAGCTGAGCAGCCGAGGTTCATTCCTCAAACCGCGAGATATTGCGGCTCGAAGCTGCCGACACGGCTCATCTCGATCCAGTCGGTGAACTCGATCTCGCGGCCTTTGCGCTTGATCAGCCCTTGCCGTTCCATGTCCGCGAGGACCCGGTTCACATTCACCGAGGTTTGCCCCGTCATGTCGGCGATCTGCTGCTGGGTGAACGGGTTCGTCATCCGGCGGTCGTCGGCATGCATCCGGACCGCGGTCTCGCACAGCAGGTGCGCAACCCGGGCGACGGAATCGCGCCTGCCGCAATTGACCAGCCACGCATAGCCGATCGCCTCGTTGCGCTGGACCAGCCGCCAGAAGAAGCGGTGAATCTCGGGATGCGCATCGACGATCGGATCGAAATCCTGGGCGCGCCCGATCATCACTTCGCTTCGGACGATGGCCTGAATCCCATAAGGCGCAGGGCCGTCGCGCGGGAGGATCCCCTCGCCGGGGAAGCGCAGCGCGACAATCTGCCGCCGGCCCGAAGAATCGGTCTTGAACTTGGCCAATATCCCCGAGCGGACGAAGATCACTTCGTCGCGGGATGCGCCGGGAGCTCGGAATGGCCTTCGTGGCTCGACCTGCACAGTCCGATGCGGTATTTGCGAGAGCAGTTCGACGAGATGCGGAGCGAGACCCGCCGACATGAGGGTCTCCTCGAGCGACACATCCGATGTCGGGGCCTTTGTTCGCCGACTCGCCATTTCGGCCTCTCCCGAGTGCCAAATGCGCCTGCTCCATTTTTGCCGCAAGGCCCATTGATCGAGGTTAAATAAGCCTCATCATCCGGTCATTCTGCCACTTTCGCCGTTCTTGCGTTCGGCTGCGCTGACCCCTAAGTCGCCGGCGCGGGCAAGGGATCCGCTCCCAGACGCGCCGTGGCGATCGTAGCTCAGCTGGTTAGAGCATCGGTTTGTGGTACCGAGGGTCGGGGGTTCAAGTCCCCTCGATCGCCCCATTCTTCAATGATTTAGCCGGAATCGACGACAAGAGATGACAACGCCCTGGGGCTTGCCCGACTTCGACGAACATGAAGAAGTGCATTTCGTCACTAACGACCAATGCGGCCTGAGGGCGGTGATCGCGATCCACTCGACCCATCTCGGTCCCGCGGCGGGCGGCGCCCGCTTCTGGCACTACGCGAAGGACGAGGAGGCGCTGGTCGACGCGCTGCGGCTGTCGCGCGGCATGAGCTACAAGAACGCAATGGCCGGACTCCCGCTCGGCGGAGGCAAGTCGGTCATCCTCGCCAATGCGGAGCGGAGCAAGACAACCGACCTGCTTCACGCCTTCGGAAAGGCGGTCGAACATCTCGGCGGTCGTTACATCACGGCCGAAGACGTCGGCATGAGCGTTGCTGACATGATCGAGGTCGCCCGAACGACCAAATATGTCGCGGGACTTCCCAACTCACCCGGGGACGTTGGCGGCGATCCCGGACCGCACACGTCGCTCGGCGTGTTCCTTGGGATCAAGGCCGCGGTGAAGTGGGCGCTCGGCAAGGAGAGCCTCAACGGGCTCCACATCGCGCTCCAGGGCGCCGGCAGCGTAGCGACCGGAGTTGCGCTTCACGCCTGCGCTGAAGGGGCCAGATTGTCGATCGCCGACCTCGACGAGGCGAAGGCGCACAAGCTCGCGGAGCGTTCGGGCGGTAAGGTCGTCTCACCTGACGAGATTCTGACCCTCGAAGCGGACGTGCTCAGCCCGTGCGCGCTCGGTGCGATTCTTGATGAACAGAGCATCCCGCAGCTGAAGGTGCCTGTCGTGGCGGGCGGCGCAAACAACCAGCTCGCGACCGCTCAGGACGGCGAGCGGCTTCACCAGCGCAATATCCTCTACTCGCCCGATTACGTGATCAACGCCGGCGGAATCATCAACGTCTGCACCGAATATCTCGGCGACGGCGACGCGACGCTCGTCCGCAGACGCATCGAGGGCATCCCTGTGCGGCTCGAGCAGATCTGGTCGGAGGGCGCCGAGACCGGCCGCGATCCCGCTGCCGTCGCAGACGCTATGGCGCAACGGCTGATCGGAAGGGCATAAGCACCGGCGCAATGCACGCGCTCGCCAATCCGGCCCGTTTCCTGCGTATCGCGCGCCCGACCACCAGCTGGCTGCTGGCGATCGGAGTTGTGCTTGCCGTTGCCGGAATGGCAGCCGGGCTGACCCTGACTCCGCCCGACTACCTCCAGGGCCAGACCGTCAGGATCATGTATATCCATGTTCCCGCGGCGTGGCTCGGGATGGCCGGCTGGCTCGGTATTGCAGCAGCATCGTTCAGTCAGCTCGTCTGGCGGCACCCGCTCGCCGCAGTCGGTGGCCGCGCCGTTGCTCCTGCGGGAGCGACCTTCGCCGCGATTTGCCTGATCACCGGATCGATCTGGGGCCGTCCGACCTGGGGAACCTGGTGGGAGTGGGACGGACGCCTGACATCGATGCTGATTCTGTTCTTCCTTTACCTCGGCTATATTGCGCTCGCTTCGGCCGAGAAGGAGCGCGGGGGGGAAGGGCGCATCACGGCGATCTATGGGCTAGTCGGCGCAATCAACCTGCCGATTATCCATTATTCGGTGCTGTGGTGGCGCACTCTTCACCAAGGCGAGAGCATTACGCTGACCGGTTCGAGGATCGATCCGTCGATCCTCTGGCCGCTTCCGATCACGCTCGTCGGATTCACCTGCCTGTTCGGAGCCGCGACGCTGATGCGCATGAGGGCAGAGCTCGCCGAAGCCAAAGTCGAAGCGCGGATGCGCCGGATGGGCACGGCGTGAATCCCTGGCCCTTTGTTGCAAGCGCCTATTGGGTCGCGATCATCCTGACAGTCGGGTTGCTCGCCTGGTCTTATGCGTCGATGCGCCGGGCCGAAGCCGCCGCAGACTCGCTCAGGCGCAAATGAAACCCAAGAACCAGCGCCTGGTGCTGGTGGTCGCCGCGATGGTCGCGGTTGTCGCTGCCGTCCTCCTTGCGATGTGGGGTCTGCGCAGCCAGGCTTCGTATTTCTACACGCCTGCGGATATCGCAGCAGGCAAAGCGCACGACGGCGAAGCGATGCGGCTCGGCGGAATGGTCGAGCGCGGGTCGATCCGGCATGCGGCCGACGGAGTCACGATCCGGTTCGTGCTGACCGACGGCAAGGCGGTGACGCCCGTGCAGTTCCGCGGCATCACCCCGGACCTGTTCCGTGAAGGCTCGGGCGCAGTCGCTGAAGGCCGCCTGGAGCAGGGCACCTTCATCGCCGACACCATCCTCGCCAAGCACGACGAGCGCTACATGCCGCCCCAACTCGGCGACCTCGCCGCCGAGCATAAGGCCGGAAAGACGCTGGAGAAATGATCGCCGAGGCGGGTCTTGCGGCGCTGTGGCTCGCGGCTGCACTCGCGGCGCTCCAGTTCCTGTTTATGATCATGGCGCTCAGAAGCGAGATCGCGGTCATCCGCGCGATGCGTTCGATCGCCGTCGTTCAGGGTGTGCTGACCCTCGTCGCCTTCGCGATGCTTCTGCTCGTCTTCGCCCGAACCGACATGTCGGTGAAGCTGGTGTTCGAAAACAGCAGCACCGTCAGGCCGTTCATCTACAAGGTCGCAGGCGCGTGGGGGAATCATGAAGGCTCGATGCTGATGTGGGTGACGATCCTCGCCGTCGCCGGCGCATTCCTTGCCTTCCTGTCGCATCGGACCAGCGAGCGGACGCTGGTCGCGGCGCTTGGCGCCCAGGCCGTGCTCGCTCTCGGTTTCTATGCCTTCCTGCTGATCGCTTCGAACCCGTTCGCTCGGCTCAACCCGGCCCCGCCGGACGGGCAGGGGCTCAATCCGCTGCTCCAGGACCCGGGCCTCGCCTTCCACCCTCCGACGCTTTACCTCGGCTACGTCGGTCTCTCGGTCGCGTTCAGCCTCGCCGTCGGCGCGCTCCTCACCGGAGAGGTCGATTCCCGCCTCGCACGGGCCATGCGGCCATGGGTTCTCGGCGCGTGGATCCTGCTGACGCTCGGGATCACCGCCGGAAGCTATTGGGCTTATTACGAGCTCGGCTGGGGCGGCTACTGGTTTTGGGACCCGGTGGAGAACGCCTCGCTAATGCCATGGCTCGCGGCCACCGCGCTTCTCCACTCGATCAACGTGCTCGCCGCGCGGGGGGCGCTGAAGGCGTGGACGATGATGCTCGCGGTGATCGCTTTCTCAATGTCGATGGTCGGGACATTCCTGGTCCGGTCGGGAGTCCTGACCTCGGTGCATGCGTTCGCCATCGACCCGCAGCGCGGCACCTTCCTGCTCGCTCTTCTGGCGATCTATGTCGGCGCGGCCTTCGTCCTGTTCGCCTGGCGCGGAGCGAGCCTGAAGGAAGGCGC
>DASUIC010000085.1:0-7051 GCA_036273215.1 Sphingomicrobium sp.
CACAAATGCGGGCGCTGCTGGCGCTACCTGCCGGAGGTGCGCGAGGACGGCGCTTTGTGCCGCCGCTGTGAGGATGTGGTGAATGCGTAGGTACAAGCTCGGCTTTGCCGTGGCGCTTCTGGTCTTCGCGCTCGACCAGCTGGCGAAGTGGATCGTCACCGGGCCGCTCGGCCTCAACCAGATCGGCGACCAGCTCTACCTGCTGCCGATCTTTCAGTTCACCTACACCCAGAACCCGGGGATCTCGCTCGGACTGCTCCCCACGACCGGTCGGTGGATGCTGGTCGCGGTGACGTCGCTGATCGCGATCGGAGTGGCGATCTGGATCGGGCGCGAGAAGAGCCGGCTCGACCAGGTGGCGCTGGGGATGGTGCTGGGCGGTGCGCTCGGCAACATCCTCGACCGGACGCTTCACAGCTATGTGGTCGACTTCCTCGACCTCCATTTTGGCGAATGGCGGCCGTTTCTGGTATTCAACGTCGGCGACGCGGCGATTAGCATTGCCGTCGCGATCCTGTTGCTGCACGCGTTCCTGAGCCGTAAGGATCGCGCTGAAGGGCATGGCCCCGAGGAGACAATCGAACATGCGTAAAGCCTTGACCGTCATCGTGCTGACCGCCGCGCTCGCGACTTCGGGCTGCGCCACGATGCGGAGCCACCGCCGGAGCTCGGCCAACGACGAATTCCAGGTCGCGCGCAACGCGCCACTGGTCATCCCGCCCGACTTCAGCCTTTCTCCGCCCGTCGCGGGAACGCAGGGGCTGAGCGCGGGCGAAGCGCAGCAGCAGGCGATCGACGCCCTCTTCGGCGGCCCTGCGCCGCGGAGCGCGGCCGAGACCAGCCTGCTCGACGACGCCGGCCGCGCCGACGCTCCGATCGGGATTCGTTCCACGGTATGGGACCCCGACACGCGCGTGGTCGACAAGGGCCCGGAGACTCTCCAGATCCTGTCCGCGCCCGCATCCAACAGCAACATCGCCTCGGCGCAGACCGGTCAATAAGCGAGGCGGGGGAGCGAGCTCTTAAGCATGGCCGAACCGAATCTTTCCGCGCGCCTCGTCGAAATCGAATCGATGCTCGACCGGTCGCGCCGCCGCTTCGAGGAAGGCACCCGCCTCGTCGAGGAAGCGCACAAGATCCTCGCCGACGTCCAGCAGGCGGTGATCGGGACTCCGCGAAGCATCTCACCCGAGGACAGCGAGGAAGCGGCGTCGCGGCTGCTCCAGTCGCTAAAGGCGAGCGGGAGCGAGATGCCCGAGACGCTCTGCGGCGGGCGGCTGTCGGTCGACCAGGTGCAGCGGCTGATCCGGATCGACGGGCACCCGATCGGGATCACCGAGATGGAATATCGCGTGCTCGAGCTCTTGGCGTTCGCGCGCAACAATGTGGTGACCCGCGCGATGCTTCTGAAGCACCTCTACCGCCGCGCCGACGACCAGCCGCAGCCCAAGATCATCGACGTGTTCATTTCGAAGCTGCGCAAGAAGCTCCGGAATGCGAGCGGTGGGGCCGAGTTCATCGAGACCATCCCCCAGCGCGGCTGGATCCTGCGCGACATCGACGAGAAGAGCGGGGCCTAATTTCCTCCCTGTCGGCGAAGCCGATGGGGAGGGGAACCATCGAACGAAGATTCGATGGTGGAGGGGTCTTACGCTGAGCCAAATTACCCTTCCACCAGCTTCGCTGGTTCCCCTCCCCACGAGCTTCGCTCGCAGGGAGGAATGATTCACGCTTTGCTAACCGCGCTCGCTTACCCCGGGCGCAATGCTTCACATTCTGCCCGAATCTGCTCCGGAGACGCAGCCGCAGGCCTATGCCGAGGCGGTGTCGCGGCTGGCGAGCGTTCGGCACGCGCTTCGGCTCGTGGACGGGTTCGGCGGCGGACCTGCGTCTGACCTCAACGATGACGAAGCGATCGCCGCGGCCTGGCCCGAAGCGGGCGAAGCGAAGCAGCGCAGTTTCGACCGCCGCTCGGGACGCCTCGTCGGGGCGACCGCGGCCGGAGTCGAGGCGCTCGTAATCCAGCGCAAGGAAGGGCGGCAGCCTCATTTCGAAGCGACCCAGGCGTTGATCGACGAAATCCGCCGCGAGCTTCGCGAGGTCGCCGGAATCGTCCTCGCTTAAGCGGGGCCGGTCACCTTGGGCGTCGCTGGATCGGCGCCCCATTCCGTCCAGCTGCCATCGTAGAGATTGCCCGTGTCGCTTCCGAGCAGGTGCGCGGCGAAGATCAGCGATGTCGCCGTAACGCCCGAGCCGCAGCTGGCGATGAAGGGGCGGTCGGGATCGAGACCGGACTGAGCGAACAGACGCCGGAGCTCTTCGCGTGACTTGAACGTGCCGTCGTCATTGTAGAGCTGTCCGAACGGGAGGTTCCGCGCGCCGGGGATGTGGCCGCCGGCGATGCCCGCGCGCGGCTCGGGCTCGGTCGCTTCGAAGCGACCCTTGCCGCGCGCGTCCGCGAGCGCGCAGCCCGGGCCGGCGAGGATCTGCTGCTTGGTGAAGACTTCATCGCGCCGCTCGGCGGGTTCGAACCGCGCAAGGCGGCGCGAAGGCTCGCCGCTTTCGACCGGCCGCCCTTCGACGACCCACTTCTGAAAGCCGCCGTCGAGGATCGCGACCTGCTGCGCGCCGAAATGCCGCAGCGTGAACCAACCGCGCGCCGCGGTGCGCACTGGCGAATTGTCGTAAACCACGATTCGGTCGCCGCTGCCGACGCCGAGCCGCTCCATGGCCCTTGCAAATTCCTCGGTCGACGGGAGCATATGCGGCGCGGGGTTCGAACGGTCGCTGAGCTCGTCGATGTCGAGGAAGCGTGCGCCGGGGATGTGCGCCTTCAGATATTCGTCGTGTCCGCTGCGTCCGCTCGCCGGCATGAACCAGCTGCAGTCGACCACGACGATATCGGGTTCGTCGAGGTGCTGGGCGAGCCATTCGGTCGAGACGAGGGCGTCCATCGCCGCGAGGATAGGCGCATGGCGCGGCTGCTGCTAGGTGCGCGGTCCATGGACACGCGCCACCTCGGCCAGCGCAGCGCGCTTCCCGCGTCACCCGAAGAGGCGGTGCTCGACTATGTGCCGAACCCGCGTTCGGGAGCGCTCTATCTCGTTCGATTCACCGCGCCGGAGTTCACATCGCTGTGCCCGGTGACCGGCCAGCCCGACTTCGCGCATCTGGTCATCGACTATGCGCCCGCCGAGACGATCGTCGAGAGCAAGAGCCTCAAGCTGTTCCTCGGGAGCTACCGCAATCATAGCGGTTTCCACGAGGACGTCACCGTCGGAATCGGACACCGCCTAGTCGCCGAGATGAAGCCGCGATGGCTCCGCATCGGCGGCTATTGGTATCCGCGCGGCGGAATGCCGATCGACGTCTTCTGGCAATCGGGAGAGCCGCCGGAAGGACTATGGCTGCCTGACCAGGGGGTCGCTCCATACCGTGGCCGCGGATAGAATCGCGGTTCTCGGCGCCGGCTCCGTCGGCTGCTTCATCGGGGGAGCCTGGCAGGCGGCAGGGCTTCCGGTCACATTCATCGGCCGCCCGACAATCGCACGCGACATCCACGAGCATGGCCTCACGGTCAGCGATTTTTCCGGCTGGTCGGAGCATCTCGAAAGCGTGGAGTTTTCCTGTGTTCCGGCAGCGCTCGGTGAGGCCAGCATTATCCTCGTGGCGGTCAAGAGCGGCGACACCGCAGATGCGGCGCGCGAGATTCGCGACAATGCGAACAACGGAGCGCTGGTCATCAGCTTCCAAAACGGAGTCAGCAACGTCGATGTGCTGAAGCGCGAGCTCGGCGACCGGTTCGAAGTCGTCCGCGGAATGGTGCCGTTCAATTGCGCCTATCTGGGCGAAGGCCGCTTCCACAAGGGCCTCGCCGGCGCTCCCTTGTACGCAGAGGACTTGGCGAGGACCCGAGCGCTGGCGAAACGCATTGGCGCCGGACCTGCCGCGCTCAGCTTGTCGAATGACATGCTCGGGATCGCCTGGGGCAAATTGCTCATCAACCTCAACAACGCGATCAATGCGTTGTCCGGCCGACCGCTTCGCGAGCAGCTGAGGGAGCGCGATTACCGCCGCGTGTTCGCAGCAGCGATGCGCGAAGGGCTGCGCACATTGAGGCGCGCGAAGGTCCGTCCAGCGAAGGTGGGAGCTGTGGGACCGAGTCTTCTGCCGCTGGTGATCGGATCCCCAGACTGGCTGTTCAACACTGTGTTCATCCGCTCATGGAAGATCGACGAGAAAGCGCGATCGTCCATGTCCGACGACCTTGCCCACGGCCGCAAGACCGAAGTCGATTACATCAACGGCGAGCTGGTGCTGCTGGCCGAGCGCCTCGGCACCGATGCGACGATTAATCGCCTGATCGTCGAGCTGGTGCGCGAGGCCGAAGCCGGCGCTCCGCCGCTCGGACCGCGGGAGCTTCGGAGCGCGGTGCTAGGCGGTTAGCCGCTCCGCCGCCTGGTTGCGGGTCCACCAATAAAGCCCGAGCGCCGCAACGATGAACAGCACGATCCCGAGCGGGGTCGCCCAGCCGAAGTTCGTCACTACCGCGAGCGGCGTGTCCTTGCTTGTCGCTGCAACGATTCCGGCGAAGATCACTCCGAACAGGCTTTCGCCGACGATCAGCCCTGTTGCCAGAAGCACGCCCATGCGCTGCGCGAATTCGGGGCTCGGCGCTCGCGCCGCCCACTTCTCGTATAGATAGCCGAGCAAAGCGCCGATCGGGATCAGGATAGTCAGCGACATCGGCAGATAAATGCCCATGCCGACCGCAAGCGGAGGAAGCGCGCCGCGCTTCGTGGCACGGAGCGCTTCGTCGATGATCACCACCACGACGCCGATGATCGCTCCCCACATGATCAGGTTCCAGTCGAGGTTCCCGCCGAGCACGCCTTGCGCAATCGCGGAAATGAGCTGCGCTTGCGGGGCTGCGAGCGAGGTGACCTTCGCGCCCGGAGCGCCCTGGAATCCGAACGCGGTGTTGAGGAGGTCGAGGATCGGCGGGATTACGACCGAGCCGAAGATCACGCCGAGGATCAGCGCCACCTGCTGGCGCCACGGAGTCGCCGCGACCAGCTCGCCCGTCTTCAGGTCCTGGAGGTTGTTGTTGGAGATCGTCGCCACCCCGAACACGACCGCGGTCACGAACAAGGCGAACGCGACGAGCGACTTGGAGGCCGCGCCGCTCGCTCCCGGAAAGAGCAGCGCGAGGATAAGCGCGATGCCCAGCACCGACAGGATTCCAACACCCGAGATCGGGCTGTTCGATGCGCCGATCAGGCCGGCCATATATCCGCACACGGCGGCGATGATCACGCCGGCAATGAGGATGTAGATGATGCTGAGGATGATGGTCGCGGTCGGGCTTGCGGCGATCGGGTTGGTGCTTGCGAAGGCGTAAAGCAACAGGCCGATGGGGATCATCGAAATGAGGATCACGGTAGTCACGATGCCGATCGGGATGTCGCGCTCGGTGATCGGCAGCGCTTCGCCGCGGCCGGCCTTGCGCTCGCGGTTGGCGACCAGAGCGCCGCGGATGCCACCGACGATGGGGCCGATGATCCGGAGCAGGGTCCAGATCGCCGCGATTCCGATCGTTCCGGCGCCGATGAACCGCACCTGGTGGACGAAGGTGTCGCCGATGAAGTCGTCGAGGCTGGTGCCCACCGGGATCGCGGCGGCAAGCGAGGTATAGTGCGGCACGAGGTACGCCCAGCTGATCAGCAGGCCGACGAACATGGCGATCCCCACGGCGAGGCCGACGAGGTGCCCGACACCGATCAAAGCAAGCGAGAAGCTGGCGGAAATCTGGGTTGCGCCTGTCCCTGATCCGACGCGGAAGCTCTTGGCCGCGCTCGAGGCGACGACGCCCATGGCTGCGAGCAGCTGATAGACGGCGGCGACGATCGAGCTCCAGATGATCATCACGAGCCCGCGGCGGTTCTCCTCGGGACCGCCGACTCCGGCGCCGACCTTCAGCACTTCGGCCGCGGCGACTCCCTCGGGGTACGGCAGGTCGGTCCCGGTGACGAGCGCGCGTCTCAGCGGCACGGAGTACATGACGCCGAGGATTCCCCCGATGCCGATGACCGCGACCGATAGCCAATAGGGGAATCCGGTCCACCACCCCACCATCACCAGGCCCGGCAGGACGAAGATGATCGCCGACAGCGTTCCCGCCGCAGACGCGATGGTCTGGACGATATTGTTTTCCTGGATGGTCGAATCGCGGAATGCCTTCAGCACCGCCATCGAGATGACCGCCGCGGGGATCGACGTCGCGAAGGTGAGGCCGATCTTGAGTCCGAGATAGACGTTGGCGGCGGTGAACACGACGGTGATCAATGCCCCGAGGATGATCCCCCGGATGGTCAGTTCCTTGACGCTCTCTCGCGCGCGCAAAGCCTCTTCGCGTGCCATCCTATTCCCCTTTGAGATTGTCGCATGTGCCGGCGGGCGCCGGAGTCGAGTGTCGGCGGATCGCGCGCCATTGCCCATCGTCCTTGACCCAGACGTCGGTAAGAAGGACGCAATCCTCGATCACGCGGCCGAGATATTTGAGCCGCCAGCGGGCGTGGACGGTGCCGATCATCACCTCCTCGAGCATGGTCGCATCCCGGACCTGAAGCTCGATGCTTTCGACCTCGCGGCGCTGGATGGCGTCGAGCCATTCGTCGCGGCCCATCATGAAGGGGCCAGTCGAACGCGAGCCGATCAGGACGAAATCCGGGTGAAGGAGCTTGCGCAGGTGATCCATGTCGCGGCTGCGCAGAGCATCGCGCCAGTCGCGCTCCAGCTCCTCGACCACCTCGCAGCTTTCAGTCGCCACTGCGCGCCCTTGTCAGATGAGCACGCGCAGTGATGTTCCCACCTCGCAGGTCCATGCGGACAAGCCCTAGCGGCAGGCGTGAAGCTTGGCGAGTCGGTCTACTTGCCGGTGATGCTGAGCCCGATGGCGAGTGGCGGGGAAGAGCCGCGCTGAACGAACAGAAGGACGCTCGAGCGGCCTGCCTTGCGTGCCGCGGCAACCCCTGCAGCGACCTGCGCCGGG
>DASUIC010000086.1:0-11724 GCA_036273215.1 Sphingomicrobium sp.
TCGTCCGAGATGCCCTTTTTCTCTTCCTCGAGCCGCTCGATCCGCTCGATGAACAGCCGCAGCTGGTCGGCCGCGACGGCGCCTTCCGCCATGTCCTCACTCTCCGATTTCAGGTTTGAGCACGCGGCTCTAGCGGGTTGAACGGTCATGGCAAGCGGCTAAGGCAGGCCCGATGCCCGAGACTCTCGCTCCCCGATCGCGCAAGGTGAAGATCCTGGCGACGCTCGGTCCTGCTTCAAGCAATCCCAAGATGATCCGAAGCCTGATGCTCGCCGGAGCGGACGCGTTCCGGATCAACATGAGCCACGGCGACCAGAAGCAGAAGGCCAAGCTGGTCGAGCACATCCGCGCGCTTGAAAAGGAATTCCACCGGCCGACGACGATCCTGTTCGATCTTCAGGGGCCGAAACTGAGGGTCGGTCATTTCACGGGCGGCAGGACGGTCCTGGAAAAGGGCAGCCGCTTCATCTTCGACCGCGAGAAGAAGGCCGGCGACAGCAGGCGCGTGCAGCTTCCGCACGCCGAGCTGTTCGAATCGGTCAAGCCCGGCACCAACATCCTGATCGACGACGGCAAGGTGCGCCTCAACGTCCTCGAATCGGACGGCGACCAGATCGTCAGCGAAGTGAAGGTCGGCGGAGCGGTGTCGGACCACAAGGGAGTCAATGTGCCCGACGTGGTCGTTCCGATCCCGGCGCTCACCGACAAGGACCGGGACGACCTCCATTTCGCGCTCGAACAGCGCACCGACTGGGTCGCGTTGTCGTTCGTTCAGCGGCCCGAGGACGTTGCCGAAGCGCGATCGCTGATCGGCGAGCGCGCGGCGCTCCTAGCCAAGATCGAGAAGCCCGCCGCGATCGACCGCTTGAATGACATCATCGCGCTCTCGGACGCGGTGATGGTCGCCCGCGGCGACTTGGGTGTCGAGCTTCCGCCCGAGCAGGTGCCGCCGCTCCAGAACCGCATCGTCGCCTGCGCCCGGCAGTTCGGCAAGCCCGTCGTGGTCGCGACGCAGATGCTCGAATCGATGGTGACGTCGCCGACACCGACGCGCGCGGAAGTGAGCGACGTCGCGACGGCAATCTACGACGGCGCCGACGCGGTGATGCTCTCCGCGGAAAGCGCGACGGGCCAATATCCGTGCGAAGCGGTGCAGATGATGGACCGGATCGCGATGAGCGCCGAGCGCGATCCGTCCTACCAGGCGCGGGTGCATTTCACCCAGACGCGGCTCGAGCCCACCACCGCCGATGCGCTCGCGGGTTCGGCGCGGCACATTGCGCAGACGGTCTCGGCGACAGCGATGGTCTGCTACACCAGCTCGGGTGCGACGGCTCGGAGGATCGCGCGCGAGCGGCCGTCTGTGCCAATTCTCGCGATGAGCCCGTCGCAGCACACGGCGCGGCGGATGGGACTGCTGTGGGGCGTGCACGCGGTTCACTCGCGCGACGTCGGAAGCTTCGAAGAGATGGTCGAGAAAGGCAAGCGGATGGCGCTTCGTCACCAGATCGCGAAGGGTGGTGATCGCGTCGTCCTGATGGCCGGAATTCCCTTTGGGACCGCCGGATCGACCAACGTGCTGCACGTCGTCCGCCTGATCGGCGACGAGCTCGAGCGCTATCAGGCGAGCAAGGCTTCAGCGGGGCAGTAGAGCCGGGATCTCGTTGACGATCTCGCGCGCAAGGAAACCAATCGGTCCGACTTTATTGGCGAGGCGCTCGCCTGCTTCGCCATGCAGCCAGACCGCCCATAGCAGCGCGTTCAACGGCTCCGCGCCGCGCGCGAGAAGACCGCCGACGATCCCCGCGAGCACGTCGCCGCTGCCGGAGACGCCGAGCCCGGGCGCGCCGCCGTCATAGGTCCAGCTGCGGCCGGCGGGCGTGACGACGTGGCTGACGACGCCTTTGACGAGCACGATCGAGCGGTAGAGTTGCGCCGCCCGAATGCCGCAGCCGATCGGGTTGCGTTCGATCTCGCTTGTCCGGCAGTCGAGCAGCGCGGCGAGCTCGCTCGAATCGGGCAACAGCAGCGGCACGCGCGCATGGACCTGCTTGGGCGGCGACAGGGTCTCGAGCATTGCGACATCGAGCGCGAGCGCGGCTTCGGTGTCGAGCAACCCGGAGGCGATTGCGGCGCTCGCTTCGTTCGCTCTCACTCCCGGACCGGCGGTCACCGCGTCCACTTTTTCGGCCAATTCGCAAATGCGCTCGACCGCTGCCGCCGCGAAACCGCCGTCGCTCGCTTCGGGCAAGCCGACGACCATGGCTTCGGGCATGGCGACAGCGAGGTGCATGGCGGCGCCTTCGACGGTGGCGATCCTGAGCTTCCCCGCACCCGCGCGCATCGCCGCTGTCGCCGCCAACAGCGCCGCACCCGGGACGTCGCGGCTCCCCGCCACGACGAGGATTCGCCCTTTGGTCTCCTTGTCGCCATCGATGACCGGCGGAAGCGGATGCTGGTCGAGCGCTTGCCTGTCGAGCGCGGCGGAGCTCATCGGGTTCCGGTGACCGCGTCGGGCGCGGACGTCTTCGATGCGCCTTGGGCCTCGAGCGGCGCGCCATAGTTCCACAGACTGAGCTCGGGGACGCACAGGCCCTTCACGTCGGGGTCGAACTCGTAAGCGGCGATCCCGCAGTTCAGGACCTCGGCCTGCCTGTCGATGGTGAGTATCTCGGCCTCGTCGAGCTCCTCGAGGATGTAGCGGAAGCAGAGCACCACGACCTGGTGACAGACGACCAGCACGCGCCGGTCGCAATAATGGAGATTGATGGTGTTGAGCATCGATCTGAGCCGGAGGATCACGTCGGCCCAGCTCTCGCCGCCCGGCGGCCGGTGGTAGAATTTGCCGAGCCGCCGCCGATGCGCGGCTTCCTCGGGGAAATTGTGGCGGATTCCGGCCGTCGTCAGCCGGTCGAAAATCCCGAACTCGCGCTCTCGGAGGCGCTCGTCGATGATGGTGTGGGCGGGGCCGCCGGCGAGCGCGCCTTCGCGGCAGATGATCTCGGCGGTCTGCTTCGCCCGAACGTAAGGCGATGCGAGCATGATCTCCGGTTTCTCGTCACGCGGAAGCGCGGCGAACCAGCGCCCCGCAGCCTCGGCCTGCTCGCGCCCGAGCTCGGAAAGCGGAACGTCGACGTCCCGCATGTCGATGTCGATCTCGTGCGCGCCGGCCTCGTCGGCCGCGTCGCGCGCGACATTGCCCTGACTTTGCCCGTGGCGGACGAGCCACAGCCGCGCCGGCCAGTTCTGCCGAGTGGAATTGCTCATCGAACGGCAGAAAGCTTCAGCGGTCGGATTGTGCCCGAGCGGTCGCGGCTACTCCGCCGCCACCGCTGTCGCGGGAGGTTCCCCCAGGCGGATTCTCCTGTCGTCCATGCGGCGGAAGGTCGCGAGCGCCTGACCGACGATCTGGTCCATATTGTAGTAGCGGTAGGTTGCCAGGCGGCCGACGAAGGTCACTCCCTCGGTCTGATCGGCGAGCGCCTCGTAACGCTTGTAGAGCGCCTGATTCTCCGGGCGGGGAATCGGATAATAAGGATCGCCCTCGGCCGACGGATATTCGTAGGTAATCGTCGTCACCGGCGATTGCTGGCCGGTCAGATGCTTGTACTCGCTGATGCGGGTGTAGGGCACGTTGGGGTCTGGATAGTTCACGACGGCGACAGGCTGGTGCCGTTCCTCCTGAAGCGTCTGATGATCGAATTTCAGGCTCCGATACGGAAGCTTGCCGAATCGGAAATCGAAATATTCGTCGATCGGGCCGGTGTAGATGATGTGGTCGGCGAGCTCGTGCGCGCTGTCCTTCAACTCGGCGAAGTCAACGCCGGTCCGCACGTCGATCAGCGGATGGTCGAGCATCGTCTCGAACATCCTGGTGTAGCCATGCAGCGGCATCGCCTGGTGAGTGTCGCTGAAATAACGATCGTCGGTGTTGGTGCGCGTCGGGATCCGGCTCGTCACCTGCTTGTCGAGCTCGCTCGGGTCGAGGCCCCATTGCTTGCGCGTGTAGCCCTGGAAGAACAGCTCGTAGAGCTCGCGCCCGACGGCGTTGATGACGACGTCCTCGCTGGTCTTGATGTCCTCGACCGGCTCGGCGCGTGAGGCGAGATAATCGGCCGCTTCCTCGTCGGTCTGAAGGTTCAGGCCGAACAGCTCGTTCAAGGTCGTCCGGTTGATCGGGATCGGCACCAGCTTGTCGCGGACCGTCGCGCGGACGCGATGCTCGTATGGCCGCCATTCGGTGAATTGCGACAGATAGTCCCACACCTGGTCGCTGTTGGTGTGGAAAATGTGCGGCCCGTATTTGTGGTAGAGGATGCCCGCTTCATTCGGCTCGTCATAGGCATTGCCGCCGATGTGCGGCCGGCGATCGATCAGAAGCACGCGGGCGCGGTGCTGAGATGCAAGGCGCTCAGCAAGAACGGAGCCGGCAAAACCGGCTCCGACGATCAGATAGTCGTACTTGCCGTTCGCGGCGCTTGGGCGCGCGCTCATTCCGCGGCGACGAGCAACGCCGGGCTCGTCTCCCCGGTACGCGTTCCGAGAACGTCGTGGATCAGGCCGGCCATCCGCGCCTGGGTCGTGTCCCAGCTCGACGCCGAAAGCATGAGGTCGGCTTCGGCGAGCCAGCCGCTCTCGGGATTATGCGCGAGCTTGAGCGCAGTCTCGCACTCGCGGACGAAGCTCTCGGCGTCGGCCGCGATTCGAACGCCCTCGAGGTGCCCGTAATGGCGCACGACGTCCTTGATCGGGGTCGACACCACCGGCTTTCCGCCGGCGAGATATTCGGGCGTCTTGGTCGGCGAGATGAACTGGGTCGATTCGTTCCTCGCAAACGGCATCAGCGCCACGTCCCAGCCCGACAGATAAGCCGGAAGCTGGCTGTAGGTCTTGCCGCCGAGGTAGTGGATGTTGTGGCGCTTCGGCAGCTCGTCCTCGGAAATCTTGACCACCGGGCCTACCATCACGAACGACCAGTCGGGCCGCATTTCGGCTGCCTTGGCGAGCAGCTCGGTATCGAAGCGTTCGTCGATGACGCCGTAGAAGCCGAGCCGCGGCTTGGGCAGGTCCTCCTGGTCGGCGGGGTCGAACTGATGCGCGCGCGCCTTGCAGAAATGCGCACGGTCGACCGACGACGGGAAGCAGTGGATGTTGGAATGGCGGTGCTTCTTCGCCTCGTAAAGGCTCGAGCCGCCGGTGAAGACAACGTCGGCGCGGTCGATCAGCTCCTGCTCCAGGTCGAGCAGATGCTCGGGAGCGAACTTGAACTTCGAAAGCTCGTCCATCGCGTCATAAACCGTGACGTCCGGAGTGACGTGCTTCGAGAAAGGCAGCATCATCGGCGTGTAATACCAGGCGATCAGCGGGCCTTGGGAAGATGCCAGATGCGCGTCGAGCAGCCGGCTGAGCGCGGCTTCCCGCGCGTCGGCGGGCATGCCCTGCGGCAGATGCGGGACGACGATCCGGATCCCCGGCGCATCCTGCGCGTCGCGGACCTGAAGGTAAGCCGTGTCCTTGGAGCCGATGTCGATCGGCTCTTCCCAGAAGATGACGCTCATTTCGCGCGCGAAGCGGCTCATCAGGTGCTGCGGTCGCTGGAACACGAAATTCCACCGCAGGTGCGAAAAGCAAATCAAAGTTGTGGGTTCAGAGTCCGGCGCCGAGGGCTCGGCTTCAAACTCCACTGGCACCCCGACGCGAGTCAGCATTTTCCGTCTTTCCTCCGGTTGTGGTTTTTGCCCACGGAATGAACGGCCTAAGAGGCATTGCGGTTCCGCATCATTAAACCAAGTTAAGCGGAATTTGCCGTTGCTGCACCGCAGCAATCGTTACGCCGCCCGATTGACCCGACGAAGTACGCATGGAAGGAGCTTCGACCAGCCTTAGATGGGGACGCGCCGCCAAATGGCAACGACGATCGAAGAACTCGAAAAGCGCCGCGAGCTCGCGCGCATGGGCGGGGGCGAGAAGCGGATCGCGGCGCAGCACGCCAAGGGTCGACTGACTGCACGCGAGCGGCTCCGCGTCCTTCTCGATCCGGCCAGCTTCGAAGAATATGACATGTTTGTCGAGCACAATGCGTCCGATTTCGGGATGGCGGAGCAGCGGATTCCCGGCGACGGCGTGGTCACCGGCTCCGGCACGATCAACGGCCGCCTCGTTTATGTCTTCGCCCAGGATTTCACGGTGTTCGGCGGCAGCCTGAGCGAGCGCCACGCGCAGAAGATCTGCAAGATCATGGACATGGCGATGAAGGTCGGAGCGCCGGTCATCGGTCTCAACGACAGCGGCGGGGCCCGAATCCAGGAGGGTGTCGCGAGCCTCGCCGGCTATGCCGAGGTGTTCCAGCGCAACGTGCTCGCGAGCGGAGTCATCCCGCAGATCAGCCTGATCATGGGCCCGTGCGCCGGAGGCGCGGTCTATTCGCCGGCGATGACCGACTTCATCTTCATGGTGAAGGACTCGAGCTACATGTTCGTCACCGGCCCGGACGTGGTGAAGACCGTCACCAACGAAGTGGTGACCCAGGAGGAGCTGGGCGGAGCGGTCACCCATACGACCAAGTCGGGAGTCGCCGACGTCGCGTTCGAGAACGACATCGACGCGCTTCTGGCGACGCGTGAGTTCTTCGACTTCCTGCCATTGAGCAACCGCCACGATCTGCCCGAGCGGCCGTGCGAGGACCCGGTCGACCGGATTGAGGAGAGCCTCGACACGCTCGTTCCCCCGAGCTCGAACCAGCCCTACGACATGCACGAGCTGATCCGGAAGGTCGCCGACGAAGGCGATTTCTTCGAGCTTCAGCCGGCGCACGCGGCGAACATCATCGTCGGCTTCTGCCGGATCGAGGGGCGCACCGTCGGAATCGTCGCCAACCAGCCGATGGTCCTCGCCGGAGTCCTCGACATCAACAGCTCGAAGAAGGCCGCGCGGTTCGTGCGCTTCTGCGACGCGTTCGACATTCCGATCCTGACCTTCGTCGACGTGCCCGGCTTCCTCCCCGGCGTGGGGCAGGAGCATCACGGAATCATCAAGCACGGCGCCAAATTGCTGTTCGCCTACGCCGAGGCGACGGTGCCCAAGATCACCGTCATCACGCGCAAGGCCTATGGCGGCGCCTATGACGTCATGAGCTCAAAGCACCTGCGCGGCGACCTGAACTACGCCTGGCCGACCGCCGAGATCGCCGTCATGGGCGCCAAGGGCGCGGTCGAGATCATCTTCCGCAAGGACGCCAAGGACGCCGCCACCATCGCTGCTCGCACGGCCGAATATGAAGAGCGCTTCGCCAATCCCTTCGTCGCAGCGAGCAAGGGCTTCATCGACGAGGTCATCATGCCGCACTCGACGCGCCGCCGTGTGGCGATGGGCCTGCGCAAGCTCAGGAACAAACAGCTCGAAAACCCGTGGAAAAAGCACGACAACATTCCGCTATGAGTTCGCCTCGTAAAAGTCCCCTGTGGTGGAAGCTGATTATGGTTCTGGCGGCGCTTTTCGGTCTGTTTCTAGCCGCGCTTATCATCCTCATGAAAGTGACAGGGGATTCGCTTTAAATGAGCACCTACACCGCCACCGTCCGCTGGACACGCGATCCCTCCACCGACTTCGCCAAGGGCCAGTACAGCCGCGCGCACGAGTGGTCGTTCGACGACGCATTATAATGTCATTGTAATGTCGGCGCGTCCTCATTATCTCGCGTCGCGAGGAGGTTCGAAATGCGGACTGCGCGAGCGACGGTACTGATGACACCGGACGAAAAGGCCACGATCGAGGAGCGGGCTGCGAGCATGGGCGTTTCGAGCGGCGAGTATATCCGGCTCGCGGTCGACAACTTCGAGAAGATTTCGCCGCAGCAGGAGGCGGAGCTCGCGGCGTTGGTCGAAGAGGCCAACAAGGCAATCCCGGAAATGGCCGCAATGCTCGACAAGATGAGCGCCGATCTCCGCGAGACGCATGAGGAGGTCGACCGCATGCTTCGCGAGGCAGGCATTCGCAAATGAGCGGCCTCGGCGAGGCGTTTGCCGCGCTCAAGAATGTCATGCTGCTCCACGAGCGGATGGAGCGGGTCCAAAAAGATACGGAGCGCCTGTCCGGCGATCTCAAGGATACCAACAAATGGGTCGCGGCGATCGATCGGCGCGTGGCGCACATTGAAGGCGTGATGGACGGTTTTCAACGCGCATCCGCGCAGGCCCAGCGGCCCCGCCTCCCCAGGAAATGAGCACCTACACCGCCACCATCCGCTGGACCCGCGATCCGGGCACTGACTTCGCCAGGGGCCAGTACAGCCGCGCGCATGAGTGGGCGTTCGACGGCGGCGCGGTGGTTCCGGCGAGCCCGAGCCCGCACGTCGTCCCGGCGCCCTGGTCGGACCAGGCGGGAGTCGATCCGGAAGAGGCATTCGTCGCCTCGCTCTCCTCCTGCCACATGCTGTTCTTCATCGACTTCGCACGACGCGCCGGGTTCGTCGTCGATAGCTATGTCGACGAGGCGGAAGGCCTGCTGGAGAAGCGCGGCGACGGAAAAATGTGGATGAGCCGGGTCACGCTCCATCCGCGGCTGACCTGGGGCGCCGCTCCGCCGGACGAAGCCGCAATCGCCGACCTCCACAACCGCGCGCACGAGGCGTGTTTCATCGCCAACAGCGTCATCACGGAAGTCGTCATTCAGCCGTCATCCTGAACTCGTTTCAGGATCCATTTCCGTGAAGGGCGGCGTACGTCTCCGCAATGGATGCTGAAACAAGTTCAGCATGACGAAAGTAGCGGCAGACCAAGCGCTGGCGCCAAATCCTCCCAACGTGGATTCTCGCTTTCGATCAAATTGATTTTCCACTGACGATGCCAACGCTTGAGCTGCTTCTCACGCGAAATCGCTTCGTGCATCGTTGCAAACTGCTCGAAGCGGACGAGCCGATACACACGATACCTCGACGTCAATCCCTTCACCTGCCCGCTGCGGTGCTGCCACAGGCGTGCAATTAGGTCTGAGGTGACGCCAATGTACAGCGTCCCATAATTCTGACTTACCAGGATGTAGACGCACGGCTGCTTCACTGTCCCTCCGCGTCACCCTGAACTTGTTTCAGGGTCCATTTTCGTGAAGGGCAGCGTACGTCCCCAGGATGGATGCTGAAACAAGTTCAGCATGACGGAACAGGAAATCACAACCATGAAACTCGGCCGCCTCAACCATGTCGGCGTCGCGACGCCGTCGATCGAGAAGAGCCTCGATCTCTACCGCACGATGTTCGGCGCGGAGCCGCATGGGGCGCCGTTCGACCTTCCCGCGCAGGGCGTCCGCGTCTGCTTCGTCGACACGCCCAACAGCCAGATCGAGCTGATCGAGCCGCTCGGCCCGGACTCCCCGATCGCCAAGTTCATCGAGAAGAACCCGTTCGGCGGCCAGCACCACGTCTGCTTCGAGGTGCCCGACATCCACGCCGCCAAGGCCGAGCTCGAGGAGAAGGGCGCGCGGGTGCTCGGCGAGCCGCGCATCGGCGCGCACGGAACTCCGGTGTTCTTCGTCCACCCCAGGGACATGGGCGGCGTTCTGACCGAGTTCATGGAAACGCCGAAACACTGATCTCCCTCTGATGGGGAGAATGGCGCCAACCGGGTCTGTTCGGGAACGAACCATTTGCAAGTTGGTGGGCCACCGCCAAATGCGAAACAGGCGAGTGGGGGCGCTGATTCGCCCGCGTGGATGGCGTCAGCGCTTGCGGCGGGGCTCCTTCGCCAGCCGGCTCATCAGGATCGCGGAGCGCTTCGCTTCCTTGAAGATCGAAGGGATATCGACGGTTTCCGATGCTGTGTGGGAGCCGGAGCTCGACGGTCCAAGCCCCGCGAGGCTGTCGACGTCGGCGGCGACGAAGCTGATGTCGCCGGCGCCGCGCTTGGACGCGTCGAGCTCGCCCATTTGCGCAAGGCCCATGTCGCGGTTGACGAGGTTCAGCTCGGCGAGGATGGCGCGATTGCCAGGCGTGGGCGGCATCGGCGGGTAGATGTCGGGCTCGAAGCTGATCTCGGCGTGAGCGCCGGCGAGCGGCTCGGCGACGATCGCGCGCATCTTGGCCTCGGTGCGGTCGATCTGGTCCTGGCTGATCGCCCGGAGGTCGCCGCGCGCGACCGCGGTCGCGGCGATGATGTTGGTCTTGCCGGTCGCTTCGAGCCTGATCTTGTCGGGGCCGAGGACCGCTGTCTGCCCGCCGCCGATCAGCCCGACATTGTAGGTCAGCTTGTCCTCGGGAAGCTCACGCCGGAACTGGTCGATGATCCGCGCCACGTCGTAGATCGCGCCGTAATCGCCAGCGCCGACACCGGCCGAATGCGCGGCATGACCGGTGACGGTCAGGATCCAGCTCCCGTCGCTCCGGCGTGCGGTCGAGCCCATGTCCATGGGCCCGTTCGGGCCGTCCTCCACCGCGAGGTCCTCGAAATCGAGTGCGACGTCGGCCTTCTTGCCCTCGGCGATCAAGTCGCGGCGGGAGATCGCGAGCGGACGGCCGGCATCCTCTTCGTCGCCCGTGAGGAAGACCGTGATGTTGGCGTTTTTGAGCGTCCCCGCCGCCTTCATCGCCCGAAGCGCGGCGATGATGACCGCGTCGCCGCCCTTGTCGTCGCCCGAGCCGGGGCCGTGCGCCCGGTCGCCTTCGCGGACCCAGTGCTGGAACGGCGAATCCGCTTCGAACACCGTGTCGAGGTGTCCGATCAGGAGCAGGCGCTTGCCGCGGCGGCTGCCGACGTGGCGAGCGACGAGGTGACCGGCACGATTGACCGCGCTCATGTCGATCCACTGCGTGGTGAAGCCGAGCTGCTTCAGCTCCGGCTCGACCATGTCGCGGACGGCGACGACTCCCGCTTTGTTCATCGTCCCGCTGTTCTGGTCGACCCAGCGCTCGAGCATCGACAGCGTTCGCTGCTGCTCGGAATCGACGGTCCGCACCATGACCTGCTCGGCCGGGCTTAGCGCTGCGGATGCAGGGGCGGAGAGGAGGGCGGCGGCGAACGCAAAGGCGACGGGTGATTTCATGGCCTCCGCTCTAGCGGCGCGTCACTCAGCCGTCATCCCGGCCTTGAGCCGGGACCTGCCTTTTTCTTGAGCGGCAGCAGAGGCAGGCCGGCCCCGGATCCAAGTCCAGGGTGACGACCGCGGTTTCTTTCACTTTCCTACATAACACCCATTTGGTTACATATCCGCGACTCGGATGGAGGAAACGGATGGACGGGGCTGATGTGGATGCGCTGATCGACGGGCTGATCGAACGCGAGGGCGGGTTCGTCGACAATCCGGCCGACAAGGGCGGCCCGACCTGTTTCGGGATCACCCAGGCGGTCGCTCGCGCGAACGGCTATGCCGGCCCGATGCGCCAATTGCCGCGTGAGGAAGCGGCGGCGATCTACCGGCGCTTGTACTGGCTTCGCCCGAAGTTCGACGCCGTCGCCGAGCGCAGCGGACGCATTGCCGCCGAGCTGTTCGACACCGGCGTGAACATGGGCCCGGCCGTCGCCGTCACCTTCCTCCAGCGCGCGCTCACCGCGCTCAACCGCAACGCCAAGGATTATCCCGACCTGGTGCCCGACGGGCGCATCGGCGCGCAGACGCTCGCCGCGCTTGACGCCTTCCTGGAGCTCAGAGGCAAGAGCAGCGGCGAGACCGTGCTGCTGCGCGCGCTGGAGGCGCTCCAGGGCGAGAGATACCTGCGCCTCGCCGAACGCCGCCCAG
>DASUIC010000087.1:0-9474 GCA_036273215.1 Sphingomicrobium sp.
GACTGCTACACATCGGGACGCTTCGACGACGTGATCCGCAAGGTGCTTCACGCCTTCGACGCGATCATGGGGGTGATGCTCCCGACGCTTCGCGAAGACCGCCGCAAGACCTATTCGCCCTTGCTTCCGATTTCGCCTTCGACGGGTCGGGTTCTTCAGGTGCCGGTCGAAGTCATGGACGCGGAAGCAGGACAGATCGCGTTCGACGACGAGGATGGCCGCCGCGTGCACCAATCGGCGTTCGGCGGATCGGCCAAGCTCCAATGGAAGGTCGATTGGGCGGCGCGCTGGGTCGCGCTCGGGGTCGATTACGAGATGGCCGGCAAGGACCTGATCGACAGCGTCGTCCAGTCCGGAAAAATCTGTGGGGTGCTCGGCGGGCGCCCGCCCGAGGGCTTCAATTACGAGATGTTCCTCGACGAGAAAGGCGAGAAGATCTCGAAGTCGAAGGGCAACGGCCTCAGTCTCGAGGAATGGCTTCGCTACGGAAGCGAGCCGAGCCTCGCCTTCTACATCTACCGCGAGCCCAAGCGCGCCAAGAGCCTGCACATCGGCGTCATCCCGCGCGCGGTCGACGAATATTGGCAGTTCCGCGGCAATTATCCGAAACAGCCGGTCGAGCAGAAGCTCGGCAATCCGGTGCACCACATCCACAAGGGCAAAGTGCCGGAGACGGCGCTGCCGGTGACCTATGGGCTGCTGTTGAATTTGGCGGCGGTTCTTGGGGCGCAGGTTACCTCCGAAACCCTGACCGAATATGTCGACAATTATCTGGGCGAGCCGGCCGACAGCCCGGAGCTGACTGAGCTGATCGACCTCGCCGTCAATTACGCCCGCGACTTCATCGTTCCTGCACTCAACAGACGAGCGCCCAACGAGAACGAGGCGGAAGCCCTTCGAGACCTGGATGCCGAGCTCGCAAAACTGCCGCCCGATTCATCGGCGGAGGACATCCAGACGCAGGTCTTCGAAGTCGGCAAGAGGCATTACGGCAAGGACAATCTCCGCGCCTGGTTCCAGGCGCTCTACGAAACTCTGCTCGGCTCGTCGCAAGGTCCGCGCATGGGCAGCTTCATCGAGCTCTACGGGCTCGACAACAGCCGCAAGCTGATCGCCGAGGCGGTCGACGAGCACTAGACGAACCGGCAAAAATACTAGCGTCCGGTGATCAAAGTCCCGGGGGGCGGCGTCGGCTGAAAGTCCAGCGGCGCGACGGCGGCGCCCGGAGAGCCGGCGGTCACTGCCCTGTAGAGCGCGGTCCCGACCGGGCTGTAGGTGATCGCCTCGACCAGAACGAACCCGCCGAGCATGGCGGCGACTCCCCATTCCCACGCCGGGTGAGCGCGGCCGCTCCGCCGCACGTCGGCGATGGCTCCAGCGAGCGGGAACAGCAGAGTCGCTGCGAACGACGTCTCCCACCCCCACGGGATCAGCAGCGGAAGCGGCAGCAGCCGGGCGATCGCCGGCATCAGAAGCATCGCCATTGCGCAGAAATTGAGCCGGCGATGCCATTCGGTGCGGCGGCGCATGAGGACCCCGGCGATCATCAATCCGACAAAGACGAACACCGTCACGGGATCGAACACCAGGAACTGGAGCGGCCGGAAGACGGACGGCACATGGGCGGCTCGGACCATGGTGTCGGTCACGATCAGACCCATGACGACCATCGGCACCAGCCATGCCACGGCCACCCAGCCGAGGCGCCGATGGAGGCGCATCCTGCCCGCCGCCGCGAAGATGTTCTGGAGCAGGTAGATGCCCACCCAGCCCATGAAGAACCAGGCATGGAGCTGGACCCGGAGCGGCGCCTCGAAGGTCGAGCGGCCCATGAGATAAGCGAACAGGAAGCCGCCGACGGCGGTGATCGTCATCACGATCGCGCCGCGCAGGAAGAACCGCTCGTCGCCGATCGCGGGCGCCGGCGCCGGTGTGAAAGGCTGCTGGGCTAAAGTGGCCATCTCGCTCCCCCTTGCGAGTTGAGGAGCCGACATTAGGCGCATCGAACTGATGTGGGAAGGCGCCCCGTCGCGGCGCTTAGCGCAGCTTGGCGATCTTCAGCTTGTCGAGCTTGGCGCGCGCCCTGACCGACTCCTCGCTCCGGGTCAGCGCTCTCGCGAGCGCCTTCAGCGACACGCCCTTACCCGCGAGCACATGCAGCTTCTGGATCTCGTCCTGCCGCCATGGCTGGCGGTGCCGTTCGAACCGTTCGGTCATTCTTCCTCCCCGGAACAGGGAGGTGGTGCAGGGACCTCGCCGTTCACGCCGGAAATAGCATGGAACGCCGGCCTGCGGAGTCCAGGCTTCGCGGCGGACAATCGACCACAGCTGCGCTAATCCGGCGTGATCGTGAACCTGAAGATGCAGGAGGCACCATGACGACGCTCGCTACAGCCAAGAGGCTTCTCCTTTTCATCTGCTGCCTGGCAACGGCTGTTGGCGGCTACGCAATCGCCGCTCCAACGAGCGGTGGCCCATTCCAGTCGGTGCTCGCCGACCCGATCCGGCCTCCCGAAGACGTCGCCCGCGATGCCGATCGCAAGCCCGCACAGCTGCTGGCCTTCGCCGGCGTCCACGCAGGCATGACGATCGCCGAGCTCGCGCCCGGCGGCGGCTATTTCACGCGGATCCTGACCGGCGCCGTCGGAGCCAAAGGCCATGTCTACGCGATCACCGGCCGGCCTTCGCCAGCATTGCAGGCGCTGGCTCAGAAGCGTCCCAATCTGACGGTGGTTCAGGCTTCGCCGGGCACGATCCCGGTTCCCGGTCAAGTCGACCTCGTCTGGACGACCCAGAATTATCACGACTTCAAGAACGCGAAGCTGCCCACCGGAGGAGATGCAGCCCAGGCCTATAATGCCGCGGCGTTCCGGGTGCTGAAGCCGGGCGGCACCTATTTCATCGAGGATCACGAGACGGCGCGGGGCGCGGGAGCCACTCAGACATCGACCCTCCACCGGATCGAGGACGTGGTGGTCAAGCGCGAGGTCGAAGCCGCCGGGTTCAAGCTCGAAGGCGAAAGCAACCTGCTGCGCAATCCGGCCGATCCCCACACTGCCAAGGTCACCGACCCCGTCATTCGCGGCAAAACGGACCAGTTCATCCTGAAATTCCGCAAGCGGTAGCTCGAACGCTCGCGTCAGGAACCGGGCTTCGCTTCGCACGTCATAGCCGCCGGCATTTCGACGGAAAGGAGGCCGGCATGCACATGACGGGTGAAGGACTGCTCGCGATCCTGTTGGCGGGCCTGATCGCGGGCTGGCTCGCAGGGAAGGTGGTGGACGGCGGCGGCTTTGGGGTGATCGGCGATATCGCCGTCGGCATCGTCGGCGCTCTCATCGGAACCTGGGCCCTGCCGCGGGTCGGAGTGCACATCCAGAGCGGCCTTGTCGGCACGATCATCGTCGCCTTTATCGGCGCCGTCATCCTCCTGCTGATCCTCAGGCTTCTGAGCGGAGGCTTCCGGGGCCGGCGATGGGGTGTTTCCCGCCGCCGCTGGTGGTGAGCGCTAAAATCAGGAGCAGCTCAAATCGCTCCTGAGGTGGCGTGTAGCTCGATCCTGTAGTCCGCATCCTCGAGCGCCCGGCCCGCGCCCAGCGCGACGCAGGTCAGCGGCTCCTCGGCCACGCGCACCGGTAGCCCGGTTCCGTCGCGGAGAACCTCGTCGATGTTCCTCAGAAGCGATCCTCCGCCGGTCAGGACCAGGCCGTGGTTGATGATGTCCGATGCGATTTCCGCCCCGGCGTGCCCCAGCGCCCGGCTGACGACCTCGACGATCTGCTGGACCACGTCGTGGAGCGCGTCGGCGAGCTCCGACTGGCTGAGCTCGATCTCGCGCAGGTTGCCGACGGTGACGTCGCGTCCGCCCACGAAGCCCACGATTTTCATGCCTTCCGGCGTCGCCGACGCCGACCCGACTTCCTTCTTGATCCGCTCGGCCGAGGCGGGCCCGATCTCCAGATTGTGCTTCATCCGGACGTAGGCGGCGATGGCGTCGTCCATCTTGTCGCCGCCGACCCGTTCGGACAGGCTGTAGGTCGGGCGCTTGAGCGCGATGATCCCGACCTCGGTGGTGCCGCCGCCGATGTCGACCACCACCGACCCGACCGGCTGGTCGACCGGCAGGCTGGCGCCGATCGCCGCGGCCACGGGCTGTTCGATCAGCCACACCTCGCGGGCGCCGGCGTTGATCGCCGCGGCCTGGATCACCCGCCGCTCCACTTCGGTCGAAGCCGAGGGCACGCCGATCACCATTTCCGGCCCGCGCGACATCAGCACCCGGCCGCCGCTGGCCTTTTCGATGAAATGCCGGATCATCTTCTCGGCGAGCTCGAGGTCGGTGATCACCCCGTCGCTGAGCGGCCGGAGGATTCGGATATTGTCCCCGGTCTTGCCGGTCAGGATCTTGGCGTCGCTCCCGACCGCCCGCACCTGCTGGACTCCGTTCAGCGTCTCGACGGCGACGACCGAAGGCTCGTCGACCACGATCCCTTCGCCGGGCACGTAGATCAAAGTGTTCGCGGTTCCGAGATCGACCGCCAGCTGGCGCGAGCTCAACGACTTGAAAAGGCTCAATTCCATTTGGCGATGCGTCCTTGTGAAAAGCACTTGCAGCCCCCGCGCGCCCAAGGGCAAGCGGGAAGCCACCCGCGCAAAACGCTCGGAGCGCCGATAAGGCTCAGGGGCGTTGGTGGTGATCGCGTTGTCCTCGTCGAAATGCCCGGTCCAGGCATAGGCGTCGCCGGTGCGGCTGGTGCTGACGATCTCGCTTGCGGGATTGTAGGCGAACGTCGCTTTTGGGAGTGCCCCGCGTCTGTTCGGCGGATGAGGATCAGCTCATAAGAAAGCTGCGCCCGAGACAGGATCGGACGCGGCTGGAAACCCCACCTAATATCAACATTTTGAACTGCAGAACCACTTTGGCTGCGGGACCGCGGGAGATCCTGCAAATGCGGAGGCGCCATTTCGATCAGGTTCAACTGCAGCATCCGGGACCCCCGACGAATAGGGTCGGCGATGGCGTCGGCGCACCAAGCCCGCTGAATGTAGGGCGCTTCCTAAGCACCTGCGCCTCGAAATAGCCCGTCGTCTTCATGCCCTCGACACGCCTGATTGGTGGATCACAAAAGAAAAGGCCGCCCGTTTCCGAGCGGCCCTTCTTAGTTCCTGAACCGGAAGCCGGCGGCTCAGCCCAGCATTTCCTGCTCGAGCTTCTTGGCCATTTCCTCGATGTTCTCGGGCGGCCATCCGGGGATGTCCATGCCCAGCCTCAGGCCCATGCTCGCCAGCACCTCCTTGATCTCGTTGAGGCTCTTGCGGCCGAAGTTGGGGGTGCGCAGCATCTCGGCTTCGGTCTTCTGGACGAGGTCGCCGATATAGATGATGTTGTCGTTCTTAAGGCAATTGGCGCTCCGCACCGACAGCTCGAGCTCGTCGACCTTCTTGAGGAGGTAGCGGTTGAGCTGGTTGGTGTCGGTCTGGACCTCGGCCGCCATCGGCACCGCGGTTCCGATCATCGGCGACGGCGCCATCCTGACCTGGCTCTCGTCGAAGTGGACGAACAGCTGCAGCTGGTCCTGGAGGATGCGAGCGGCATAAGCGAGCGCGTCCTCGGGCGTCACCGTTCCGTCGGTCTCGATGGTCAGATTGAGCTTGTCGTAGTCGAGCTCCTGCCCGACGCGGGTGTTCTCGACCTTGTAGGCGACCTGGCGCACGGGTGAGTAGAGCGCGTCGACCGGAATGAGGCCGATCGGCGCGTCGGCCGGCCGGTTGGCGACCGCCGGCTGATAGCCTTTGCCGATGTCGACCATCAGCTCCATGTTCAACGTCGCGCCCTCGTCGAGATGACAGATCAGGAGGTCGGGGTTGGTGATCTCGATGTCGCCGGCGGTCGCGATCATGCCCGCGGTGACGTCGGCCGGACCGGTCGCGCTGAGGTGAAGCCTCTTGGGGCCCTCGCCTTCCATCTTGAGCGCGATCTGCTTGACGTTGAGGACGATGTCGGTGACGTCCTCGCGGACCCCCGCGAGGCTGCTGAACTCGTGAAGCACGCCGTCGATCTTGATCGAGGTGACGGCGGCGCCCTGGAGCGAGGAGAGAAGCACCCGCCGAAGCGAGTTGCCGAGAGTCATCCCGAAGCCGCGCTCCAAGGGCTCGGCGACGAAGACGGCGCGGCGGCGAGCGTCGCCGGCCTGCTTCTTCTCCAGAGCGTTGGGCTTCTTCAGTTCCTGCCAGTTCTTTGCGTTGACGGCCATGTTCATTCCTTGGTTTGGGGACATTCTATTGAGTGTCCCCAAGTTGTGGGGGAGACGGTTCGCGTGTCCCCAAACTTAGACCCGACGCCGCTTGCTCGGCCGGACCCCGTTGTGCGGGATCGGCGTCACGTCGCGAATGCTGGTGATCGTGAAGCCGACCGCCTGAAGCGCCCTAAGCGCGCTTTCGCGGCCCGAGCCGGGCCCCTTGACCTCGACCTCGAGCGTCCGGACTCCATGGTCGGCGGCCTTGCGGCCGGCGTCCTCGGCGGCAACCTGGGCGGCATAGGGGGTCGACTTGCGGCTGCCCTTGAAGCCCATCATCCCAGCCGAGCTCCACGCGATTGCGTTCCCTTGAGCGTCGGTGATGGTGATCATCGTGTTGTTGAAGCTGGCGTTCACGTGGGCTACGCCGGCGGTGATGTTCTTGCGCTCCCTCCTGCGGACGCGCTGCGGTGCCTGAGCCATTTGAACCTATATTCCTTCAAACTCTGTGCCGGAGCGCTGCGCTTGTTCAGCACGCCATCCGGCGGAAAAGTGTCTCGCAACCAATCGCTGGATGGTCGCTCGCTTACTTTTTCTTTCCCGCGATCGGCCGCGCCTTGCCCTTGCGGGTGCGGGCGTTGGTGTGGGTGCGCTGGCCGCGCACCGGCAAGCCCTTGCGGTGCCTTAAGCCCCGGTAGCAGGCGAGGTCCATCAGGCGCTTGATGTTCATCGCCGTTTCGCGGCGAAGGTCGCCTTCAACGGTCTGATCCTTGTCGATCGCCTCGCGGATGTGGAGGACTTCCTGGTCGGTCAGGTCCTGCACTCGCTTGTCGGGCGAAATGCCGAGCTTTCCGATGATGTCCTTGGCCGTGGTCCGGCCGATACCGTGGATATAGGTGAGCGCGACTTCGACGCGCTTGTTGGTGGGGATGTTCACCCCGGCAATTCGAGCCATCTACTACCCTTCTTTCAGCTCCACGGGACGCCTGCCGCCCCATCTCGTCGCCAAAAAATTGCCCTCACCCAGACGAAAAAGCCGACGCGCGCACGAATGCGCCGCCGGTCAACCGGTGGATTGGGATAACGGGCAGATAGGTTTGGCCTCTGAGAGAGTCAAGAGAGCGGTCGAGGGCGCCGGGGGGGTGTGTAAACTTCGTCAACTTCGCCGCTCGGCATCCCGCATCCCCATGACTCGCGAATTCCTACTTTTCCAGCTTAAGTGCGTTGGAGCGACCGATGCGGGAAAAGCGGATCCACCAGATTTTCGCGGTCAGCGTCAGCCTCAAGGGGCTTCACGCGCTCTTCGAGATCGTCAGCGGCCTCGCGCTCTACTTCACCAGCACCGAGAAGATCGTCGGCTCGATCACTCTGTGGAGCGACCGCGAGATCGCGCTCGAGCGTCATGACTGGATCGCCACGCACCTGCTCCACTTCGCGCAGACCTTCTCGGTCGCCCAGCACAATTTCTTCGCTTTCTATCTCTTGAGCCACGGGATCGTGAAACTCGTCCTCGTCTACGGCCTGCTGAAGGAGAAATTGTGGGCCTATCCGGCGAGCTTCGTCGTGTTCGGCGCCTTCATCGCCTACCAGCTCTATCGCTACAGCTTCACCCACGAGGTGGCGCTGATCGTGCTCAGCGTCTTCGACCTGTTCGTGATCGCGCTCGCGGTCCACGAATACCGCCTGTTGCGGAAGCACCTTCCAACCCACTAAGCGCGGCCGATGCAGCGGCTCACCCTCGCCGGCGGGGTTCCCGACAGCCTGAAGAGGAGCATCCTCGCGCTCGGCAATTTCGACGGCTTTCACCTCGGCCACCAGGCGGTGGTGAGCCGCGCCGTTGCGCGCGCGTTCCACGAGCGGCGGCCGGTGATCGTCGCGACCTTCGACCCGCACCCGGTCAAGTTCTTCAAACCCGACGTGCCGCCATTCCGGCTGACCACGCTCGACCAGCGCGAGACGCTGTTCGCCCATGCCGGAGCCGATGCGATGCTGGTGTTCGAGTTCGACGATGCGCTTCGCTCGACCAGCGCCGAGGATTTTGTGAACGAGCTGCTCGCGGAGCGGATCGGCGCGGCCGGTGTGGTGACTGGCGACGATTTCGGCTTCGGCAAGGGCCGCACGGGCAATGTCGAGGTTCTGAAGAGGTTGGCGGCCGAGCAGGGAATCGAGGCGGAAGCCGTCGCGCCGGTGCTGATCGACGGCGTGCGCGTTTCATCCGGCCGAATCCGCGAGGCTCTCGCGGCAGGCGATACGGCGACGGCAACGCATCTCCTCACCCGCGACTTCACAATTGAAGACGTGGTTCAGCGCGGCGACGCCCGCGGCCGAGAGCTCGGCTATCCGACGGCCAACCTGCAGCTCGGCGATTATCAGCGGCCGAAATACGGCGTTTATGCCGTGCGCGTGACCCTGGAGGACGGGACCGAGCACCCGGGCGTCGCGAGCCTCGGCGTCCGCCCCACGTTCACTCCCGCGGAGGAGCTGCTCGAGGCGCATCTGTTCGACTTCGACGGCGATCTTTACGGGCGGAAGATCGCGGTCGCGCTTCACGCCTACATCCGCGAGGAGCGCAAGTTCGACAGCGCCGAGGCGCTGATGACCGAGATGCGGAACGACGAGGCGAAAGCGCGAAAGCTGCTGGCGATCGTCTAAGCGATCAGTGCAAGCGCAGTGAAGCACTAGAGACATTATTTTTCACACGAAGGCACGAAGGAGAAAACAAAGACACGAAGGGGGTCGCGCTCATCTTGGTGGCTTCACTTCTTCTTCGTGCCTTCGTGTGAATCCTGTTCTGCTTTCTGGATTGCCGCGGCAGCTGCGCTGCCTCGCAATGACGGTTTGCATAAAAGACGCTGACCGCTAGAGCCGCGCGCATCTATGGCCGACGCTCCCGCAAAGACCGATTACCGATCGACCGTCTTCCTTCCGCGCACCGACTTTCCGATGAAGGCCGGCTTGCCGCAGAAGGAGCCGGCGATCCTTGCGCGTTGGGAGAGCGAGGGACTGTACCAGCAGATCCGCCACGCCCGCGCCGGTCGCGACAAGTTCATCTTCCACGACGGCCCGCCGTACGCCAACGGTGACATCCACATCGGCCACGCGCTCAACCACACGATCAAGGACATGGTGGTTCGGACGCAGACTTTGCTCGACAAGGACGCGCCCTACGTGCCCGGCTGGGACTGCCACGGGCTTCCGATCGAGTGGAAGGTCGAGGAGCAGTACCGCAAGAAGAAGC
>DASUIC010000088.1:0-13936 GCA_036273215.1 Sphingomicrobium sp.
GCTGGCGGATCATCCGGATCTCGCGCGGATTTCGGTCTATGCGCAGGGCGGCGACTATCACAAGACGGTCAAGAAGGCGCTGAAGGCGCTGGCGCGGTTCATCGTCGACCGCGCCCCGTCCGAGCTCAAGCTGTTCGTCGACACCGCGCCGGTGATGGAAAAGCCGCTGGCGCAGGCGGCTGGGATCGGCTGGCAGGGCAAGCATACCAACCTCGTCAGCCGCGAGCACGGCAGCTGGCTGTTCCTCGGCGTGATCCTGACGAGCCTCGAGCTGACCCCCGATGAACCGGCCGATGACGGGCAACATTGCGGATCGTGCAGGCGCTGCCTGGATGCGTGCCCAACGCAGGCGTTCCTCGGGCCGCACCGGATCGATGCGCGGCGCTGCATTTCCTACCTCACGATCGAGCATGACGGCGCAATCCCGGACGAGCTGCGGCGCGCGATGGGCAACCGCATCTATGGCTGCGACGATTGCCTTGCGGTCTGCCCGTGGAATCGCTTCGCCGACGCCGCCGCCGCCAATCGCGCCTTCCTGCCGCGCGCCGACCTTGCCGCGCCGCGCCTCGCCGATTTGCTCGCGCTCGACGACGCGAGCTTCCGCGAGATGTTCGCGCGATCTCCGATCAAGCGGATCGGGGTCAAACGGATGATCCGGAATTGCCTGATCGCAGCGGGAAACAGCGGGGACGCGTCGCTCGCCGGGTCGGTGCGGCCGCACCTCGACGATCCTGACCCGGTGATCGCCGAAGCGGCCCAATGGGCGCTCGCTCAGCTCGGGTTCTCGAGGGCGAAGATGCAGGCGGCCTGATCGGTATCGTAGCCCAACGGCGTGCGGGCATCGACGTGCGTAACTCGAAGCACGCCGTTCTGCGGATAGAGGTAGGTGTCGAGCACGCAGCTTCGGCCGCGGAACTGGAGCTTCAGGCTCGTCCCTTCGCGGATCTGAAGCGCCGGCCGGCCGAAATGGCCGACGAGCTCGTTCGCGGTGAGACCGAGAATCTGCCGTGTCTGCGGAGAGACGGGCTGCGGCGGCGGCGGAGCCTGCTCGGCTGGAGGCTGCTGCGGGCGCGTGGCGCAGCCGGCGAGGAGCAAGGCGGAAGCAATGATCAAGCGACGCATGCGCGGACGATGCCCGCGCTTGCCCGCCGAGGCAATGTTGCCCGTGGGCAAATGCGCGGCTAGGCGGCGCAATCCAGCTGCCGGAGTGAAGATGCCCGACCGCCCCCTCGATGTGCTCGCGATCGGCAATGCGATCGTCGACGTGATCGCCGACGCCGACGATGATTTCCTCGCTCGCGAGGGCATGGCGAAGGGCGCGATGCGGCTGATCGATCAGGCGGAGGCGGTTCGGCTGTACGAAGCGATGGGTCCGGGGCGGGAGGCGAGCGGCGGGTCGGCCGCAAATACGGTCGCCGGCCTGGCCTCGCTTGGACTGAACGCCGCGTTCGTCGGGCAGCTCGGCCTCGACCAGCTCGGGGAGATTTTCACTCACGACATCCGAAGCCTGGGCGTGAGGTTCGACACGGCGGCGAGCGTGGAGGTCGGAGCCACCGCGCGCTGCCTGATTCTCGTCACCCCCGACGCGCAGCGGACGATGAACACCTTCCTCGGCGCGGCGCAGATGCTCGGCCCGAACGCCGTCGACGCCGAGCAGGTCGCCGCTGCGAAAATCCTCTATCTCGAAGGCTATCTCTGGGATCCCGAGGCGCCCCGGCGGGCGATGATGAAGGCGATGGAGGCCGCGCGTGCGGCGGACACGAAGGTGGCGTTCAGCCTGTCCGACAGCTTTGTCGTCGACCGGCATCGGCGGGAGCTATGGCAACTGCTCGAAGACAAGCGCGTCGATATCCTGTTCGCGAACGAGGCCGAGATCATGAGCCTCGCCTTGCACGAGAGCGCCGACGAGGCGGGGTTGGCTGTCGCCGCGCATGTGCCAACGGTCGTGGTCACGTGCAGCGCGCAGGGCGCATTCGCGCTGTCCGACGGGGAGAAGACGTCCGTTTCTGCGGAGCCCATCGAGCGGCTGGTCGACACGACCGGAGCGGGCGACCTGTTCGCCGCCGGATTCCTCGCGGGCCAAGCGCGCTCGCTGGGCATTGAAGCGTCGCTGAAGCTCGGCGCAATCTGCGCTGCCGAAGTCATCCAGCACTATGGGGCCCGGCCCGAAGCAGAGCTTAAGCAACTTGCGTCGCAGGAAATGGCCTAGTCAGCTGCGCTTGTGTAGCGGAGCGGTGCATGGCAGCCTCGCATCGGGGGAGAGCGCATATGAAAACCATCGTCATCCTGATGCTGATCGTCGAAGCGGCGATGTTCCTGGTCGCCATTTTCGCGGCAGTCTTCACGCCCAACCGGGGTGAGCGGCATCCGATCTGGACCAGCATCGCGATCTCGCTGATCATCGTGGCGTCGGCCGCGAACATGATCGGCGATCATCATGCCGGTCAGTCGGGAGCCGACATCCTGCAGGGCGGCGCAATGGTCCTCATCGGAATGGCGATCATGACCATCATGATCGCGCTTCGTCAGCGCCGCGCGCTGGACTAAATACCGGCCTCAATCTTCTCCGATATCCTGCGGCGGCACCGGCGCTCCCGGCATCGGAGCGATCCCGATCGAGCCCGGCGCGTCCAGCGACGCCTCAGGAACCTCGATTATGCCGCGGGCGACATTGCTGTGCCGGTAGCCGTAGAGGAAATAGAAGATCAGCCCGAGCACGGTCCAGCTGACGAACAGCAGCTTCGATTCGTTGTTGAGGTTGATGAACAGAAGCGCGCAGCCGGCGATCGACAGCGGAGCGACGATGAACAGGGCGGGCGTCCGGAACGGCCGCGGACGGTTCGGATCCTTCTTCCTCAGGATCATGACTCCGAGCGACACCGCCGCGAACGCGAACAGCGTGCCCGCGTTCGAATAGTCCGCCAGCGTACCGACCGGCAGGAACGCCGCGGCGATGGCGACGAAGATGCCCGTAGCGATAGTCACGACGTACGGCGTCCTGAAGCGCGGGTGGACCGTCGAGAGCCTGTCCGGGAGCAGGCCGTCGCGCGCCATGACGAAGAAAATGCGCGTCTGGCCATACATCATCAGCAGCACGACCGAGGGCAGCGCGAGCGCCGCCGCGAGCCCCACGAGGTTACCGAACAACGGATTCGAGACCTGACGCAGGATGAACGCCAACGCCTCCTTCGAGCAGACGGTCGGAGCATTCGCGGCATGGCACGCGGCTGCGGCGTAGAGCTCGGGCGAGCCTTCCTTGAACGGCAGGCCGGTCGCCGGATTCATCAGCGGTTGCGCGCCATAGGAGCCCACGACGCCGGCCGAGACCAACAGGTAGAAGACCGTGCAGATCAGGAGGCTGCCGATCAGGCCGATCGGGACGTTGCGCTGCGGATTCTTGGTTTCCTCCGCCGCGGTCGAGACGGCGTCGAAGCCGACGTAGGCGAAGAAGATCGAAGCGGCGGCCCCCAGAATGCCCGTGCCCGACGAGCTTAAGGGATTGCCCCACCCGCGCGGAGCGAAGGGGTGAAAGTTCGCCATGTGGCCGGCGACCATCGGCAGGGTGATAATCAGGAATAGCGTCAGTGCGCAGACCTTGATCAGCACCAGCACCGCGTTGAAATTCGCGCTCTCCTTGGTGCCGATGACGAGCAAAGCGGTCACGAAACACACGACGAGGACCGCCGGCAGGTTGAAGATACCGCCGACTTCACCGCCCTGGAGGAAGCCCCACTGGATCGGCGGCCCGACAGCCAGGGCATGCGGCACGTGTATCCCGATCGAGTCCAGCAATCCGGTGATGAATCCGGACCAGCCGACCGCCACGGCGCTCGCTCCCAAAGCATATTCGAGGATCAGTGCCCAGCCGACGAGCCAGGCGACGATCTCGCCCATGACCGCATAAGAGTAGGTGTAGGCGGACCCGGCGACCGGTACCATCGACGCCAACTCGGAATAGCAGAGGGCGGCAAGCGCGCAGACCGTGCCCGCGACGATGAAGCTGACCATCATGCCGGGGCCGGCCTTTTGGGCGGCCGTCGCCGTCAGCACGAAGATTCCGGTGCCGATGACCGCGCCGATGCCGAGTAATGTCAGCTGGAATGCGCCGAGCGAACGCTTGAGCGCCTTCTTTTCCGCGGTCGCGAGAATGTCCTCGAGCGGCTTGATTCGGCCCCGGCCCGGCGCGCGCGGTGCTATGGTCGCCATCAAAACTCCCCTCGATGATCGTTTCGGCGGAGCCTAGCGGGACTTGCGGCCCACGCAAGCTGTCATTCGATGAGGCTCGCCCTAGCGCGCCAGCATCGGGCCGAGCGGGCGGCCGCCGAAGATGTGCGCGTGCAGGTGCGGCACTTCCTGGCCCGAGTTCATGCCGACGTTGGCGAGGACCCGGTAGCCCTGCTCGACCAACCCCGCGTCGCGCGCGATTTTGCCAATCGCACGAACGAAGCCCGCGATTTCCTCGTCCGACGCCTTGTCCGAGAAATCGTCCCACGAGACGTATGGGCCCTTGGGGATCACCAGGATGTGGGTCGGGCTCAGCGGGTTGATGTCGTGGAAGGCGAGCACGTGTTCGTCCTCGTAGACCTTATTCGACGGAAGCTCGCCGCGAAGGATTCGGGCGAAGACGTTGCTGTCGTCATAAGGTTGCGTGGCGTCGATCGGCATTGCTCGCTCCCGACATTAATCCGGTTGACCGCGCTTTCCCGCCCGCTACCACCTGAGGCAATGGCGGACGAGACCCCCGAGAGCCTGATTCCCTACGACGAGATCGTCCAGGATGCCCTTCGGGCGGTGGTCGGGCGCGTGCTTCGCGAGGTGGAGCAGTCAGGCGGCCTTCCCGGCGAGCATCATTTCTACATCACCTTCAAGACGCGGATGGCGGGCGTTTCCATTCCCAAGCACCTGCTCGAGAAGTTCCCGGACGAGATGACCATCGTCATCCAGCATCGCTTCTGGGACCTCAAGGTCGAGGAGGACGTCTTCTCCGTCGGCCTGTCGTTCGGCGGGGTTCCGGCGACTCTGCGGGTGCCGTTCGCGGCCGTCATCCAGTTCCACGATCCGGCCGTCGAGTTCGAGCTCACCTTCCAGGCGGGCGCCGACGAAGCGCCGGCGGAAGAGCATGAGCAGGCCGAGAACGACGCCCCCGACGCCGACCGCGGCGGGGCCCCGCGCGAAGACGGCTCCAACGTCGTCAGCGTGGACTTTACGCGCAAGAAATAGGAAGGCTCAGCCGATGCGCCTTGGCCGAATGCTGGCACTTGCAAGCATCAGCCTGGCATTGTTTCCGGCCCAGGGCTTTGCAGCACCGAAAGCGGGCATTCCGCGTGTGCCCGGCACCTGCTCCTTCACTAGGATCAAGCGGATCGAGACGAGGCTTTCAGACGGAGCGGGCCACCCGGTGCCGAATTCCGGATCGCAGGTGGTGCTAGAGAACGGCGTTTACGGTGTGTCGTACGACACAGTCCCCGAGGTGCAGCACTCTCGTCCTGGCGACCGCGTCATGACTTGTCTCGTGAAGCTTCCGACCCACTGCCCGCGCGGAGACGAACGAGGCAAGCTGTATACGACCACCAACCTGCGCACCCAGGAATCGTGGACCTTGCCGGACGCCGAACATTATTGCGGCGGCGCCTGACATCGCGTGAGGCTTGATCTGCGGTCGACGTAGCTTCTAGCGCCGGAGCAGCGGTTCGCGCATTTGCCGGAACGACGATCAAGGAAGATCAAATGCCCAACAGCACCCGCACCGAGATCGACAGCTTCGGGCCGATCGAGGTCCCGATCGATGCGTATTGGGGCGCCCAGACCGAACGGTCGATCGGGAATTTCCCGTTCGGCCCCAGGGAGCAGATGCCGATCGAGATCGTCCACGCGCTCGGCTTCATCAAGCAGGCCGCGGCTCGGGTGAATGCGCGGATCGGGGGGCTCGACCCGAAGATCGCCGAAGTCATCCAGCAGGCTGCGAGCGAAGTCGCTCGCGGCGACCTCGACAGCCAGTTCCCGCTTGTCATCTGGCAGACCGGCTCGGGCACCCAGTCGAACATGAACGCCAACGAGGTCATCGCCGGGCGTGCGAACGAAATCCTGACCGGCAAGCGCGGCGGCAAGGAGCCGATTCACCCCAACGACCACGTCAACAAGAGCCAGTCGTCGAACGACAGCTTTCCGACGGCGATGCACATCGCCGCCGCGATCGCGGTCGAAAACCGACTGCTGCCCGCGCTGAAGCAGATGCATCACCGCCTCGCCGACCAGTCGAAGCGCTGGGATTCGATCGTCAAGATCGGCCGGACGCACCTTCAGGATGCGACTCCGCTGACGCTCGGCCAGGAATTCTCCGGCTACGCGGCGCAGGTCCAGGCGTGCATCGAGCGGGTCGAAGGCGTGCTTCCAAGGCTCATGCGCCTCGCGCAGGGAGGAACTGCGGTCGGCACCGGGCTCAACACGCCCAAGGGCTTCGCTCAGGAGTTCGCGAAAGAGGTATCGAACCTGACGCGCCTGCCCTTCACCTCGGCGCCGAATAAGTTCGCCGAGCTTGCCGCGCACGATACGTTGGTCGAGCTTTCGGGCGAGCTCAACGTCATCGCGGTCGCGCTGACCAAGATCGCGAACGACATCCGGCTGCTCGGCTCGGGTCCCCGCTGCGGGCTGGGCGAGCTCAAGCTTCCCGAAAATGAGCCGGGAAGCTCGATCATGCCCGGCAAGGTCAATCCGACCCAGGCCGAAATGCTGACGATGGTCGCCGCTCAAGTGATGGGAAATCATGTCGCGGTGACGATCGGCGGGCTTCAGGGTCACCTCGAATTGAACGTGTTCAAGCCGCTGATCGGCGCCAATGTGGTCCGCTCGATCAACTTGCTGTCGACCGGGATGGAAAGCTTCACGGCAAGGATGCTCGACAAGGCCGAGCCGAACGTCGAGCGGATCAACGAGCTGATGAACCGCTCGCTGATGCTGGTGACCGCGCTGGCTCCGGAGATCGGCTACGACAATGCCGCGGCGATCGCCAAGCACGCCCACAAGACAGGGCAGACTCTGAAGGAAGCAGGGCTGGAGCTCGGCCTGGTCGACGAAGCGACTTTCGATCGGGTGGTCAAGCCGGAGAAGATGGTGGGGCGTTAACTCCCCTCCCTATTGGGGAGGGGCTGGGGGGGTGGGTGCTTCTGAAGCGGCTCGATGCCGCTGAAGAAGCTCACTCGCACCCACCCTCAATCCCTCCCGTGCAGGGAGGAAGGGAGGTTCTAAAGCCCGAGCGTCAGTCGCACCCCGAGGTTGTCGATTCCAGGATTCTCGTGCGCGAACAGCTGCGCGTGGCTCATGTGCACCCAGCTCGCTTCGACGCTCAGGCGGTCGTTGATCTGCGTCCCGATCCCGAGCTCGGGCTCGAACAGGATGCGGCTCCCGAACGCGATCTTGTCGGTGCGGAAGAAATGGCCCGCGGAACCATTGTGGATCGCGATCCCGAGTCCCGGCCGGATGAAGATCCCGCTTCCGAACTTCGCCGACAGCCCTATCGCGGCATAGCTGGTCTGCCCGGCCGAATTGAGCGCACCGAAAATATAGGGATGGAGAGGCGTGTGCGCGAACGCTCCGCCGCGATAGCCGACCTGGATATCCATGCCCTTCTCGATCCCGCTCTTGTCGGTCGGAAGCTTGACGTCATGGACATAGAGACCGCCGAACAGCTCGCCGGCGCACGCTGGAGCGGCCGCGGAAGCGGCGGCGAAGAAAGCGAGGCACAACAGGGCTGGACGCGGCACGCAAGGTCTCCCGAAAGACTCCGGCTAACAATGCTCTGGACGATGAATGGTGCCTTGCTCAGCCGCGCGCCTGCCACGCGGCGATTGCCGGGTCTGGTGCAATCAGGTTGATGATGTTGAGCGTCAGATTGTCGCGGATCGCGAACAGCGGAACCAGCTCGAGCACGATTACGAGCGAAATGGCTGCCCAGATCGGCAACCGCCGCGCGACGAGAAAACCGATGCACATCATCAGCATGTCAGACACGGAGTTGATGACGCTGTCGCCGCTGTAGCCGAGTGCCGCCGTCGTTTCGCGGTAGCGGTCGATCACGAACGGAGTGTTCTCGACGACTTCCCACGAGCACTCGATGAGCAGCGCGACGAAGAATCGCCACCGAACCGGCCAGCGCCTGCAAATCAGCCTCAGCAAAGCATAGAAGAGCAGGCCGTGGACGATATGGCTGAGGCTGTACCAATCGGCCAGCATCTGGCTGGTCCTCGGGCTGTCGCGAGCGCCCACCCATAGGTCGATCGTGCCGCAGGCGCAGATCGGGTGACGGCCCATCGCCAGCTCGATTGCCGCTGCGAGAGCGACGATCGCGATTGCCCCGATGGCGGTTCGGCAGGCGCTCATCGCGCGATGGCTTAGCAGAGCAATCGCGCTTGCAAAGCACGGCTGTTGGCATGATGCACGGGCGCATGCTGCGCGCTTATGGACCGGGATGCGACGGCCGCACGATCGATGCGGAAGTCCAGAGCATTCCCGACGAAGCGACGTGGATCGACATGGAGGAGCCCACCCGCGACGAGGAGGCGCTTGTCGAGCGCTGCATCAAGGTCGATGTGCCGACCCAGGCGGAGATGGCGGAGATCGAGCCGTCGAGCCGCCTCTATGAGCAGAATGGCGCGCTCTATATGACGGTCAGTGCTCTGCGCGGCGTCGACGAGCACCATCCGACCACGACCCCGATCAGCTTCGTGCTCGCGGGCAACCGGCTGGTCACGATCCGCTACGCGACTCCCAAGCCGGTGCGCACGTTCGAGAACCACGCTCGGCGCGATCCCGAGCTCGTTCGCGACGGACCCACCGCGCTCGTCCGCCTGCTCGATGCGATCATCGACCGCCTCGCTGACGAGATCGAGCGGGTCAGCGAGCGAATGGAGGAACTCTCCCACCAGATTTTTCAGAAGGAGCAAGACCAGCGCCGCATACCTGCGGACCGGCTGACCAAGCTTCTGACCAGCATCGGCCGGGTCCAGACCTTGCTGACCAAAATTCGCTATTCGGCGGTGAGCACGCTCAGGATGCTGAGCTTTTTCGCCGGCTCCAATCTCGTCCATGAGGAAAAGCAGGCCGAGGTCCGCCACCATCTCGCCAGCCTCACCACCGACGTGACCTCGCTAAGCGAGCACGCGACTTTTTTGTCCGACAGCCTCACCTTTCTTCTGGACGCCTCGCTGGGACTCATCAGCATCGAGCAGAATGCGGCGATGAAGCTCTTCTCCTGGGCGGCGGTCGTGTTCCTTCCGCCAACCCTGATCGCCGGGATCTTCGGAATGAACTTCCACTACATGCCGGAGCTCAGCTGGCGCTACGGTTATCCGCTGTCGCTCGCACTTATGCTTGCGAGCGCGGTCGGGCCGTACCTCTATTTCAAGAAGCGCAGGTGGATCTAGGCGCTGTGGACGAGCGGGATCGCGGGAGAATCCATTTCCGCCGCGGGAGCAGCAGCCGACCGCCGGGCGAGCGCTGCATAAGCCAGCGCCAGATCGCCATCGATGGCGGCCATTTCCTCGCGGCCTTTGGCGCAGGCGGCGGCGCGCGCCTCTGCCGCCCGGCGGTGGAAATAGTCGGCGTCGTGCCGGTTCATCGGTTCAGCTTCTGTCGAGTTCATTTGCCCAACTTATTGCGGGCACGTGACGATTGCGAGCGGTGCCAAAGCACTCCAGCCCGAACCATATTCGACTCGGCGCAGCGGCGGTGCGGCGGGGTTCGATGCCGTGGCTGAGGATCGAGTCAAACGCCGCCTGAAGGCCATCCTCGGCGAGCTTGGTCCGGGCCTGATCACCGGCGCCGCGGATGACGATCCAAGCGGCATCGCCACCTACTCGCAGGCCGGCGCACAATTCGGCCTAAACATATTGTGGACCGTCGTTTTCACCTATCCGCTGATGGTCGCTGTGCAGGTCGTCAGCGCGCGGATCGGGCGAGTGACCGGCAAGGGCCTGGCAGCGAACCTTCTCGAGGTCATTCCGCAGTCGCTCGTGGTCCTCCTCGCATTGCTCCTGTTCGTCGCCAACACGATCAACATCGGGGCCGACATTGCAGCGATGGGTGCGGCAGCGCAGCTTCTCGCGGGAGGAGGGGCGACGCTTTTCACGATTCTAGCGGCAGCGGTTTCGCTGCTCCTCCAGGTCTTCGTGCCCTATCATGCCTACGTTCGGTACCTGAAATGGCTGACGCTGGTGCTCCTTGCCTATGTCGGGGTCGCGTTCGCAATCCGGATAGACTGGACGGAAGTCTTCACTCGGCTGGTCATGCCGAAGCTCGAATTTTCCGGGGACTGGATAACGATGGTTGTCGCCGTGTTCGGCACCACGATCAGCCCGTATTTGTTCTTCTGGCAGACCTCGGAAGAGATCGAAGACATGGAGATGAATCATCGGCGCGACCTGAGGCACACCAATAAGGCGACCGCTCACCGTGAGCTGAGGCGAATGGCGGTGGACACCTTCAGCGGCATGGCGGTGTCCAACGTCATCGCCTTCTTCATCATGCTGACCACCGCACTCACCCTACACGCGTCGGGCGTCACCAATGTCTCAACCTCCGCTGAGGCAGCGCAGGGGCTGCGGCCCATTGCCGGGCCCTTCGCATTCCTGCTGTTCAGCCTGGGGATCATCGGGACCGGTTTCCTCGCCGTCCCGGTGCTTGCCGCCTCGACCGGCTATGCCGTTGCTGAAGCGTTCGGGCTACCGAAGGGACTCGAGAAGAAGCCCGGCCAGGCCAAGGCTTTCTATGGCGTCATCATGGCGGCGATGGTGATCGCCGTCGGCTCTATCTGGCTGCCGGTCGATCCGATCAGGATGCTGTTCTGGAGCGCCGTCATCAACGGCGTCGTCTCGGTTCCCATTCTCGCCGCGATGATGGTGCTGGCGCGGCGCCACCGGCAGATGGGAATTTATGTTGCCCGGCCATGGCAGCGCATTTTCGGCTGGACCACGACCGCGGTCATGGCTGTTGCGGTCGTCGGCATGTTCGTCTTCGCCTGAGCCGCCTTTGCCCCTCGGACGAGCGCTTGCTAAGGGCCACCCTACCCCACTTAGCGCGCATCTCCCCAGCGCCACATGAAGGACAGCGATGATCCCGACCGGCCAGGACAGCCTGAACACCCGTTCGACTCTCGACGTCGAAGGAAACACCTACAGCTACTTCTCGCTGGAGAAGGCGTCGGCGACGCTCGGCGAAGTTTCGCGCCTGCCCTTCTCGATGAAGGTCCTGCTCGAAAATTTGTTGCGGTTCGAGGATGGCAAGACGGTCACGCACGACGACCTCCAGGCGATGGCCGACTGGCTGAAGGAGCGCCGGATCAATCGCGAGATCCAATACCGCCCCGCCCGAGTTCTGATGCAGGACTTCACTGGAGTTCCGGCGGTCGTCGATCTCGCCGCGATGCGCGATGCGATGAAGCAGCTCGGCGGCGACCCGCAGAAGATCAATCCGCTGGTCCCGGTTCACCTGATCATCGATCACAGTGTGATGGTCGACGAGTTCGGCACCCCGCGTGCATTCGAGAAGAACGTCGAGTTCGAATATCACCGCAACGGCGAACGCTACGAGTTCCTCAAATGGGGCAGCCAGGCATTCGACAATTTCAAGGTCGTGCCGCCGGGCACGGGCATCTGCCACCAGGTCAATCTCGAGCATATCGGCCAATGCGTTTGGACGAGCGAGGATTCGAGCGGCGAAGCACTCGCTTATCCCGATACGCTCGTCGGCACCGACAGCCACACGACGATGGTCAACGGTTTGGGCGTGCTCGGCTGGGGCGTCGGCGGGATCGAGGCCGAAGCGGCGATGCTCGGACAGCCGATCTCGATGCTAATCCCCGAAGTGGTGGGCTTCCGGCTTTCGGGCGAACTCCGCGAGGGGATCACCGCGACCGACCTCGTGCTCACCGTCACCCAGATGCTCCGCCAGAAGGGCGTCGTCGGCCGCTTCGTCGAGTTCTACGGCCCCGGCCTCGACAACCTGCCGCTCGCTGACCGAGCGACCATCGCCAACATGGCGCCTGAATATGGCGCGACCTGCGGCTTCTTTCCCATAGACGAGCGCACTTTGGATTACCTGCGGCTGACCGGCCGCGAGGAGGCGCAGATCGAGCTGGTTCGTGCCTACACCCGGGCCCAGGGCCTCTGGCGCGATTCGAGTTCGCCCGAACCTCTGTTCACTGACACGCTCGACCTCGACATGAGCTCGATCGAGCCGTCGCTCGCCGGGCCCAAGCGCCCGCAGGACCGGATCCTGCTGAGTGAGGTCGACGAGCAGTTCAACGCCGAGCTCGACATGAACTATCACAAAGCGAACGAGCCGCGCGTGCCGGTCGAAGGCGAAGATTTCGAGATCGGCAGCGGCGACGTGGTCATCGCCGCCATCACCAGCTGCACCAACACCTCGAACCCGTCGGTGCTGATCGGCGCCGGCCTGGTCGCCCGCAAGGCCCGCGAGAAGGGACTTCAAGTCAAGCCGTGGGTGAAGACCAGCCTCGCTCCCGGAAGCCAGGTGGTGACCGATTACCTTAACGAAAGCGGGCTCAGCGAAGACCTCAACGCGCTCGGGTTCGACCTCGTCGGCTACGGCTGCACGACCTGCATCGGCAATTCAGGGCCGCTTCCGGAGCCGATCAGCAAGGCGGTGAACGAAAAGGACCTGGTCGCGGTCAGCGTGCTTTCGGGCAACCGCAATTTCGAAGGACGGGTGTCGCCTGACTGTCGAGCGAATTATCTCGCGTCGCCGCCGCTAGTCGTCGCTTACGCGCTGAAAGGCACGGTGCGGTCGGACATGATCAACGAGCCGCTCGGAACCGCATCCAACGGTGAGCCGGTCTTCCTTAAGGACATCTGGCCGTCCAACGAGGAAATCCGCTTGCTGATCGATGCTCACGTCCATTCCGAGATGTTCCGCCGCCGCTATGCCGACGTGTACCGGGGCGACGAGCGCTGGCGCGCGATCGAGGTGACCGGCGGCGACACCTACAGCTGGCCGCCGCTGTCGACCTACATCCAGAACCCGCCTTACTTCGCCGGAATGACGATGGAGGCCGCGGCTCCGGCGGACATCGAGCGGGCGCGGCCGCTGGCGATCTTCGGCGATTCTATCACCACCGACCACATTTCCCCGGCGGGAGCGATCAAGCCCGACAGCCCGGCAGGCCGCTATTTGCTCGAGCACGGGGTCAGCCGCGGCGAGTTCAACAGCTACGGCTCGCGGCGCGGCAACCATGAAGTGATGATGCGCGGTACCTTCGCCAACATCCGCATCCGCAACCACATGCTCGACAATGTCGAGGGCGGATTCACGCGTTATGCGCCGACGAGCGAGATCATGCCGATCTACGACGCCGCGATGCTCTACCAGCACGACGGGCGGCCGCTCGTGGTGGTGGCGGGCAAGGAATATGGTACAGGAAGCTCGCGCGACTGGGCCGCCAAGGGCACGATCCTGCTCGGCGTCCGAGCGGTCATCGCCCAAAGCTTCGAGCGTATCCATCGCTCCAACCTGGTCGGCATGGGCGTGCTGCCGCTTCAGTTCCACGACGGCGAGAGCGCGGAGACGCACGGGCTCACGGGTCAGGAGAAATATACGATTCGGGGCCTCGCTTCGCTGAAGCCGCGGCAGGACGTCGAGGTCGCCGTCGAGCGCGACGACGGAAGCGAGTTCAGCTTCACGGCCCGCTGCCGGATCGATACGTTCAACGAGCTCGCTTATTTCAACGCGGGCGGCATCCTCCAGTATGTGCTGAGGAGGCTGGCCGCGGCGTGATCGCGCTCCCGGCCTGGGACCTCACCCGCTGGCTGGTCGAGATCGCGGGCTGGGGCGGAGCGCTTCTGATCCTGCTCGCTTATCTGCTCCTCTCGGCCGGGCGCCTCACCGGCCAGTCGCTGAGCTACCAGGCGATGAATGTGGTCGGAGC
>DASUIC010000089.1:0-21045 GCA_036273215.1 Sphingomicrobium sp.
AGCAACTCGCCGGCATAATCGCCGGTGAACGGCCGGCCGGTGCGGTTCGCGCCGTGCTTGCCGGGCGCAAGGCCGACGATCGCCAGCCACGCGTCGGGGTCGCCGAACGCCGGCACCGGCGCGTTCCACCAGCCGGGGTGCTCGGCCCGGCACTCGTGGCGAAAACGCACCAGCCGCGGGCACAACGGGCAGTCGCGCGGCGCCTCGGCTTGCGGGATCGGCGACAGGTCGGCGGGCTGGAGCATTGCATCACCCACCTACCGTCCGTCCTGAGCGAAGTCGAAGGGCGTTCTTTTTCTGCGTTGCTGGCGCTAACGCCCTTCGACTTCGCGCTTTGCGCTCCGCTCAGGACGAACGAATGGCTTTGGCTCGCGCCAAACACCTCTATGCCATCGGCATCGGATCGAACCGGCCGCACGGGCGGCACGGCCGTCCGCCGCATGTGGTAGAAGCGGCGATCGCCAGACTCGACGCGGACTTCGGCCTGTTCGACGCCTCGCCGATCATGTTGAATCGCGCGGTCGGCCCAGGCGGGCGCGATTATGCCAATGCGGTAGCGTTGATCGAAAGCGATGCCGACCCGCCCGAAATGCTCCGCCGACTGAAGCGCATCGAACGCGAGTTCGGGCGGCGTGGCGCCCGCCGCTGGGGCGCCCGGGTGCTCGACCTCGACATCCTGCTGTGGAGCGGCGGGACGTTCCGTTCACGAAGGCTGACGATCCCGCATCGCGAGCTCGCCAAACGCAGCTTTGTGCTCGAGCCGCTGAGCGCCGTCGCGCCCGGCTGGCGCGTAAACGGTCTCGCGATTCGCCATCTCGCGCACCGGCTGATGCGCCGATTCTAGTCCGACTTGTTGCGGAACATCGTCCTGCCGGCGGCGCCCTTCAGCCGTCGGCCATCACGACCGAACAGAACGCCGTCGAGCGGCGGCGAGCTTTCGATCGGCTCCAGATCGCCGGTGGCCGAGCTGTCCTCCACGCGATAATGGCTATGCTGCATGCACAGCAGACCGCCTGTCCTCAAGCGACCGGCGAGGCTCACGACCGCGGCATCGAACTTCTCGAAGGGATAATAAGGCGTCAGGTCCGCAACGTTCATCTCGGCGATCTTGTGCGGCTCGCGCTGGAGCACCGCGAGGACGAAGATGATGTCGAAATCGCCATTGGGGAGGCGGGCGTGGACCGATGCCCGTCGGTCGGGGGCAATACGCTGTGCAGCGATCCGCCGCGACCGCGGGTTGATCTCGACGCCGACGATCTCCGCCTCGGGAAAGCGCCGCCGGAGCGAAATAAGCTCCTCGCCGGTCGAGCAGCCGAACGAGAGGATGCGCCTCGCATCGGGCGAGAGCTCCGCTGCGAGGTCGAACAGATCCGGATAGCGCTCCTCCCAAGTGTCCGACGTGGTCTGATGCATCTCCCGCGCATGGATCGCACGAGTCTTCAGGCGCGACCGGCCCTCGGCAATTGCGAGCAGCCGCACAATGTCGAGCAGCCGCACCCACAGCGCCCCGCGCTTGCGCGCAGCCTTGATTTTCGACCGGAGAAAGGCGGCCACGCTCATCGACGGCACTGCTGCCGCAACAACGCCATTGGAACAAGCGGCCGGTTCGCCGCGCTTGCCCGCACTCCACGGGACAGCTAACCGCCTCGCCCGTGGGCCCATAGCTCAGTCGGTAGAGCAACTGACTTTTAATCAGTAGGTCGCTGGTTCGAATCCAGCTGGGCTCACCATCCGAAAGCCGCCTGAGCAGTCGAACCAGCGGAGTCAATGTGGAACGGATCGGACAAGCCGATCCTTGGGGTTGGAATCCAGCTGGACTCACCAGCCTTGCGGCAAACGGCCGCCGAGTCCAAAATGGGCGCTTCGTCCTCGGGGCCAAGCGTTTGAAACATTTCATCAACCAGGAAATGCTCGCGCCGAACGTGCTGACCGTCCCGGTCGACATGGACGTAATCGGCGAATTCGTGGAGCTTGCCGACACTGCGGAGTCCGATCCCGAATATTGCACGCTGCGGCCGACGTGGAAGAGCGACATCCGCTGGATCTCACCCGAGAGCGGAGCGACGTTCGATCGGTTCCAGTCGGCCTTCGACCGGCTCGATGTCGCGAGACACGTCCGCCAATATCTCGATCTCGACAGCGACCCGCGGCTCTACGCCGGGTTCCTGCACACGCGCAGCGAGTGCACCGACGCCAATTTCCATGTCGATTGGATGCTGACGAACAACGAGGCGTTCACGATGCTGGCGCCGGTGTGCGGCTTCGGGGACGGCCAGAAGCTCCTCTACAAGAAGATGACCGGCGACATCGCCGAGTACGAATACCGCCCGGGCGAAGCGATCGTCTTCGGCGATCATTTCATCCATTCGACTCCGCCCGGCTCGTTCGACCCGCCGTTCACCCTGCTCGTATTCAACTTCGGCACCGACAAGATGGAGCATTGGGACAAGATCATGGCCACGACCGGCAAGCAGTGCCGGCTGATCCAGCGGCCGGACGGACGGCTGGACACGCTTCGCTGGTCGGATGAATCTTCGTGGACAATCCGTCCCTACCTGCGCGAGAATGATCGAGGCCGTGAACAGGTGGGAGCCGAAGTCCGTGGGAGTTGAAACCTATCGCCGCGCCGTCGAGCTGCTCGAGGCCGACATCAATGACGAGCTCGTCGCCCTGGAGCCCGCCAAGGGCGCGTGCTTCGGGTTCAACAGCGTCGCCAAGGATGTCTGGCGAAAGCTCGACCGCCCGCGCACCTTCGACGAGCTGAGGGATGAGCTTTTGAGCGAATATGAGGTCAGCGAAGATCAGTGCACCGAAGAGCTGCGCGGACTTCTGGATGACATGCGCCGCGCGAATCTGATCGAACGGACCGCGTGAACCCCGAGGCGGAGGGCACCTCGACAAGTCGGTCCGAAGCCTGGCCGCTTCCCCCTCACGTCCAGCTGCGCGACTTCCTCCCGGAGGACGAACGTCGGGCCTTGCTGGACTGGGCTACCCGCAACGAAGGCGAATTTCGAACCGCAAAGGTCATCAACGATTCCGGGCACAGCAAGAGCCTGGTCGATCCCGAACTGCGAATCGGTTTGACCACCCGCAACCTTGGACCGTTCGGCCCCACGCTCGAAAAGCGCATGCGTGAGGCGCTTGCTTCGCTCGAGCAGGCGATCGGCACCACCTCGAACGCGACCTCGATCGAGCTCGAACTGGCGGCGCATGGCGACGGCGCGCACTACCGGCCGCACCTCGATGTGTCGTACGGCGAGGGACGCAAGATTGTCGGGGCGAAACCCGATGAGGACCGGGTCGTCAGCGCGGTTTATTATTTCTATCGCGAGCCCAAGGCCTTTTCCGGAGGCGCTCTGCGGCTGTACCGCTTCAACGCGCGGCCGATCACGAGCGCCGTTGGACCGAACGACTATGTCGACCTCGAGCCGCTTCAGAACAGCCTCGTGGCCTTCCCGTCGTGGGCGACTCATGAGGTGCGCCGGGTTTCATGCCCCTCCAATTCGTTCGCCGATTTCCGATTTGCGCTGAATTGCTGGTTCTGCCGAAAGCTATGAGCAGCCGCCCGATGTGGAGCAGAATGGCCGTTCGCGTGTTGTGGCTGGAAATTGCCCCGCAACTACGTTAGGCGACGAGGTCAATTTTGAGTCCGGCGATAGGAGTCTGCGAATGACTAAGAAAGTCTGGCGGAAGCCCGAACTGAAGCAGATCGAAGCGGGCGGTGCGGAAAACGGCAAGAACGCCGGCTCGGATGCGAAGTCCACTCCCAACTCCGCTTCATAATCTGCCGCCTCCGCTTGCACGATGACCGCAATATGCGGGGTCGCCGGACCGGCGCCTCCCGATGTGCGGGACCGCACTTGCCGCAAGAGCCTCGAGGCTCAATCCCTCTATAGCCGTCGCGCCGCCCGGTTCAGCAAGGTCGAGGGCGCGACATTCGGCGCGGCGCTCTTTGAGACGACGCCCGAGGACTTCAACGACGATCAGCCGCTCCGCTTGGGCGGCATTCTTCTCGCCGCCGATTCGCGGCTCGACAATCGCAATGAACTGCTCGCTGCTCTGGCGGATAAGAATTTGACGAGCGATTCCGCCGACTCGGCGATCCTGCTGAGCGGTTGGAACAGGTGGAAAGCGGGCCTGTTCGAGCGAATCGTGGGTTCATTCGCCATCGCCGTCTTCGATTCGGAGAGCGCGACGCTGATGCTTGCCCGCGGACCGCTCGGCGACCGGCCGCTCTGCTATCGCCTCGAGGATCGCTGCTTTCGCTTTGCTTCGATGCCGAGTGGATTGCTCGATGCCCCGGAATTCGCCGGTCAGCTCGAAGCGCTCGCCCGCTTCATGGTGCTCGGCGACATGGCGCTTGGCGAAACGCCGTTTGCCGGCGTCAGGTCGGTGCTTCCAGGGCACTATCTTCAATGGTCCGCGAAGGGCGAGCGGCAGGTGCGTTTCTGGCATCCGCCCGCGGTCGAGCCAGGAACGAGGAATGAGGTCACGGAGGAATTCCGCTCGGTCCTCGATGAAGCGGTGCGATGCAGGCTTCGGCGGGTCGGGGGGCCAGTCGCGACGCACCTCAGCGGCGGGCTCGACAGCGGCGCGACGGCCGCGACGGCTGCGCGATTGCTGCCCGACCGACGTGAGCTCATCGCGTTCACCATGGCGCCGGCGCCAGGCCTGCCGCTCTCCGTTCCCCGCGGCTATCTCGCCGACGAATCCTCACTGGCGTCAGGCGCCGCGCAAGTGCTCGGGATCGAGCAGCGGACCGTCGCTCATTCCGGGCCGCTGCTGGACTGTCTCGAGGATCATCCGAGGATTTATCAAGCTCCGGTCCCGAACGTGCCCAACCACGGCTGGGGTTATGCGATCGACCGGCAGGCGTCCGCCGCGGGAGCAAGAATCCTGCTCAGCACGACGCAGGGCAATGCATCCCTGAGCTACGGCTCCATCGACGTGCTGACCGAATGGCTCCGGCGCGGCCGGATCGTGGACTATTGGCGGCAGGTCCGAGCGCTCGTTCGAAGCGGCGCCGCCAGGTGGCGAGGGGCCCTCTTCTACTCGGTGACCGACTTCCTGCCGCGCCCGCTGTGGACCAGGCTCGCGGGCTATCTCCATGAAACATCGGAGGATTTCTTCATACGGCGGGAATGGTTCGACAAAGTGAAGGATGACGAGATCGGTTCTGCCTATGACTCGCCCGGCCTCAGACGCAATCAATATGCGATGTATGCGGCCACAGACCCTGGAATGTTCGTCAAGGCGACCCTCGCCAAGTCTGGACTGGACGAGCGAGACCCGGGCGCGGACCGCCGGCTGATCGAATTTTGCCTTCGGCTTCCTCCGGAATGCTATCTCAATGACGGAATGAACCGGCGGCTTGCGCGCGAAGGTCTCTCGGACCGTCTGCCGTCCTCGATCGTGCGCAATAATGTTCGCGGCTACCAAGGCGCGGACTGGTTCGCGAAGCTCGACCCGCGCGACGCACTTCAGTGGATCGAGGAGATCGACGGGAGTCCCGCCGCCCGCGACCTCGTCGACGTCCGGGGGCTCCGGCGGGCCGTCGACTCATGGCAAAAAATCGCGGGCCTGGACCCGTTCCGGCTTCGTCAATGGGGCTGCAGGTTCACCAGGGCGCTCGCGGTCGGCACCTTTCTGCGCGATGTCGAGCGGGAGCCTGCCCGATTCGGACGGAGAAGCTAGCCACCCCGCGTCGGGGCGGTCGCGCCAAGGCTGAATTCGGACGAGAGATGCTCGAGAAGCCTTTCACACTCGCTTTCGAACCGGTCGGTTCGCATGCTGCGCGCGATCCTGAACACCGGAGTATGCTGCGCCAGCCGCACCGCCGATTGCCAATGAATGCGATGCGCGTTCGCGGCGGCAAGGTAGGATCCCCGATAGGTATTCTCGAAAATCACCTGGGCCGCCTCGACTCCGCGCAGGCGCGAGATCGCAAATGATTCCCCTTCGTCGAGAAGGTAGACGGCGCGGAGAGGAATGTTTTCGGATCGCATCGTCTCCCATCCAAGCGGGACATCGAACTTGTCGAGCCCCGCGGCCGATCCCGCATAGGACCGGTGCAATCCGGCCGATGCGCGCCCGGTTTTCTCCAGCGCGTCCAGCCAGAGACGCAGCCGCGGCAAGCCGGGACAAGCCTGCGCCTTTCCATGCGAATCGAACCGCACCACGCAAACGTCGTCCGCGACCAACCGAAAGCCGCGGTCGTGAAACCAGGCGGCAAGAGTCGATTTGCCCGCCCCCGATGCCCCGCTGAACGCGAAGGCGTTCGAATCGACCTCGATCGCGTTGGCATGAAGGGGCAGAAGTCCGCGCTGGTGCAGCAGCACACCGAAAGCCGAGCCGAGCAGGAACAGGCGCACGTTGCGCGGATCGACTCCGTTCATCGGCTCGGCCCGGATCGAACGCCCATCCGAGATCAGGAACCGGCCGACCTCGGGTACGGTCAGGAGCAATCCGTCGTTCGCGACCGTCAGGCCCGGAGTCGATTCGGGCGCCTCGATGCCACCGCTGTCGATCAAAACGTCGGCTTCGCCGCAGCCCGTTGCAGGAAAGAGCTCCGGCAAGGGCAAGCTGCTCCGGACGCGCAATCCGAATACCGTGTAGTCCGCGGAGTCGGCGCCGATCGCCTCGTCAGCCATAAGTGGCGACTTCCGCGAAGCCGGCGGCGTCCTCGCCCCCGATGAGAATGGCGCCGTCGAGGCTGACCCACACATGCGCCTGGAGCTTGCCCGTTTGAGGATCGTGACGCGCTCCGTAGTGCAGCCGCGCGACCGCCCCCGAGCGGCGAAGAAGACGCTGCACCGCCAAGCCTTTTTCGATGCACATCGTGCGCAGTGGCAGATATCGGGAGGCCGTCTCGACGGCCCAGACGCACTCTTCGGCTCTCCACCGTTCGCGACCGCGCACGGGTTCGATGCTTCCGAACCGAATGGCGCGGCGGAACGGCAAGACCGCAACGCACGCTGAAGCGGCTGCGAGGACCAGAACCGCTCGAACGAGGAGCTGCCGGCGATCGCCGCCGAGGCTCTGCCACCGTTGTACGATGCTCGACTTCGCGGTTGCCATGCATCGCCAGAATAACGCCGCTCCCGCGATTGTCAGGCTCTGTCGTGAGGCGCGTGGCGATTCGCAGCGGCGCGGCTAAACATATGCCGGTGCACCTGACCCCCGAATTCGCCTTTCTTGCGGACTGCTGCCGGTGGAACTTCCGGGCGGAGGAGCGCACGCCTGCCAGCTTCCCTGACAATCTCGATCCGGCGATGTTCCTTCGCCTGGCCCGCTTCCATCGCGTGCAGGGTCTCGCCTGGCGCGCCCTGCCTGCACAATTCGTGCCTCGAGAGATCGAAGAAGCGCTCGCCGGCGACAGCGCTGCCATCGCGGCCCTCAACCTGCAGGCGGCTCACGAATGCGGCATCCTCCTTCGAAGCTTCGAGTCGGCCGCCATTCCACTGCTGTTCCTGAAGGGACTGACGCTCGGGGCGCTCGCCTATGGCGAATCGTCGGCCAAGGCCGCGGTCGACATCGACATCCTGGTGCCCGGTGACGCGCTGGAGAGCAGCGCCGGATTGCTGCAGTCGCTCGGCTTTCGTCTGACCGATCCCGCTCACGGCGATATCCGGCGCCTTCGAAGGTGGCATCGGCTGCGCAAGGAGTCCCTTTGGGCCAAGCCCGGCACACCGATGCGTATCGACCTCCATACGCGCTTGTCCGACACGCCGCGGCTGCTTCCCTCGATCGACAACCATTCTCCTCGGCAGACGGTGGATGTCGGAAACGGGATCCTCTTACCGACGCTCGCCGACGACGAACTGTTCGCCTATCTCGCGGTTCACGGCTCCTGGAGCGCCTGGTTCCGGCTCAAGTGGATGGCCGACTTCGCAGCGCTTCTGGCGCCGCTCGCCGGCGTCGAGATCGAGCGCCGCTATCGGCGATCGGTCGAGCTTGGCGCCGGCCGCTGTGCGATGCAGGCGCTGCTCGTTGCGGACACACTCTTCGACTCGCTGGCGAGAAATGAGCCTTTCCGATCGGAGCTTCGCCGCGAGCCCGCCGCACAAATGCTCTGCAGAGCTGCACTAAAGCAGGTCGCGGGACGCCGCGAGCCGGTCGAGCCGACCGCAGTCCCGCTCGGCACGGCCGCGATTCACCGGTCGGAGCTGTTCCTCGTCCCCGGCCTGCGGTTCAAGCTTACCGAACTGGCAAGGCAGGGCTTCGTCGCGCTGGCCAACCGCGCCTAACGCCGACGGCCGCGCGGCGCGCTTCGAAACAGGTCCGGGCGCAGTCGAACGGCAAGCATGAGAACGGTGGGCAGAAGCATGGTCAGGAGCAGGTCCTTCGCCCCCTCGCCATATTGCTGCCCGGGGTCCGGCCATTGCTCCATCCACAGATCCACGGTCTCGTTCCACGCGATGACTGCAAACAGCCACGACCACGGGAGCCATGACGAGAGCGGGCGTCGCGTGAGCAGCGCGAACACGAGCCAGAGCAGCACGCCGATGATCACGTGGAGCGTGTCGTGGCTGATCGAGACGGCGTGCTCGATGAACAGCTTGCCCTGGTGCCATGACAGCATTGCGGCGACGACGATGTTCCAGAGCGCGTGCAGAATGCGGTTCCGCTTATCTCATGACAACGTGGCGCGTCGGGCGCAGGTCAGAGGCTTCGGCTGCACGCGGGGCGCGTCGGTCCCCGAGGAAAGCGGCGCACATCCCGAAGCACGCGCTGATTGCGGCGGTGCGCAGCGGAAAATCGACCAGGCTGTGGACCAGGACGGCCGCCGAGGCGATCGAGGCGGCGCGAGCGAACGGGCCCGCCTCCGCGGTTCTCCATACGCGCCAGACCGCCGCCGCCCACCAGACGAGGAACAGCGCCAGCACGATCAAACCGGCGACCCCAGTCTCGAGCGCGAGCTCAACATAATCGTTGTGGGCATGGATCACGTAGGTGTCGGTAACCTCGGTCGGCTTCTCGTAAAGGTGGTACACGCTTCGGAACGATCCGAGCCCCGAGCCGAACGGAAAGAAGTCCTTCAGCGCCTCCGCGGTGGTCGAGAGAATGGCCTCGCGCGATTGGACGGACGTGGTCGCGTCCTCGCCGATTCTGCTCCCGCCGATGGATGTCGTCTCGAGCGCCGTCACGGCGCCCACAAGCAGCAGTGCCGCCGTAACCACGGCCCAGATGCGCAGCCGGCTGTTCGGCCGAAGCACGATCAGCGCACTCGCCGCCAACACGGGGAGCGCGAGACCGTAGCCGGCGAGCGAGCCGTTGAGCGCTAGCCCGACGACGATCAGCAGCGCGCCGCCCGCGGTCAGCGCGATCACCGCGGAATAGCGCTGCACGTTCCCGGTGCGGCTCGTCGCGGCAATGGCGGCGAGGAACGGGAGGCTGATGACGAGAAGGGTCGCCATGTGATTCACATTGGCGAAGAAGCCGACTGCGGTCCCGATGTTGGTCTCCTCATACAGGTACCAGGGCGGCTCGGTGGCGTGCGAACTTGCGACTTGCAGCGCGCCGAGCAGGATTCCGGCGACAGTGCCGGCGAGCAGCGCAATGGCGAGCCACGCCGGCCGATATGTCTTGAGGCGGACCATTGCGCAGACCATCGCCAGCGGCGGGATCACTCCGAGCAGCGAATCGAGCGAGCCGTAGGGATTGAGGGACAAAGGCAGAGCAGAGGGGTGGATACCCAATGTGCCGTACTGCTGCGCAAGCGCTTTGCGTGCGCCCAGCTCAGCCCACAAGGAAATAGGCAATGGAATCAGCTCTACGCCGACGACCGCGATTGCGAGCGCCGCTATCATCAGCAGGTGGCGGGCCGGGGCTGCGACTCCGCCCGCGGGAGACGAGGCCGCCGCCCAGCCGATGATCGCCACGCCCGCGAGCTGCAGGACCATGTTCTGCCAGATCCCCTGCGCGCTGCCGCCGAGAATCAAACAGGCAAACAGATAAACAGGCGCGACCGCCTGGCGCGCTCGGCTATGCACGGGGCGCGGCCCTGTCGAGCTTCAGCTGCGAAATCGTCGCTTCCGCCTGCTGCGGGACGTCCGATGACGAGCCGGAAAGATTGAGCCACACGGCCGGACAGTCGGCCGGGACCTGAAAGTCCCATCCTCGAGCGGCAGCCGTGGCGAGATCGGTCCTCGAAAGCTCCGTCTGAGTCTTTTCGCACTGCGCGGACCAGACCAGTTCGTTCTCGTGCGAACCGGCGCCGGCGAGCTGCAGCGAAAGATGGTAGGTGCCCGGCGCGAGCAGCAGCAGCTCGGTGGCAAGGACTCCGTCTTCCTGGCCGTAGAAGAGCACGTGGAGCTTGCCCGGACGCTGCCGTTCCGCGAGCCCGATTGTCGAGGAGGTGAGCGCCCAATTGAAAGGCGGCGGAGCGGCGGGTCGGGAAAAGGACGAGTCATAGATCAGTTGAGCGGGCGTGTTTGCGACTCCGGCTATTTGCGACCAGATCGACCGCGCATCGCCATAGCGCCCGGCGGCAATCAGACTTCGGACGAGGATCGGCAGCCACTGGCTTTGCGCATTACGATGTGCGCCGTCGGCGAGCGCCAGCACTGCGGCGGCGTTGCCGGAATTTTCCGACAGAGCCACGAGCACCGGATCCTCGACCTCCTGTTCGGAACGAAAGAGCGCCCGCATCTGCGGCCAGTTCGAGGAATTTCGAGCGTAAGCCGCGAGGTACGGAGCGACGCTTCCGATTCCGCTCGGCGAAAGCCGGGCAAGCGTCGCGATCTGCCGAAGGCCATCGACCTGCCTGCCGATTCGAAAATAATGTTCGGCCAGGAAATAGGCTGCGGGGAGCGACCGGGGGTCACGCCACTGAGCAGCGCGGAAAGCCGCCTCCGCCTTGCCCGGATCATTGGCCAGCTGATCGACCACGCCCTCCACCAGGAACGGCTCGGGAGCGAGCGGCGCCTTGACCGCCGCATCCCGGATTTTCGCCAGCGTCGAACTGCTGACCGGCCGTCCCGCGCGCGCCGAGCGGGCGATGTCCGTCATTCCCAGCGAAAGCTCGACCGCAGGATGCCCGGCCCAGACCCGCGCGGCGGTGTTCGGATGCAATTCCGCGAGCGCCTCCACGGCGGAGTTCCGGACAATTTGAACGGCGAGCAGCAGCGACAGGAAGACGACGACCAACCGACGCACGATCATCGGCCGTCCCCCCCTATTCGAGCTCAGGCGTCGGAAGTTTCCGGCTCGGGCTGCGGCGCCGCTTCCTCTTCGCCTTGCGGGATCATGAGGATTTCGGTCCGCTTCACCTTACCTTTGCCGTACCCATAACCGTAGCCGTAGCCATAGCCGTACCCGTACCCGTAGCCATATGCGGACCGGCCGTAGCCATAGCCGCCGGCCATATCCATCGACTTGGTGAGCGTCACTCCGAGCACGTGAGTTCCGGTCGCTTCGAGGCGATTGAGCGCTTCGATGGCCGCCCGCGTACGCGTCCTGCCGCTCTCAATGATGAAGAGAACTTCACCGGCCGCCGCGGCAAGGAGCGGCGCGTCGGCGAGTCCGAGGGTCGGCGGGCCATCCATCACCACCAGTTCGAACTGGTCCATCGCCTCGGCCATGATCCTGCGGATTCGGCCTGTCGAGAGCAGGTCCGCCGGGTTCGGCGCGATCGGGCCGCTGGGCAGCAGCCACAGGTTTGGATGCTGAGTCTCGACGAGATGGTCCTTGACCTTGTCTTCGGTCGTCAGCAGCTTGCTGAGGCCGATCTTGTCGCTCGCCGCCTTGAACGCTGGCTTGCGGAGGTCGCCGTCGATCAGCAGAACCGACCGGCCGCGCCGCGCGAAGTTCTGGGCGAGCGCAAGCGCGGACGACGACTTGCCTTCGCCCGATCTGGTGCTGGTCACCAGGATCAGCTTGGGCATGCCCGCCTCGGTGCTGAAGCGAAGCGCGGCCACGATCGCCGAATAAGCTTCCGAAACGATCGATGCCGGGTCCTTCAGATCCTCGAGGAACGTATCCTTGGCCGGAGTCTTCGGCACCACGCCAAGGCACGGCAGCGACAATTTCTTCCTGACGTCTTCGCGGCTCTTGATCGTGTCGTTGAGGAATTCGAGGCCGACTGCCCCGGCGACTCCGGCGGCAAGACCCAATCCCAGTCCAAGAATGAGGTTCAGGAACAGATTGGGCTTGTATGGAAGCCCGGGGACCACGGCCCGGTCCACGATCGAAACGGGCGCAATTCCAATTCCGCCGGCGACTCCGATCTCCTTGTAGCGCTGGAGAAGCGCATCGTAGAGCGCGCGGTTGGTATCCACCTCGCGCTGAAGGATCGTATACTGGATGCTCCGGCCGCGCAGGTTGAGGACGTCGCCTTTCAGTTGATCCACACGCGCCCTTAGCGCCTGCTCCGCAGAGAGCGCCGCCCGGTATGCGGCAAGCAGACTATTATTGTGGCCGCTGGCGACTTGCGCCTGCTGCTGGCCGATCTGGCGCTGCAGTTCCGCGATCTGCGAATGAAGGCTGATCATGTCCGGATGGTCCGGCTTCATGTAGGTCCGCTTCTGCTGATAGTCCGCCTGCAGCTGCGCGAGCTGCTGCCGAAGCACCTGAGTGCTGTCGGTGACATCGGATGTCGGCCCGGTGGCGAGCGCCTCTCGGTAGGCGCCTTCTGCGGCGACCCTTTTGGCGGTCGCGTCGGCGAGCGCCTCGTTGAGCTTGACCAGCGATTCGCCCTGCAGGGAGGCGGTGTCCCCGCCCGAGACGCTGCCGTCAGCGCTTGGAGTCGCTGTATTGATGATCCCCTGGGCCTGGGCATAAGCGACCAGCGAGCGCTCCGAGCGCTCCAGGTCCCCCCTCGTCTTGTTGATCTGCCGCTCGAGGAAGTTGCGCGCGTAGGCAGAGGATTCGTAGCGCCGCTGGAGAGCGGTGTTGATGAAGCTGTCGGCAACTCCATTGGCGATGGACGCCGCAAGCTGCGGCGAGGTCGAATCGTAGCTGAACTTGATCAGCTCACCCTCTTCTGGAGGAGTAACGCTCAATCCGCCCGCGACGACGCCGGTCGAAATGCGCAGTCGCTTGGACGCTTCGATGTCCTGCGGCACCACGTCGGGGTTGTTGGCGAGGTTAAGCTCCTGAGCGGCGCGCTCGGCCACGCTCCTGCTCGACAGCAGGCCGACCTGGGTCGCGACGAAGTCCGCGGAATCGCCGGTCCCGACATCGCGGTCGGACGACTTGTCGTCGGTGACCTGGAACGTCGGGGGATTGGCTTCGAGCGTCACCCACGCACGATAGACCGGCTTCGTCAGCAGCGTGGCAAGGATCGCGCCGGCCAGCCCGAGCCCGACCGCGCCAAGGACCAGCCACCGCCAGTGATGGATGATCCGCATGAGAGTCGTGAAATCGAGGATGTTGGTACCAGCGTACATGCGCTGTCCCGGCCCGAGCGTGGGCTCGGGTTGATATTGTCCAAGCGGCCAGGGGCCCTGGTTCGGAACGGCTAGGCTGGTGTTCACTTTCGCTCACCTTTTCCGATGATTGGTCGCACCTGGGGCTTAGAGTCCGAGTGGTGTGAAGATACTGAGCAACGGCCACGCCTGGAACAGCTGCTTCTCCGTCGCCTTCACGGAGGAACCGTCGACCACGACGATGTCGCCCGGGAAGATTTGAGGGTCAGGCGCCTGGCCGCGCCGAATCGACGTGAGATCGAATGCTGCGCCCTGCCGCTGACCGTCGATCATCCGAAACACGGCTACTCGGCGGGCATTTGCGTCTTCGCTGGTGCCCTTGGCCATGGCGACCGCCTGGATGAGCGTGATCGGACCACCGATCTGGTACTGTCCCGATCCGTTCACTGCCCCATCGACCGTGACCACGTGCGCGGTTGATTCCTTGATGCTGACGCTGACGTCCGGATGCTCGAAATATTTTTTGCCGAGGAGCGCGGTGAGCTTCTGGTCGAGCTGCTCGGTGGTCAGATTGACCGCCTCGACCTGGCCCACGAGCGGCATGGAAATGTGACCCGCGAGATCCACGTCATAGTCGCCCGAAAGGTCATCGGCCCTGAAGACCTTGATGGTCAGCTTGTCGAGCGGAGCAATCTTGTAATCCGCCGGCAACGCCTGGAAGTGCGGCGCATCAGGGGCAGCGAGAACGTGATCGTAAGGGAGCGTTCCGCCGCGCTTATCGGCGCAGCCACCAATGACGAGCGGAACGGCGCAAAGGGCCGCGGCGCTGAAACGATATGCAAGATCAACAGGCACGGGTCACTCCTCGCAAAGGACGCGCGAACTCCCCCCGTTTACGAACATTCCCGCCGCGGAGACAGTTACAATCGAAAATGGACCAAATCAATGCGTTGTCGAGCGCTCCGCAGACGCGTCCTCGCGCGTGTCGAGGAACCAGGTGCGCGAATTCTCGATGGCAAGAGCGGTAAGAACGCCGGTGCGATAGGCGCCGGTGTCGATTCCGATTCGATTCGACCGGACATCCACGCGCTGGGTGATGGTATGACCATGGACGACGACGAATCCGTGATCGGTGTCGTCGAACAGGAACGGCTCCCTGATCCATCTGAGGTCGGTCTGACGCTGCTGTTCGATCTCGATTCCCGGACGGATGCCGGCGTGGACGAGCAGGAAATCGCCAAAGCGCAGGCTGTCGTCGAAGGACTCGAGGAACTCGACGTGGGACGCGGGAATTGCGTTTCGGACCACCGCGAGGGCCTGTTCTCCGCTCAGGCCGGTAAGCGAAGCCGGATCGGCCCCATAGCTTTGAAGGCATTCCGATCCGCCGAACCATCGCCATTTCGAGATCAGCTCGGAGTCGCCCTTCAGGATCCGGAGCAGGACCTCCTCGTGATTGCCGAGAAGAAAGACCGGGCGGACTCCTTCTCGCCGATAGGTGCGCAGCCGTTCGATGACCTGCGCCGAATTCGGCCCGCGATCGATCAGGTCGCCGACGAACACCAGCAGCGTCTTGCGCGCATGCCGCCGCCCTAAGTCCCGGTGAATTTTGGAAAGGATCGCCTCGAGCAAATCAAGCCGGCCGTGGATGTCGCCCACGACATAGGCGCGCCACCCGCGTGCTCCCGCGGGTCTATGTTCGCGTTTTGCAGACCAGTTGAACATTCAGCGCGCGATCCCTTCGATCCCCAGCCTTGCCAAGGCGCTCAGATACGCCCGGTGAACAATCGCCTCGGCGAACTCGCGTTCCATCCTGGCGCGCCCCGCTTGTCCCATCTGCAGCCGCTCCTCGATCGATATCCCGAGCATTTGCTCCATCGCGGCCGCCAGCGCCTCGGCAGACCTCGGTTCGCAAAGCAGGCCCGTCTCTCCATCCTCCACCGCCTCGCGGCATCCGGGCCAGTCGGTCGTGATCACCGGAACCGCCATCGAAGCCGCTTCGAGCAGCACACGCGGGACGCCTTCGCGGTAGTAGGACGGAAGGACCACGCAGCCGGCGGCGGCGATCGCTGGCCGGACATCGCGGGCGGAGCCGAGATAATCGATTATGCCATCGCGAGCCCATGCTTCGAGCTGCGCGAGTGGGACGGCGGCGCGGCTCTCGGGCTCGATGATGCCGAGGATCTGGAATTTGGCCCGCTTGCCGCCGGACCGGACGCGCCTCGCGGCTTCGACATATTCGCGGACGCCCTTGTCCCACAGCAGGCGGGCGGCGAGCAGGAAAGTGAAGTCCCCGCCGTGCGGGTCCCGCGGCCGCGGCGCGAAATGGTCGAGGTCGATTCCCGACCCGGGGAGCAACGCCGTCTGGTCTTGCCGTACGAGCCGCGCCTGTTCGAACAGGCGCCGGTCCTCGGAGTTCTGGAAGAACACGACAGCCGAGCGTCGAATCGCGAACCGATAGAGGCCCATCATGAGGCGGGTGAGCATCGTCCGGCGGCCGAACGTGCTCCCCAGCCCGCTGATATTGTTGATCACCGGAATGCCGAGGCTGCGCGCCGCGATCGACCCGTAGATGTTTGGCTTGGCCGTGAAACCGAGGAAGGCCGCCGGCCCGATCGACTTCAGCTGGCGGCGGAAGGCGAGCAACGTCCGCATGTCCGCCGTTGGCGACGTGCCGCGGGCGCTGACCGGAACAGGGTAGAAGTCGGCGATGGCGCGGATCGCCTGGTCATGCGCTCCCGACGGAGCAAGCACGGCGACGCGCATGCCGGCGCCACGAAGCGCTCGAATCAGTCCCGACCGATAGTTGACGATGTTCCAGCCGTCGTTCGCTCCGACGGCGATTATCGGTCCGTGTCCTGGCGAACCCGGATCAGCCATGCGCGCTCGTACCTTGAACGAAGCTCAGGAGCTTAAAAGCTGAAATCGCGGGATTTCCACGTCGAAAGCGCTGCCATCCTCGTCGACCATCCGGTAGGTCCCGCTCATCGCTCCGTCGGGCGTGTCGAGCGGACAGCCGGAGACATAATCGAAGCTCCCGCCCGGCGCGATCAGCGGCATTTCGCCCACCACTCCTTCGCCGACCACCTCATGGATCGTGCCGCGGCCGTCGATGATGGTCCAACTGCGCGAGAGGAGTTGGACGGCTACATCGGAGCCGTTCTCGATCCGCACATGGTACGACCAGAACCAGCGGCTGGTCGACGGGTCCGACTGTTCGGCGAGGAAGCTGACCGCGACCCGAACCGCAACCCCGCGGGTCACGGCGAGATGGGGGAAGAGCATGGCGAGCGTATCGATCGTCACGGCTTCACTCTAGCGGGCGCTTTTGCACTGGCAACTAGGCAAGACCACCGGCGCGGCGAAGCCGTTCGATCAGCCGCTCACGCGCATCGACGATCAGCTTCGAACGGTCGATCAACAAGTCTCGGAGCAGGAAATGGCCGGTGAGGTCGAGTCCCTGGACTATCGCCGGCCAGTCTCCTTCACCGCCCTCGCGCAGGAAGGACGGGAGCGCGAGCAGCCTGCCGGCATAAGGCTCCGCCTCGCCTGCGCTCACCGCACGCCCGGAGCGTGGGCTGACCGCGACCAGATTGTCGCTGCTGCCGGTCACGACGCATTCGTCGAGATCGAGCCCGAACCCGAGCTCTGCGAGGAGCAGCAGCTCGTAGCGCACCAGCGCCGCGCCCCAGCCGCTTGCCGTGGGCGCCGCCTCGATGGCGTCGAGCAGACCCTCCAACGCCTGATAGAGCGGCGGATAAGGCTGGCCCTCGGGGAGAGCGGTTGCGGTGAGTACGGTCGCCCATTCGATGGCGGCTGCTGGGAGCGGCTCCGACAGCAAAGGGCCGCGGCTGTGGACGAGCTCGAGCGCCGCTTGCGGCAGCTGGGCGTCAGTCCGAGCGCTGAGCTCCGCCTCGACGAGATTGCCGGCAATCAGCACCGGCCGCATCCGGCGCCCGCGCGCGCCGCGCACATAGGCCGCCTGCAGCCCATGTTCGGGAGTCATCAACCGAACCACCGCGCCGTGCTCGCCGTGATTGCGAAGCGCGCAGACGATCGCGGGCGTGGTGAAGCGCATCATCCTCTCGGATGAAAATAATCGTAGACCTGCCGAGCGGTCGCGCTGCTGATGCCCGGCGCCTTTTCCAAGTCCTCCAGCGCGGCGCCCTTCACAGCGCGGGCGGTTCCGAAATGCATGAGCAGCGCGCGCTTGCGGGTGGGACCGATCCCCGGCACCTCATCAAGGGTCGAGGTGGTCAGGCTCTTCGCCCGTTTGGCCCGGTGGGTGCCGATCGCAAACCTGTGAGCTTCGTCGCGCAAGCGCTGGAGATAGAACAATAAAGCGGAATTAGGCTGGAGCGTGATCTCGCGCCCGCCAGGCAGGTGAAAGACCTCGCGACCCTCTCGCCCGTGGTGCGGCCCCTTGGCAACTCCGACCACCGGCACGTCATGGATGCCAGCATCCTCCAGCGCTTCGCAAACGGCCGAAAGCTGGCCCTTGCCGCCGTCGATCAGAAGCAGGTCGGGCCATTCACCGGTCTGCCGGTCGGGGTCTTCCCTCTCCAGTCGGGCGAAGCGCCGCTCCAGCACTTCGCGCATCATCGCGAAATCGTCGCCCGGCTGCGTTTCGGGCCGTTTGATGTTGAACTTGCGGTAGCTATTCTTGCGGAACCCCTCGGGCCCGGCCACGATCATCGCCCCGGTCGCGCTTGTGCCCATGATGTGGCTGTTGTCGTATACCTCGATCCGCTTGGGCACGTCGGCGAGCTCGAAGGTGTCGGCAAGCTCGCGCAGGATCTTACCCTGCGTCGTGGTCTCGGCGAGGCGGCGGTCGAGAGCTTCCTCGGCATTGCGTTTCGCCTGATCGATCAGCTTTCGCCGCGAGCCCCGCTGCGGAATTTCGATCCCGACCTTGTGCCCTGCCCGCTCACACAGCGCTTCCTCAACCAGCGCCTTATCGGCGATTTCGCGGTCGAGCAGGATTCGCCGCGGGGGCGGCATGTCTTCGTAAAACTGGACGAGGAAGCTCGACAGAACATCGGCTTCCGGAACGTCGTTGGTATGCGCAGGGAAGAAAGCGCGATGCCCCCAATTCTGTCCGCCGCGGATGAAGAAGGCCTGGATCGAGACCGTTCCGGCCTTGCACGCCAGCGCGAACACGTCGGCGTCGCCGAGACCCTCGGCGTGCACCGTCTGGCTGCCCTGGATGTAGGTCAGCGCGCGAAGCCTGTCGCGATAGACCGCCGCGAGCTCATAATCCTGCTTGTCGGCCGCCTGCGCCATCAACTTGCTGAGCCGCGATTGGACGCCGGTCGACTTGCCGGCGAGGAACTCCTTCGCCTCGCCGACCAGCTCGGCATATTCCTCTTCGCCGATCCTCCCGACGCAGGGCGCAGAGCAGCGTTTGATCTGGTAGAGCAGGCAAGGCCGGGAACGGTTCTCGAAAAAGCTGTCGGAACAGCTTCTTAAAAGGAACAGTTTCTGAAGTGCATTAAGTGTGCGGGTAACCGATCCCGCGCTTGCGAACGGACCGTAATAATGGCCTTTGATCCGCCTCGCCCCGCGGTGCTTCTGGACCCGCGGGAAGGCGCTGTCCTCGCGCAGCAGGATGAAGGGAAAGCTTTTGTCGTCCCTCAGAAGCACGTTGTAGGGCGGGCGGAAGCGCTTGATCAGCTGCGCTTCGAGCAGCAGCGCCTCGGCTTCCGTGCGCGTGGTGACGATCGTCATCGAACGGGTCTGCGACACCATCCGCTGCAGCCGCTTCGGAAGCTTGACGACTTGCGTGTAGTTGGTCACGCGGTTCTTCAGCGCGCGCGCCTTGCCGACGTAGAGCACGTCGCCGCGCGCATCCTGCATGCGGTAGACGCCGGGGTTCCGCGGAAGCGTCTTCAGCACCTCGCGGATAGCCGCAACACCGGTATCGAGGTCCGGCTGGTCCGCGCCGCGCACGGCATAGGTCGCCTGCTCCTCGTTGAAGCGCTCGGCGGCTCGCGGATGGTCGGGACGGTCGGCCTTGGTCACGAGAGCGAGATAAGACCGATGCTTTCACTCGTCACCCCGGCCTTGAGCCGGGGCCTGCCTGCCTTCGAAACGGTGGAAACAAAGCGGGTCCCGGATCAAGCCCGGGATGACGCTCACGCAGCCGCCCTTGCCTCTTCCTGCTCGACGATCATCCAGTCCACCGCCGCGCGGGCGTGGATCAGGGTCGAATCGTAGACCGGGAGCACGTTGGCGCGCACTTCCACCGCCAGCACCAGCTCGGTGCAGCCGAGGACGATCGCCTGCACCTTTTGCTTGGCGAGCTCGGTGATCAGAGTCTTGAGCTTGCGCTGGCTGTCGCGGACGACGCGGCCGACACAGAGCTCCTCGAAGATGATCCGGTCGACTTCTTTCATCCAGCCGGCATCGATCGGCGCAAGCTGGATGCCGCGGCGCTCGAGCCGGTCGCGGACGTGACCCTCGGTCATCGTGAATCGAGTCCCGAGCAGCGCAACCCGCGTCTGCCGGTCGGCGACGAGCCGGTCGGCCACGGCATCGCCGATGTGGAGCATCGGAACGTCGACGTTGGCGGCGACGGCGTCGAACACTTTGTGGCCGGTGTTCGAAGTGATGATGATCCCTTCGGCGCCGCTCGCCTCGAGCCGCTTGCCCGCGTCGACGGTTTCCTTGGCGACTGCGTCCCAGTCGCCCGCCAGCTCCATCTGCGCGATCGGGGCCAGATCGAGGCTCTCGATCGCCAGGCGCGCGCTGTGCAGGCCGCCGAGCCGCTGAGCGACTCCGCGGTTGATATGGTCGTAGTACAGTGCGGTCGAGTGCCAGCTCGTCCCGCCGATGATGCCCAGCTTGCGCAACCTGAGCCCCCTTCCCCGCTCTCGTGTTCGTTTGCCCATGCATTTCCTCCGGCATCCGGGCGGACGCGACAAGGCGTAAATTCACGCTTTACCAGATAGTTAACAGCTTTGCGCCGAACCGTTGCGCGGCGCTGCCGTAACGATTTGGGAATCGCTCAGCCGAGGGCTTTGACGATCTCCTCCGTCATCTTTTTTGCGTCGCCGAGAAGCATCATCGTGTTGTCCCGATAGAAGAGCTCGTTGTCGATTCCGGCATAGCCGACCCCGCCCATCGACCGCTTCACGAACAGCACCGTCTTCGCCTTCTCCACGTCGAGCACGGGCATCCCGTAGATCGGCGAGCTCTTGTCGTTCTTGGCGGCGGGGTTGGTGACGTCGTTGGCCCCGATGACGTAGGCGACGTCGGTCTGGGCGAACTCGCTGTTGATGTCCTCGAGCTCGAACACCTCGTCATAGGGCACGTTGGCTTCGGCTAGTAACACGTTCATGTGGCCTGGCATTCGGCCCGCGACCGGGTGGATTGCATATTTGACCGTCACGCCCTTCGCTTTGAGCAAATCCGCCATCTCGCGCACCGCATGCTGCGCCTGCGCGACCGCCATTCCGTAGCCGGGAACGATGATGACCTGCTCGGCCTGGCTCATCAGGAACGCCGCGTCTTCGGCCGAGCCGCGCTTGTAGGGCCGGTCGATCGCCGCCGCTTCGCCGCTGCTCGCAACCACTCCGAAGCCGCCGGCGATGACCGAAATGAAGCTGCGGTTCATCGCCCGGCACATGATGTAGCTGAGGATCGCGCCCGAGCTTCCGACCAGCGCGCCGGTGATGACCAT
>DASUIC010000090.1:0-7497 GCA_036273215.1 Sphingomicrobium sp.
TCCGCCGTCTCGACCGCGTCGGCGGGGCGATAGACGTATAGCTGGGGCATCGCACGGAGGCTCTGAAGATGCTCGATCGGCTGGTGCGTCGGGCCATCCTCGCCAAGCCCGATGCTGTCGTGGGTCATCACGTAAATCACCCGCGCCTTCTGAAGCGCCGACAGGCGGATCGCGGGCCGCGCATAATCGGTGAAGACCAGGAACGTGCCGCCGTAGGGGATCACGCCGCCATGAAGCGCCATCCCGTTCATCGCCGCCGACATCCCGAACTCGCGGATGCCGTAGTGGACGTAGCGGCCGGCGTAATTCTCGGGCGTCAGCGCCTCCAAACCCTTGGTCAGCGTATTGTTGGACCCCGTGAGGTCCGCCGAGCCGCCGATGGTCGAGGGAATCGCCGCGTTGATCGCTTCGAGCGCCATCTCCGAAGCCTTGCGCGTGGCAACCGGTTTCAGTTCACCATAGAGCTTGTCGAGGTATGGCTTGAGCCAAGCATCGCTGACTTTGCCCGATAGCCGCGCGAGAAAATCGTCTTTCTGCGAATTCGTTGAGAGCCGTTCCTCCCATTGAGAGCGAGCAGCGGCGCCCTTGCGCCCGACCTCGCGCCACGCCGCGAGCACGTCGTCAGGCACGAAGAATTGCTTGGGCTCGAGCCCGAGCTCGACCTTCGCCGCCGCGACCTCGTCCTTGCCGAGCGCCGAGCCGTGGGTCGCGGCCGTCCCCTGCTTGTTGGGCGCTCCGAAGCCGATGATGGTCTTGCAGCGGATAAGGCTCGGTCGCGGGTCGGCGACGGCTTCGTCAATCGCGCGGCTGACGTCGTCGGCGCTAAGCCCGTCGCACTCGACCGTGTGCCATTTCGCCGCCTGGAATCGCGCGGCCACGTCCTCGTCGCGCGACAGATCGGTCGAGCCGTCGATGGTGATGTTGTTGTCGTCCCACAGCACAATCAGCCGGCCGAGCTTCAGGTGCCCGGCGAGCCCGACCGCCTCATGGTTGACGCCCTCCATCAGGTCGCCGTCCCCGGCGATGACGAAAGTGCGGTGGTCGACCAGTTCGTCGCCGTAGATCGCGTTCAAATGGCGCTCGGCGATCGCCATGCCGACCGACATCGCGAGCCCCTGCCCGAGCGGTCCGGTAGTGACCTCGATCCCCGGCATCTCGAAATTCTCGGGGTGCCCGGCAGTAACGGAGCCGAGCTGGCGGAAATGCTTGATGTCGTCGATCGTCGGCCGCTCGTATCCGGTCAGATAAAGCAAGGCGTAGAGCAGCATCGACCCGTGGCCGGCGGAGAGGATGAACCGGTCGCGGTCGGGCCAGTGCGGATCGGCGGCGTCGAACTTCAGGTGCCGGGTGAACAGCGCGGTCGCCGCATCGGCCATGCCCATCGGCATTCCCGGATGCCCGCTGTTGGCGGCCTCAACCGCATCCATCGCGAGGGCGCGGATGGCGTTGGCGAGTCGGCGGTCGGTCGGCTGCATCTGGGCTCCGGCAATGGGGTTCCACCTCGCCCGTCGTTCCAGGCGTCGGCGCGGCCCCTTTGTCCGGCGATCCTTTGGTCGTCAATGCTCGCCTGTTGAACGAATGAGGACGGACTGCGAAGCCGGTGCAGATTAGGGAGACTGAGCCAAGGGAGGGTGCATGCGGTTGTGGCTGAGCCTCATATGTACAGTGGTGGTACTTTGTGGAGGTCGCGGCGGGGCATACTGCAACCCTGCCCGACAGCTGCTGAAGATTTCCGGTGAAGCCAAGCAGGGCAATCTCACCGGCTCGTTCAACCGCACGGTCGAGCCGAGCACGGGGCACTTCGCGGAGTCGCTCGATCTCGGCATCGTGAGAACCGGCAGCGGCTTTGATGGACGCTTCGCCTGGTCGCGCGACGTATCCGGAGCGAGCCACTATCTGAACTCGGAATTTGCTCGGCGCATCGCCGTTTCGGAGGCGTGGCTCACCAGCCATCTGGCCTGTCCTGCTCCGAAAAGCGCCGGAATGACGGTAGACTCGATAACGGGCTTTTCACTCGGCCGGTTTACTCCGCCAGGCGGCGCACCGATTGAGCTTGCTTACGCTCCAGGTGGCCGGTTGGATCAGGCGACCCTCCAATATTCGGAGAACCGCCTCATCCATCATTATTCGGATTGGCGCGCCGCTCCCGGCGGCCAACTTCTTCCGTTCAAGCAGCGCGACGAAGACCCCGAAGACGAAAGCGACACCATTTATACGATCGAGCACGTATCAGTCGTGAAAAGCGCCGCCTTCGCTCCCCCGCCGCCGCCGAACGACAGCAGGATCGCCGATGGGACGAGCACGACCATTCCCTTTCAGGATGACGGCGGTCACCGGGTCTATTTGCCGGTCTATCTCAACGGCAAAGGGCCGTTTGCCTTCGAGCTGGACAATGGCGGCCATTTCATCCTGACCTCCGCAACATCGAGGGAGCTGGGGCTCACGCCGCAAGGGTCTTTTGCGTCGACGGGGGCCGGCACTGAAATCAGGCAGGCGGGATATGTCCGCGTCGGCAATCTTCGCATCGGCAACGCCGAAGTGCTGAACCAGACCGCGAAGGTCCTGCCGCTGTCGCACAACGACCGTCCGGGCTTGCCGCCGCGGGCCGGGATCCTTGGACTCGAGCTGTTCGAGCGGTTCATCGTCACAGTCGATCATCGCGGCAAGACGGTGACTCTCGCCCTCTCATCTCGCTCCCCGCAGAGTCATCCGGGCAAGGCCTTGAGGCTCCTGTTCGATGAAGACGCGCCGCTCGTCGCCGGGAGCTTCGCTGGAGCCAAGGGCAATGTCATGCTCGACATAGGCAATGCGGGCTCGACCATCATCGAACATTATTGGGCTCAGCAGAACGGGCTTGTTCCGAGGCTCGCCAGGGGCACCAAGGTCGAAGACGAATGGCTGTCGACCGGGCCGGTCAGCCTGGGTCCGTTCACGCTCCAGGGCATGAAGGTCGCCTATTTCGGGCAGCCCGAACGGGGATCCGAGTCCACCCATTCGGTCGCAGCGATCGCCGGCGAGCCGCTGCTTTCCCATTTCGACGCCGTTTACGATTACGGCCGCCAGACCGTCTGGCTCGATCCGCTGCCAAACGAAAAGCGACGATAAGAGCCTCGTAACATCCGTCTCTGTCTTGCCGGGAATCGGGAAAGTGCGTAGCGGAAATCAAATGGATGACGGGGGTCTTTCAGCCGCGCTCGATAGAGCGGACGAGGCCATTGAGCGAATTCGGCGGGCGCTCGCCAGCCGCCAGCCTGCGCGGCCCACGGCAGGCCGCGATGACGAGCTTCGCGCCAAGGTCCGCGAAGTGGTGGAAGAGCTCGACGAGCTGATCCGCGAGGCGGCCGCCTGATGGCCGCGCTCATCGACCTCAACATCGCCGGGCGCACTTACCAGGTCGCCTGCCGCGAGGGCGAGGAGGAGAATCTCCGCGCCGCCGCCCGCCTCGTCGACGGCAAGAGCCGCGAGGCGCTCGCCGGCCTCGGCACCCTGTCCGAAGCGCGCCAGTTCCTGTTCGCCTCGCTTCTGCTCGCCGACCAGATGATCGACAAAAACCCCGACGCCGCCACCGCCGCTGCCGCACCGACTCCGCCCGACCCCGCGCTGGTCGAGCGCGCCGAGGCGCTCGCCAACCGCCTCGAAATGCTCGCCGCCGAGCTTGAGGGCGACGCCGCAAATCCCTAAATGGGACGGCGACGGGTACTGCCGGGTGCGCGCCTTCGGAAAATCCCTGAGGCGATTCAATCCACTTGGGAGCTGTCCCTGCCCTGGTCACGGCGGTCACGCCTGGGTCAGGAGCAAATGGCGCCCACCTGACGTTTTGGCGTCAGAGGATTTTAGGGCAAACGGCCATGGTGGTCCCGTCACCTCCTTTTTCCTTCGGTCCGCGACCGGAAATGGAACCGCTGACCAAGGATTCGCTTCGCCGGGCGGCGCTCGATGCGCGCAAGGCGTTCGTCCGCACCTTGTCCGACGCCGAGCGGGCCCTGCTCGAACAGCGGCTCGCCGAGCATCTCACCTCGCTGTTCGCCGGGGTCGCCGTGGTCGGCGGCTATTGCCCGATGGGCTCGGAGATCAGCCCGGTCCCGGCGATGGAGGAGGCCCGGGCGGTCGGGGCGATCGCCGGCTATCCCTGCTTCCCCAACCCCGCCAAGCCCTTCCGATTCCTCGCCGGCGACCCGCTCGAGCCTGGCCCGTTCGGAATGATGCAGCCGGCGCGCCGGCACCCGGTGGTCGAGCCCGACCTGGTGCTCGTGCCGCTGGTCGCGATCGACAGCCGGGGCACCAGGCTCGGCCGCGGCAAGGGCCATTACGACCGTGCGCTCCTCCACCTCAAAAAGAACGGCGCGAAGCTGATCGGGATCGGCTGGGCGATGCAGCGCCTGGACGAGATCATCCCGGCCGACGACTGGGACGTGCCGCTCGACGGATTGGCTTCGCCCGACGGGCTGGAGCTGTTCACGTCGAAGAAGCGGCGGTCGCGGTAAACAGCAGTTGTGTGGCTGCGATCGTCCATTTAGGAACCGTAGTCACGGCTAAGCGGTTCTACCGCGCCGGAAGGAGAGCGACATGCCGACCAAGTCCAGCGGTTCGAAGAAGAGCTCCACGACGAAGAGCAGCACGGCCAAGAAGACCACCGCCAAGAAGAGCTCCGCCAAGAAGAAATAGCTCTGGCCGAGGCCGCGAGAGCCTCCCCACCGGCTGACCAACGAGCCGGCGCGCGTCCGCTCGCGCGCCGTACGTTCACTAATGTCACGCGATTCGTCGCCATTTTTCGTGACCTTTCGACGAGCTCAAGACAGCGTTACAGGCTTCGCACCCGCGGCGGCGCACGCTCGTTCAACGGTGTCGGGTTCTCCCGTTCGGCCTCGATCCTGTCGAGAATGGCCTGATGCTCCTGCCGCACCGCCTGCTCGCGCCGCCGGTGCCCGGCCTCCTCCTCGCGCCGCGCGTTAAGCATGAGCCTGTACTTGCGCCTCGAGACCGCGCGCTCGCGCCCGCTGGCGACCGATCCGTTGCGTCCGGAGAGGAGCGCGATCGCCAGCCTGTCGTTCCAGCGAAACTCCATCCGAACGACGCGGCCGCGGCGGACGACCGGAACCCATGAGCCATTGAGCGCGCGAAGCATCGAATCGCCGCGCACGCGCTCCACGCCGCGGGCGATCGCCTGGTCCACCGCCTCGGCGAAGCTGTCCGCGCCCTCCGCCTCGAGCATCCGATAGACGCTCCTCTTGCTCATTCCGACCGCCCGCGCCGCCCTCGCGATGCAGCCGCATTCCTCGAGCGCCGCGATGAACGCCCGCTGCGCCTCCTCGGTCCAGCCGTTGCGGCGTTTGCGAAGGCGCGGGACCGGGGTGAAGGCGATCGGCTCGTCGGCGACGTCGACGAGGCCGGTGACCGCCGGCTCGGGCCAGGGCGGGAATGGCGGGAATTGCTGTTGGGTGCTCATGCGGCCTCCAGGGGAAAGGAGGCGAAGCAGTTATCTCATCCCTGGGGCTGTAGGACAGCACCAAATTCCGAGACCAAGGGAGCGAATGCGGAGAATTCGGGAGCTTGGGCGTAGAGACGTTGAGTGCCCGGCCGGCGGGGCGCGAGGCCTAAGCCGAGCGAACCCGTCCGACGTCACGGGATTTACTCCCGTGACAGCCTTGCGTTTCGAGTTACTTGGCGCACAAACTTGGTTGTGCCGAGTTTGGGGGGAGAATTCAGAGTGGCACTGATTAAATGTGAAGACTGCGGGCGCGACGTATCTGACCGCGCTCCCGCGTGCCCTAACTGTGGTGCTCCTGTTGATGCGCGAGCGGATAAGGATGCTCCCGAGGGAGTAACTGTAAATGAAGACTGCTTTGTCGGCACTAAGGCTTCCATCGTAAGATTGGCAGTGAAAGCCATTCAGGCCTGCAACTACAAAGTGGACGCGGCCGATGAAGCGTCTGGGCTGGTGTCCTTCACGACGGGCATGATGGTGGGGTCATCGAGCGGTGTGTCCGGTTCAATTTATTTTGAGGAGATCGGACGCTATCGCTATCGAGCCTCCGGCAACGCTAAACAGAACGTGAAGGGCGGCCAGTTGGTGGCGCTCGACTTCTTTGGCGAAGCAAAGGGCAAGGTGCGCAAGATCGTCGAGCAAATGCAATATATGGCGGGCTATCGAACGAGGAGCTACTAATTCAAAAACCACTGAAGACGGAACTCCACCACTGGTGGCCCCGAACGCTATCGGAGCATTGGCGAGACGAGGCCGGCATGGTCTCCATGATACGGCGAAATGGCGAAGTGCGGAGAGCGCCGCCCGGAGCATTTGGGGCACTTACAAACGCGCACCACATCAAAATCGGCGGTCCTTGGGACTCGACGTTCGAACCCGTTTTCAACACGGCCGACGCCCAGATGAATTCAGTAATAGCTTGGCTCCTTACGCTCGAAGCGACGACAGGAGTTTCGGCCCAGCCCAGACAGGAACGCATCCGTGCCCAAGTGCTATCGAACGAACAGAACAGCCACCTAGCCGCAGCCGTTTCCTCCCTAGTTGCGCGCAGCCCGCGCACGCGTGCATCAATTGAGACCACTACCACGCACTGGCGGGAGCAGATGGGCATTGTGCCCGCGCAAGCCGACGAGCCCTTGATCGCAATGAACCAACGCGGGCTGTATGATGCGTATTACCGAATGACTGAGAGGAGCGGTCGTTGGGCTGTTCTGTTCAGCGATGCCGATGAGTTCATTTTTGGTGACGGCTTTCTCCACGATTTTCCGGCGTCAACTGACGGTTTGCACGCACCGCGGAGAGCAATCGTTCCACTGACACCGACGATTGCGGTCGTGTACGCTTATCCGAGAAGCTATCCTACTGAGCCTCGGCTTGTCACGCTGAGGCTTGAGCCCGAGGAAGTGCAGTTCTTCAACATGGCGCTGCAGGGCTATGCGAACGAATATCTATTTTATCGATCTCAGCAGCCAGCATTGACTGGAGCATTCACTCAAGGTGGACACCGTCAATTCGAATATCATCGCCACGAGTGGCTTGAAGAATTCTTGGACGACGTATCGCAGTATAACTTGTGGGGCCCAGGAGGTGCCCCCGGCCGATGCGGAAATCAGTTTTTAAAAAGCTTTCGTGACAGCGCCCGATTCGAAGCGATGCTGAAGCAGGCGCGAGAGAAGCGCTCCGAGCGGAGCTGATAAATAGCAAAACTTCCGCCCGGGGGACTGAGCCTCGAAGCACCCCTCACCCGCTCGCCTTCGGCGAGTCGCCCTCTCCCGCAGAGGGGAGAGGGTTAGGCAGGCGTCACATCCCCCGCGCCAGTCCCCGCATCCTCCCCCGGCTCGGGCCGCTTGTCGAACACCTCGTCGATCAGGCCGAACGCCTTCGCCTCGTCGGTCTCGAGGAACTTGTCGCGATCCATGGCTTTCTCGATCTCCTCGATCTTCTGGCCGGTGTATTTGGCGTAGAGCTCGTTGAGGCGCTGGCGCATGCGCAGGATCTCGCGGGCCTGGATC
>DASUIC010000091.1:0-20960 GCA_036273215.1 Sphingomicrobium sp.
CCCGATGGTGAGGTCAGCGGCTCGACCTCGGGAGAGACTCCGCTCGGCAGGCTGATGCCGCCGAGGCGGTTGAACACCTGCTGCCGGGCGAAATTGCGGTCGGTGTCCTGGTCGAAGGTGAGGTCGATCGACGATAAGGCGTAGAGCGAGATCGAGCGGAGGTTGTTCTCCTTGGGGATGCCGTTCATCTCGCGCTCGATCGGCACCGTGACCAGCCGCTCGACCTCTTCCGCCGAGTGGCCCGGCCATTGCGCGATAATGGAGACCATCGGCGGCGACAGGTCGGGATAAGCGTCGACCGGAAGCCGCTCCCACGCGCGAATTCCGGCGAAGATCAGGAGCACGGTCAGGAAGGCGACGAGGATGCGCTGCTCGAGGCTGAGCGCGACGACCCGGTTGATGAACGAAGGCTTGGCCGGCGGCGCGTCCGGGTCTTCGACCGGCGGCTCTTCGCTCATTGGCTCTGCATGAACTGAAGGAAGATGGCTCCGTCGGCGACGATCCTGTCACCGGGCGCGAGGCCGCTCAGCACCTGGTAGTTCTGACTGTCGCGATTGCCGAGCGTGATGTGCCGGCGCGCGAAGCTTCCGTCGGAAAGCGCGACGTAGACGAACGGCAAATTCTCGTCGTCGCGAAGCACGGCCGACACCGGTACCACCAGCGCCGTGGAGACCCGACCGGATTGGATCGCGACATCAACGTACATCTGCTTCTTCAAAAGGTCGCCGGGGTTGGGCGTGACGATCCGCGCAACGATCGCGCGCGTGTCAGGATCGACCGACGCCGAGATGTTCTGGACGGTGCCGTGGAACGGACCGGCGCCGTCGCGCGGGTCGATCGTCGCGGGGTCGCCGCGGCCGATCGAGCCGAGGTCGCTCGGGTCGATCTGCGCCAGCACCCAGACCTGCGACAGGTTGGCGACGGTGAATGCCGGCGTGGTTCCGGCCTGCAGAAGCTGTCCCGGCGTGATCTGCTTTTCGACCACGATTCCAGAGACGGGCGCGCGGATGGCTCCGGCGAGGCCGGCGGTGGGACTGCCGGCGAGCGCGCGGTCGACGGTGCGCCGGTCGACTCCCATCGAGATCAGCGCCTGGAGCGCGGCGACGCGGTCGGCCTCGGCGTTGGCGGCGTCGGTCGCGGCCTGCGCCGCCTCCCGTTCCGAGATGCCGTTGTGCGCGGCAAGGTCGCGGTCAGTGTTGGCGAGCCTACGCGCATTGGCCGCGGTGACGGCGGCCTTGCGATAGGCGCCAACCGCCGTCGCGTAATCCGCGGATTCGACCAGCGCGAGCGGCTGGCCCTTGGCGACCGGCTGGCCGAGCGCGACCAGGATCCGCGTCACCGGCCCGGTGAACGGGGAAACGACTGCGGTGGCCGCGTCATTGTCGAAATCGACCGTGCCCGGCGCCTGGACGGTTTGGCGGAATCCGACCGGTTCGACGGTGTAGAGCTGGATATGGCTGCGCTGCGCCCTGGTCAGCCGAACGTTCGCCACCGAATTGCCGCTGCCGTAGCCGCTATCCTTCGCCGAGGATGAACAGCCCGCGAGAGCGAGCAGCGCCGCAGCAGCAGCGATCGCGTCAATGCGCATTCGCAGCGCTCGCGAGCTCGGGCTGATGCCACCATCCGCCGCCGAGCGCCTGGAACAGCGCGATGGTGTCGGTGAAGCGGTCGGCTTCGGCCTGGATCGTCGCCAGCCGGGTCTGCTGGTAGGCCTGATCGGCGTTGAGGACCGAAAGGTACGCCGCGTATCCATCCTTGTACTGGAGCCGCGCGAGATCGAGGCTCTTGCGGGCGGCGTCGGCGGCGGCTGCGTCTGACTTCAGGGTCTCGGCGTCCTGCTCCAGTGCGACGAGCGTATCTGCGACGTTCTGGAAGGCCGTCAGCACGGTGCTTCGATATTGCTGCGCGCTCTGTTGATAGGCGTAGCGGGCGGCGCGCTGCTGATGGAGCTTCGTCCCGCCGTCGAAGATCGGCGCCAGGAGCGCCGCGCCGATGTTCCAGAACCCGGTCCCCGGCCCGAAGATGTTCGCGATCCCCAGCGCATTGCTTCCGGCGTTCCCAGTCAGCGTGAAGTTCGGAAGCCGGTTGGCGGTCGCGACCCCGATTTGCGCGCTCGCCGCGTGCATATTCTCTTCGGCCTGGAGCACGTCGGGCCGCTGTTCGACCAGCGTCGACGGAAGGCTGAGCGGCAGGTCCGCGGGAAGCGTCAGGCTCTTGAGCGTGAATTTCTCCGCGGGCGCCTGCGCCGTATAGCGGCCGGTCAGCACCGCTAGCAGGTCTCTCTGCTGGTCGCGCTGCTTGATCAACGGCGGAAGCGTCGCCTCGAGCTGCGCCAGCTGGGTCTGCTGAGCGGCGAGGTCCGGGCCGGCGATGACCCCTTTGGACTTCTGGTACTGGAGAAGGCTCAGGATCTGACGGCTGATCCCGATCAGATCGTTGGTCGTGTCGATCTGGTCGTCGAGCGAAGCCTCGGTGATCGCTGCCTCGGCCACATTGGCGCTCAGCGTGATGTCGGTGGCGATCATCTGGTAGCGGGTCGCCCGCTCCTGCGCGGCGAGACCTTCGACGGTGCGTCTATTCAGGCCGAACACGTCGGGCGTGTAGGAGACGCTGACCGACGGCGTCACCAAGGTGTAGGCGAAGCTGTTGTTGGCCGGCACGGGCGCGAGCGTGGCCGACGGGTCCTTGTTGCGGGTGATGCTCGCCCCGGCGCTGACCTGCGGAAGATAGGCACCCCTCTGCGCCAGCGTGTTCTCGTGAGCGACGAGGATCGCCGCCTGCGCCGCCCTGAGGTCGGGATTATTTGCGAGCGCCTCGGCGATGAGCGCATTCAGCGCGGGCGAATGGAACAGGGCCCACCAGTCGGCACGAATGTCGCCGGCGGGGACGAAGTGCTGAGCCTCGCCTCCGGGAACTCCCGGGGTCGCGGCGGTCGGGGACACGGGCTTCGCGATATAAGTCGAAACGGCCGGGGCGGCCGGCGGCGTGAAGTTCGGCCCCACGGTGCAGCCCGCGAGGGATACGGGTGCGGCAAACGCGGCAATCTGCAGGTAGCGGAAAAGCAACGTCACCGATCTCCGAAAATCACTACGCGGGTGGAGTCGCGCGACGGTCGCGCCCCTCAATCGTGAAGTGATAGTATCACATCACAATCTTCACAAGTCGACTGCCAAACAAGGGCTGTCGAAGGCAAATTACATCGGAGCAAGGTTCTCAGGCGCTCGCCGGCTCATTCCATTTCGTTCAGCGATTGCTACACTTGTGCAACAGATGGCCGGTGCACGCATGGTAGAGACCCGCACCTTCCTGTTTCTCCAGGGGCCGCCCGGGCCATTGTTCCTGCGGCTTTCAAAGTCGCTCGCCGAACGCGGCGGCCGAGTGCATCGGATCAACATTTCCGGCGGGGACGCCTGGGACTGGCCCGAAGATGCAGTCGATTTTCGTGGCCGCTTTTCAGACTGGCCGGCGTTCATCGATCGCTTCTTGCGCGAACATGACGTGACCGACCTGATGCTGTTCGGCGATTGCCGTCCGTATCATGTCGCGGCGCACGGAATCGCAAGGCTCCGGAACGTTCGGACCCACGTTCTCGAAGAGGGATATCTCCGCCCCGACTGGATGACCCTGGAGCTGGAGGGGGTCAACGCGCGATCGAGCCTCAGCCGGGTCAAGACCTGGTTTCGGCAGGAGGCGCTGAAGCTTCCTCCGGAACCGGAGCTCCCGCCGGTCACGGCCAGCCTCGCCCGGCGCGCGCGCGATACTTACTGGCACTTTCACCACGTCCTCAACGAACGCTTTCAATATCCCCACTACCGGTCGCACCGGCCCGGTTCGATCCTGATGGAGGGGATCGGCTGGATGTGGAAATACGTGCGGTCGAACCGGCGCCAAGCGCTCGCCTCGCAAACTGTCCGCCAACTAGAGGGAAAGCCGCTGTTCCTGCTGCCGCTGCAGCTTTCCGGTGATTATCAGATCCGCGCGCACTCCCTCTTCTCGGACATGCAAAGCGCCGCGAGCTATGTGATCGAGAGCTTCGCCGCCAACGCGCCGAGCGGCGTCCATTTGCTGCTCAAGGCCCATCCGCTCGATAGCAGCTTTTTCGGCTGGCGAAGCTTCGTCAGGCGCCACGCCCGCCGTTTGCGAATGGAGGGGCGGCTGCACTTCATCGACGGCGGCGACCTCGAGCAGCTCGCCAAGGACGCGCACGGACTCGTCTGCGTCAACAGCACCTCGGCGACTCTGGCGTTAGCCGCCGGCACTCCGGTGTGCGCGATCGGCGAAGCCATCTACGACATGCCGGGCCTCACCCATCAGGAGCATCTCGACCTTTTTTGGGTCGACCCGACTCCGCCCGAGCCGGGGCTCTATCCCGCGTTCCGACGAGTGCTCGTCGATCGCTGCCTCGTCCGCGGCGGTCTCGCCAGCGACTCCGCGGTGTCGACGCTGATTGACTCGATCGTCAAGCGGCTGGGCATGGCGAAGCCGGACCAGGCCCATTCCGAGTTGCCGATCAGAGAGCCGGCGCAACCTGCAGAACCGCTTCCGAGACGAGCGATGGTTCGGCACAAGCGGCGCTACTCGCCCGTTCGAAGCCGCAGATGATGTCGTCCTGGGGTTGAACATCTGATCCGTTCAGCGTTCGTTACATTACTGCAACAGAAGGGCGGCGAATGCTGATCATCCTTCTCGCGTACTTCGGCGGAATCCTGACGATCCTGAGCCCGTGCATCCTGCCGGTGCTCCCGTTCGTGTTCGCTCGGGCAGACCGAAGCTTTGCGCGGAGCACGCTTCCGATGCTCGCCGGAATGGCTGCAACGTTCGCGGTCGTCGCGACCCTTGCGGCGGTGGGCGGGGGATGGGCCGTGCGCGCCAACGCGATCGGCCGCTGGGCGGCGCTGGTGCTCCTGGCGCTGTTCGGGATCGCACTTCTGTTCCCGAGCGTGTCGGACCGGCTGACCCGCCCGCTGGTCGCGCTCGGCTCGCGGCTGTCCGAGCGGCAGCCGGGGCAGCGCGACAGCATCTGGTCGTCGCTGGTGCTCGGAGTCGCGACCGGCCTCTTGTGGGCGCCGTGCGCCGGACCCATCCTCGGGATCATCTTCACCGCCGCGGCGCTCAACGGCGCGAGCCTCAACACCACGTTACTGCTCTTGGCCTACGCGCTGGGCGCGGCGACGTCGCTGGCGCTCGCGCTGCTGATCGGCGGCAAGGTGTTCGCGCGCATGAAGAAGTCGCTCGGCGCTAGCGAGCGGATTCGCCAGGTGCTCGGTGGGCTCGTGCTGGTCGGAGTCGCAGCGATCGCACTCGGGCTGGACACACGCGTGCTCGCCAAGCTGTCAAGCGCCCAGACCGCCGGACTCGAGACCTCGCTTGCGCAGAAGCTCGGGATCGCCCAGCCGATGCAGGCGAGCGAAACTCGCGAGAATGCGATGGGGCAGCTCGAGCTTCCCGTCGAGGGCTCGCTTCCGCCGCTGGAGAGCCTCGGGATCGGCCCCTGGTTCAACAGCCCGCCGCTGACGAGCAAAGACCTCAAGGGCCACGTCGTCGTTATCGATTTCTGGACCTACAGTTGCATCAACTGCCTGCGATCGCTCCCCTATGTGGAGGCGTGGGACCAGCGCTACCGCAAGGACGGCCTGGTCGTCATCGGGGTCCACGCGCCCGAGTTCGCCTTCGAGCACGATGCCGCCAACGTCGCCAAGGCCGTGAAGGACCTCGGGATCACTTACCCGGTGGTGATGGACAATGATTGGAAGCTGTGGCGCGCGCTTCAGAACAATTACTGGCCGGCGCATTACTTTATCGATGCTGAGGGCCGCGTGCGCTACCATCATTTCGGCGAGGGCGACTACGCCATGTCCGAGCGGGTCATCCGGCAGCTGCTTGCGGAGGCGGGGCATGCGCCCGCGGGGCAGATGAGCATCGCCAAGGGCAGCGGGGCCGAGGAAGCCTCGAATCCTGGCGAGGTCGGCTCGCCCGAGACCTACATCGGTTATTATCGAGCGGACCGCTTCGCCTCGCCCGGCGGCCTCCTCCACGATCAACCGAAGACCTATGCCGCCGCGCCGCTGTCGCTCAACCAATGGTCGCTCGAGGGTCAGTGGATCGACATCCGGCAGAGCGCGCGCTCGCTAGCGCCCGGCGCGAAGATCAGCTTCCGCTTCCATTCGCGCGACCTGCACCTGGTGCTCGGCTCGGCGAGTGGCAAGCCGGTGCGGTTCAGGGTGACATTGGACGGCGAGGCCCCGCGCGGCGACGCGGGCGTGGACACCAACGCTCAAGGGACGGGCGTCGTCGCCGGGCAGCGGCTCTACCAGCTGATCCGGCAGAAAGGCGCGATCCGCGACCGCACTTTCACCATTACCTTTCTCGATCCGGGAGCCGAAGCCTTCTCATTCACCTTCGGCTGACACCAGCGGCACATGATAGGCCGCGAGTAGCCGGCGTATGTCGCCCGAGCGGCGCGAGAGGATCGAGTCGATCTCCTTCAGCAGCTTCTGGTTGCCGTTCTGGACTCCGACCGAAATATCGAACTGCATCGGCCACTGCATGCTCGCCATCCAGGGAGTGACCGGCTCGAGCCTTAGCGGCACCGGAGATTGGACCGCGAAATAGCCCGCGAGCGGGCCCCAGACGAGCGCCACGTCGACGTCGCCACGCTCGACCGCCCGGACGATCTCGGCGGGAGGGTTGGGCTTCGAATAGTCGCCGTAGAGCATGTAGCCGCGGATATTGTCGACCACGCCGCGCGCGGCGAGCGCGTGCGCGGGCGGCGTGTTGGTCGCATCGTTGCCGACCATCTGGACGCCGATCTTCAGATGCCTGAGGCGCGGATCGTCGAGCGTGAGGCCCCCTAGATTGGCGCTGCTGCGAGTCACGAACATGTAGCTCGAGCGATAGTACGGACGGCTGGTCAGGAGCATCTCGACATTGCTTCCGACGCCGGGCCAGAAGTCGCACTTGCGTTCGTTCAGCGTGTTGCGGACGTAGCCGCGCCGCTGCGCCCACCAGACGTACTGCAGCCTGGCATGAAGGTCCGACGCGATAAGCTGCGCGAGCTTGTTCTCGAACCCCTGGCCGGCCTTGTTGGAGAAAGGCAGGTTGTTGGGATCGGCGCAGGCGGTCAGCGTCCGCTGCGGAATCAGGTTGCACGAGCCGAGCAGCAGCGCGCTCAGCACGAGCGCGGCCATCCGCCTCACTTGGGCGCCGCCAATGCGCCCCACGGCCGGCCGCCGAGCTGTATCGTCCGTTCGACCTTGTTCGACTGGAGGTTGATGGTCGTCATGGTGCCCGACAGCCCGCTCGCCGCATAGAGCCGCGTCTCGTCGGGCGACAGGCCAATGCCCCAGGTGCGCTCGCCGGTCGGCCACCAGCGCCGCACTGCATAGGTCGCGGGGTCGAGCTCGGCCACGCGGTTGGATCGGCCCATGGCGACGAAGATCCGCCTTTCATCACGTGTCGCGCGCATCTCGATCGCCTGGACGGGTTCAGGGATGTCGAAGCTCTTGGTCAGGTCGATGACGTACGTGATCCGGTGCGTGGCAGCGTCGAAGACGCTGATGGTCCCGCGCTGTTCCGACGAGACCCATACCGTGCGGCCGCCGTTGAGGAACAGCACGAAGCGCGGGCGGCTCCCGACGGGCACGCTGGTCAGCAATTGGCCCGAGGCTGCGTCGATGAAATGCGCGAGGTTGGCCGTCTCCGAGGTGGCGACCGCCAGCTTTCCGTCGGGGCTCACGCCCATGCCCTCGGGCTCGGGGCCGACCGCGACTTCATGGGTGATACGCCCGCTCTTCAGGTCGAGGAACGACACGGCGCTATGATCCTCGTTGGCGACATAGGCCGTGCCGCCGTCCGGGCTAATCGCAAACCGCTCGGGGTCGCTCCCGGAATTGTAGAGCCGCAGCCGCTTGCGCGAAGCGACGTCCCACGCCTCGATCCGGTTCGAGTCGGACGCCGCGACGTAGAAGGTCTTCCGGTCGGGCGAGAAGGCCATGCCGCGCGGCCGCTTGCCCGTCGCGAGCTGCCCCTCGATCCGTCCGGTGGCGCCGTCGACCAAGGTCACGTAGCCCGCCTCGTTCGAGACGAAGACAATGTCGTTCGACGGCTGGCGCGGTCCGCCGCAGGTGGCGAGCGCAAAAGCGAGCGCGGCGGCGATCAGGCGCTTCATCGACCAGCGCGTGAGCGGCAAACGCCGCCGCGGGTCAAGTGAAAGCGGCCGGCGGCCCCTGTTCCTGGCGGGGCTCGTTCCCGCTCTCCCCGGCCTCGATCCGGCGGATGTCCGCCTCGCCATCCTCGGCCATCCGGCGCAGGATGGAGGCAGCCTTTTCGTCGGTGATCATGTCCGCAAGCCGGCGGCACTGGTCGACTCGCGCGCGCATGTGCGCGATGAGCTCCCTTCCCATGGCGCGCCCCTTAGCGCCGTGTCGGCGAGCCGACCATCGTGACCTTCGTCAATTTTCGTTCCGGCTCCGCGCGCCGGCAAGCAGCGCGCGGGCCGGCCCGGCTCACCAGTAGCGATAGTGGATGACGCTCAGCACCCGGCCGTTGCGCAGGTTCACCAGCAACAGGTCGTCGCCGTAGCGGATCCACCGCTCCCACGGCCGCGGCGCACGAAGCCCGTAATAGCCGTAATCGGTGACGTAATAGCGCGGCGAATAGAACACCGGCCTCAACCGGAAGCCGACGGTCACCGGCCGATAGCTCCAGCCGCGATAGGGCGCGACATAAGCGACGTGCCGCCGGGCATGGTGCCGATCGCGGCGGACCTCGCGGCGGTCGCGGCGAAGCTCGCGGCGGTCCTGGCGGACGTCGCGCCGGTCGTGCCGGACCTCGGTCCGGTTGCGGTCGTGGTGCGGCCGCTGGGCGATCGCGGCGCCCGGCATGAGGATGGTCGCAGCCGCGGCCAAGAGGATGAATTTACGCATGACATTCTCCTTCGCTGCCGCGGCCTGGCGGTTCGCGCGGGCCGCGGCTGTTCTCCCCGATCTGCGCCCTTGTCGCACAGCCGCAATGAACAGCCGCGGAATTGCGCGGTAAGCGGCGCGAAAGATAAGGCGAGGCTAGCGGCGCAGCCGGGGCTCGCTTATTATCCGCGCCATGCCGCGCCCTCGCCGCATGCTCCTGCCGCTGCTCGCCGTCGCCGGGATGCTGTTCGCGCTCGGCTGGACCGGAGCGGTGCTGGCCTGCCCGGCGAACGCGCTCGCCGCGCACGCGGCTCATCACGCGCGCACCTGCCCGCACAAGCCGGCGCCCGCGCCCGCGAAGCCGCAGCCGCTCGGTCACGACGGGCCGATGTGCACCGCGGTGTGCATCGGCGTGCTCCCGCCGTTCGTCGAGATCGCCTCGGCGCCATTGATGCAAGCCGCGCCCTTGCTCCCGCGCCTGTCCCCGCTGTCGGGCATTCACCCCGGCCTCGACCCGCCCCCTCCGCGCATCGCTTGAGTTGAGCTTTTCGAAATCAACTCAACCAAAGGAAATTGACATGAAAAAGCTGATTGCAGCGATCATGCTGCTGTCCGCGAGCACGGGGGCTTTCGCCACCGCGCCCAAAGCAGCGCACCACGCCGCGATGAATGGCCAGCATTGCTGCTGCTGCCATCATCATTCCAGGTAAGCCAGCGTAAGGAGGGCGTCCGGTCCGTGAGGGCCGGGCGCCCTTTTCGTACACAAAAGGCCCCGCGACTGCTCCCGGGACCTTCGTGCTTTCTGAACTGGGCCCCGGCCTTCGCCGGGGAACAGCTTAGTCGTTATCGTCGCCCGTCAGGAACGCAGGCGCGAACTCGGGCGCGGGGCCTTCGTCATTGCCTTCCTGCTCGGGCCGAGGTCCGCGAGGCCCGCGCTCGCCGCGTTCTCCGCGCGTGCCACGGTCGTCGCGATCGCGGCCCCCGCGATGGTCGCGGTCTCCGCCGCGGCCGCCCTCACGCCTCGGCCCACGGTCGCGGTCGCGTCCGCCGCCGCGATGGCGGTCGCCGCGGTCGCGGCCTCCGCCTTCGCGGTCGCCCCGCGGCTCCCTAGGCGGCCTCGTGTCGGGAAGCTCTTCGCCGGTCTCCTGGTCGACGAGGCGCATCGACAGGCGGACCTTGCCGCGCGGGTCGACCTCGATCAGCTTGACCTTGACCTCCTGGCCTTCGCTGAGGACGTCGCGAACGTTCTCGACCCGCTCGTTCTTGATCTCGCTGACGTGGACCAGCCCGTCCTTGCCGGGCATGAAGGTCACGAACGCGCCGAAATCGACGATGCTCGCCACCTTGCCGGTGTAGATCGTGCCGGGCTCCGGCTCGGCGACGATCCCGCGGATCCAGTTGCGCGCGGCCTCGATCTGCGACAGGTCGGACGAAGCGATCTTGATCGTGCCGTCGTCGTCGATGTCGACCTTGGCGCCGGTCTCCGCGACGATCTCGCGGATGACCTTGCCGCCGGTGCCGATGACCTCGCGAATCTTGTCCTTGGGGATCTGCATCGTCTCGATCCTCGGGGCGTGGGCGGAAAGCTCCGAGCGGACTTCGCCCAGCGCTTCGTTCATCTTGCCGAGGATATGGGCCCGGCCGTCCTTCGCCTGGGCGAGCGCGACCTTCATGATCTCCTCGGTGATGCCCGCGACCTTGATGTCCATCTGGAGCGAGGTGACGCCCTCGCTGGTGCCGGCGACCTTGAAGTCCATGTCGCCCAAGTGGTCCTCGTCGCCGAGGATGTCGCTGATCACCGCGAAATCCTTGCCTTCCAGGATCAGGCCCATCGCGATTCCGGCTACCGGGCGCTTCAGCGGAACGCCGGCGTCCATCAGCGCCAGGCTCCCGCCGCATACCGTCGCCATCGACGATGAGCCGTTGGACTCGGTGATGTCGGAGAGGACGCGGATCGTATAGGGGAATTCCTCCGCGGTCGGGAGCATCGGGTGAAGCGCCCGCCAGGCGAGCTTTCCGTGCCCGACCTCGCGCCGCCCCGGAGCGCCGAAGCGTCCGACTTCGCCGACCGAATAAGGCGGGAAGTTATAGTGGAGCATGAAGCGCTGGTAGGAGAGGCCCTCCAGCCCGTCGATCATCTGCTCCGACTCCTTGGTGCCGAGCGTGGTGGTGACGATCGCCTGGGTCTCGCCGCGGGTGAACAAAGCCGAACCGTGGGTGCGCGGGAGGAAGCCGACCGCGATCTCGATCGGGCGCACGGTCTTGGTGTCGCGTCCGTCGATCCGGCGGCCTTCCTTGAGGATGTCGGTGCGGACGATGTCGGCCTCGAGGCCTTTCACCGCCTTTTGCGCCATCAGCTGCTGCTGCGGGTCGGCCTCGGAATAGGCTTCCTTCGCCTTTTCGCGGGCGCCGGCGAGCGCGGTCTGGCGCTCCTGCTTGTTGGTCAGCTTGTAGGCGGCCTTGACGTCGTCGCCGATCAGCTTCTTGAGGTTGGCCTTGATCTCGGCCTTCTCGTCGGCGTGGGTCTCGAGTTCCCACGGCTCCTTCGCGGCCTGCTCGGCGAGCTTGATGATCGCGTCGATCACCGGCTGCATGCTCTTGTGCGCGAACATGACCGCTCCGAGCATCTCTTCCTCCGACAGCTCTTTCGCTTCGGATTCGACCATCATCACCGCTTCGTTGGTGCCGGCAACGACGAGGTCGAGGTTGCCTTCGGCCGCTTCGGTCTGGCTCGGGTTGAGCTGGTACTCGCCATCCTTGAAGCCGACCCGGGCGGCGCCGATCGGGCCCATGAACGGGACTCCCGAGAGGGTGAGGGCGGCGCTCGCCGCGATCATCGCGAGGATGTCGGGCTCGTTCTCGCCGTCGTAGCTCATGACCTGGGCGATCACGAGGATCTCGTTGTAGAAGCCCTCCGGGAACAGCGGCCGGATCGGGCGGTCGATCAGTCGGCTGGTCAGGGTCTCCTTTTCGGTCGCCCCACGCTCACGCTTGAAGAATCCGCCCGGAATCCGTCCGGCGGAGGAGAATTTCTCCTGGTAATGGACGGTCAGGGGGAAGAAGTCCTGGCCCTGCTTGACCGACTTGGCGGCGGTGACTGCGCACAGCACCACGGTTTCGCCGAGGGTCGCGAGGACCGCGCCGTCGGCCTGGCGGGCAACGCGGCCCGTTTCGAGCTTCAGCGTTTTTCCGCCCCACTCGATTTCAACAGTTTTCGTATCGAACATTTTCATTCCTTCACCCGCGGGCCGGATGCCGGCGGGACAGCATTTGGCGAGCTGTCCGGCTCACCTCGGTCGGGGCGCTTTTAGACCCCACTGCGCCCCGCCGAATTGCGGGACTTCAGATAAGCGAAACGGCCCGGATGGGCCGCTCCTTCGAGTTACTTCCTAAGGCCGAGCTTGGCGATCAGGTCGGTGTAGCGCTGCTCGTCGCTTCGACGAAGATAATCGAGCAGCGAACGACGCTGGTTGACCAGCATCAGAAGACCGCGGCGCGAGTGGTTGTCCTTCGCGTGGGTCTTGAAATGCTGCGTCAGATTCTGGATTCGCTCGGTCAGGATCGCCACCTGGACTTCGGGCGAACCGGTGTCGCCCTTGCCGCGCGCATTGTCCTTGATGAGCGCCTGTTTGCGCTCCGCTTTAATCGACATCGTGTCACTCCGTTCTTTTCAAAGGTTGAACCCCCGGACGACCTTCAGGCCGTCGGCCGACGCTTCGACCAGCGCGACAGGACATTGATCCTGCATCGCCAATGAAAGCCCCGGCTTCGCGGGGACCCCGAACAGCCTCTGCCCATGACGGAGCAACTGAGCCTGGTCGGGAGTGACGGGGAGGGCCGGGATGTCGTCCAGCGCCGCGGTCAGCGGCAGTACCGTCTCCGTCAGTCGGCGCGACTTAGCGGCTTCTTCCAGAAAGTCCAGCGAAATGGCCTGCGAGAGGGAGAACGGCCCGGCGCGCGTACGCCTGAGATAGGAGATGTGCCCGACCGTTCCAAGCGCATGCGCGATGTCGCGGGCGAGGGCGCGGATGTAGGTGCCTTTCGAGACGGTAGCGGAGAGGGTGATTTCTTGAAGTTCCTCCCCGGAACGGGGAGGTGGCAGCGCGTTAGCGCTGACGGAGGGGCCGACAGCGCCGTCTCCGACCCCTCCACCGCCTTCGGCGGTCTCCCTCCCCGTTCCGGGGAGGAGCTTGAGCTCGTGCACCGTCACGCGTCGCCGCTTCAGCTCAACAGCTTCGCCCGCGCGCGCCAGCTTGTAAGCCGCTTTTCCCCCGATCTTCAGCGCCGAATAAGCCGGCGGCACTTGCTCGATCTCGCCAGTGAAGCGGGCGAGGACGGCATCGACCTGTTGCAAGGTGGCCCGCGTCTCGCTGCTTGCGATCACCTCCCCTTCGGCATCCAGCGTGCGCGTCTCCGTCCCGAACGCAATGGTGAAATCGTAATCCTTGGTCGCATCGAGCATGCGCCCACAGAGCTTCGTCGCTTCGCCGAGCGCGATCGGGAGCACGCCGCTGGCGAGCGGGTCCAGCGTGCCGCCATGACCCACCTTCGTCTTCGGCTCCTCCGCCTCCCGCAGGATGCGCTTGACCGCGCTTACCGCCGTCGTCGAGCCGAGCCCGATCGGCTTGTCGAGGATGATCCAGCCGTGGAGCATCTCACGGCTGAACGCCGAACAGGCCGAGGAACAGGCGCGCGATCCCGTCGACGATCGGCGAGACCACCCGGCCGACCACGTCGGCTTTGGGCGAGATCTGGGGAAGGACGAGCAGGAGGACGACAAAGACGAGCAGCGAAAAGCGGCCGATCTGGCGAAATCCGCTCGCGATCGACGGCGGAAGGAGCCCTTCGAGCACATGCCCCCCATCGAACGGCGGAATCGGCAGCAGATTGAACACGCCGAGGAAGACATTGATGAGGACGAAATTGAGCGCATTCGCCGCAATAAATCGGGCCGCGAAGCTCTCGGGATTCGACGAAAGACCGAGCGTAGCGGCGAGAATGAGCGCGCCGACGAGCGCCAGCAGCAGGTTCATTCCGGGGCCGGCGAGCGCGACCAGCACCATGTCGCGGCGGGGGTGGCGCAGCTTCGCATAATTGACCGGCACCGGCTTGGCCCAGCCGAAGATCGCGCCTGCATGGGTGATGGCGAGCACCAGCGGCAGGATCACGGTGCCGAACGGGTCGACGTGCTTGATCGGGTTGAAAGTCAGCCGCCCACGTTCCTCGGCGGTGGGATCGCCGAGGCGCCGTGCGACGAGGCCATGCGCGACCTCGTGAAAGACGATCGCGATCACCAGAGGGACCACCCAGACGGCGATTTCGAGAAGGACGTTTGCGCTCATGCCTTAGGGTGCTGGGCGTAAGGCGCGGCGTCAACCGGCGCCATGGATCACTCAGTCGCGGTCGAGGTCCTGCGCCACCTTCTCGGAACGAAGCAGCCTCTCGATATGCGTGCCTTCGTCGAAGCTCTCATCCGCGACGAACTTCAGCTTCGCTGCATATTTCATCCGCACCCGGTGGGCGACTTCGCGCTGGAGAAAGGCGGTGTTCTGGCGGAGGGCCTTCAGGACGGCATCCTCATCCTGGCCGAGCAGCGGCTTCACGAACACTGTGGCGTGGCGGAGATCAGGCGACATGCGCACCTCGGTGACGCTTACGAGATGCGACTGAAGCAAGTCGTCATGCACGTCCCCGCGCGCGAGCAGATCGCTCAACACGTGCCGCACCTGCTCGCCGACGCGGAGCAGCCGGACCGAGCGGCCTTCAGGGGTTTCGGTGCGGCGCATTTCAGATCTCCACCGTCATTGCGAGCGTAGCGAAGCAATCCAACGGCGCTGACTGGATTGCCGCGTCGCTTCGCTCCTCGCAATGACGAACTGCGGCTCATCAAAGCGTCCGCGCGCGCTCCTCGACCTCGAACACCTCGAGCATGTCGCCGGCCTTGATGTCGTTGGTGTCGGCGAGCATCACGCCGCACTCGAGGCCGGCGCGGACCTCGGCGACGTCGTCCTTGAACCGCCGAAGCGAGCTGATCGTCGTCTTGGAGACGATGACGTCTTCGCGAGTCAGGCGCGCGTTGAGGCCCTTGCGGATGACTCCGTCGGTGACGAGCAGGCCCGCGGCCTTGTCCTTCTTGCCCGCAGGGAAAACCTCGCGCACTTCGGCTCGGCCGACCACCGTCTCGATGATCTCGGGCCCGAGTTCGCCCGCCATCGCCGACTTCACCCAGTCGGTCAGGTGATAGATGACGTCGTAATAGCGGAACTCGACCTTGTTGCGCTCCGCGACCTCGCGCGCCTTGGCGTTGGGGCGGACATTGAAGCCGATGATCGGTGCACCGCTCGCGGACGCGAGCGTGACGTCGCTCTCGGTGATCGCACCGACGCCCGAGTGCAGGATGCGCACCTTGATTTCGTCGGTCGACAGGCGGTTCAGCGCATGGACGATCGCCTCGATCGACCCGTGGACATCGGCCTTGATGACCAGCGGCAATTCCTTGGTCGTCGAGGCGTGCGTTGCAAACATGTTCTCGAGGCTGACTGGAGCGGAGGTCGTGCGCTTGCGGTCGAGAACGCTCTGGCGATAGGCCGCGACCTCGCGCGCCCGCGCCTCGTTCTCGACCACGGTGAACGCGTCCCCGGCAGAGGGAACGACAGACAAGCCTAGCACTTCCACCGGAACCGACGGGCCCGCTTCCTTCACCTGGCGCCCATGGTCGTCGACCAGCGCTCGCACCTTGCCGCTCGACGCGCCCGCGACGAACACGTCGCCGACGCGAAGCGTGCCGCGCTGGACAAGCACGGTCGCGAGCGGGCCGCGGCCCTTGTCGAGCTTGGCTTCGACCACCGTACCTTCGGCCGCGCGGTCGGGATTGGCCTTGAGCTCGAGGATTTCGGACTGGAGCTGGATCGCTTCCAACAGCTTGTCGAGATTGGTCTTCTTGGTCGCGGAGACTTCGACGTCCTGGACGTCGCCGCCCATGTCCTCGACGACGACCTCATGCTGGAGAAGCTCTTCGCGCACCTTCTGCGGCTTGGCCTCGGGCTTGTCGATCTTGTTGATCGCGACGATCATCGGGACGCCGGCGGCCTTGGTGTGGTTGATCGCCTCGACCGTTTGCGGGCGAAGGCCGTCGTCGGCCGCGACCACCAGCACCACGATGTCGGTCACATTCGCGCCGCGCGCGCGCATTTCGGTGAAAGCCTCGTGGCCGGGCGTGTCGAGGAAGGTGATCTTGTCCTTCGAGGGCAGCTGCACCTGATAGGCGCCGATGTGCTGGGTGATCCCGCCCGCCTCGTGAGCGACGACGTCGGCGCCGCGAATGGCGTCGAGGAGCGAGGTCTTGCCGTGATCGACGTGACCCATGATGGTGACGACCGGAGGCCGGGACTTCAGCGTTTCGGCGGCATCGACGTCGGCGCTGGTGTCGATGTCGATGTCGGCTTCGCTGACTCGCTTGATGCGGTGCCCGAACTCGGTGACGAGAAGCTCGGCGGTGTCCTGGTCGATGGTCTGCGTGAGCGTCACCGGCATGCCCATCTTGAACAGCGCTTTGACGAGGTCTGCGCCGCGCTCCGCCATCCGGTTCGCGAGTTCCTGCACGGTGATCGCCTCGGGAACCACCACGTCGCGAGCCTGCCTCGTCGCGGGCCCGGTCTCCATGTGGTGCCGCTTTTCCTTCTCGCGAGCGCGGCGAAGAGCGGCGAGCGAGCGGGCGCGGCTGTCGTCCTCGTCGGAAAGGGCGCGCGAGACGGTGAGCTTGCCCCGCTGGCGGTGCTCGTCGCGGCCGCGGCTCGGTCGCGCGGGCTCGGGACGCTTGGCCGCCGGGGCGTGGCCTGCGGGGCGGCGAGCGGCCCGATCGTCCTGCTCTTCGGCCTCCGCGGGTTGGGCGACCTCCGGCTCTGACCGAGCTTGGTCGACGGCCTGGGCTTCGTCTTCGGTGCGCAGCCGCGCCTCTTCCGCGGCGGCTTCTTCGGCCTTGCGATTCTCCTCGGCGCGACGGCGCTCGTCCTCACTCTGCTCGGTGCGCTTGCGTTCGTCGCGACGGCGCGCTTGCTCGAGGGAGGTGAGACGCGCTTCCTCGGCCTCGCGCAGCAGCTTGTCCTGCAGCTCCTTGCGGCGTGCAATGTCGTCCTGCGGCGACGAGCGCTTGGGAGCAGCCGCCACCGCAGCCTTTGGCGCAGGAGCAGCGGGCTTGGGCGCCTCGGCGACCGGCTTGGGCGGCTCGGGAGGAGGAGCCTCGCCGGGCTTGGTGAAGATGCGCCGCTGCTTGCGCTCGACCACGACGGTATTGGAGCGGCCGTGGCTGAAGCTCTGCTTGACCTTTCCGGTCTCGACCGTGCGCTTGATTCCCAGTGGCGGCCGGGTTCCAAGCTTGGGCTTTTCGGTCGTTTCGTCTGCCATTCTATTCCTTCGCCAAATCTTCTTCAGCCGAGTGTGTCCCCAAGGCGGTTGTTCCGCCTTCCAGACCACGTTCCGGGCCGGTGAAAGCCAGCCACCGGGCAAGCGCGTCACGGACGCGCGATGCGGCGGCGGGATCGGTCAGCGCGACATGTACCACATTTTCGCGGCCAAGCGCCAATGACAAGATAGTGCGCGGCTCGGGGAAGTTCATCCCTTGCTGCTCGCCGCCGCCGACGCGCCACGCCTGATCGAGGCTTCGGCGCCCGTCCTCGCCAGCGTCCGCGGCATGGATGAGCAGGTGGACCTTTCCCGCTCGCGCGGCGGTCTCGACACGCTCGGCTCCGTTGATGAGCTTGCCCGCGCGCGCCTCCATGCCGAGACGGTCGAGGGCGTATTGGCGGAGTGCCGCTTCGGTGCGTTCCCCAAGGTCGGCGGGGACATGGACGTCATTGGTTTTGAACGCCCGCTGCAATGTGACCTTGAGCTTGCCCTTGGCGTTCGCGTCGTCGAGCACGGATCGCGTGACTCCGATCCACGCGCCGCGGCCCGGAGCTCGGGCGCGGACATCGGGCGCGACCGTTCCGTCGGGCCCGAGGGCGAGGCGGATCAGCTCATTGCGCGAGCCCTTGCGCCGCGTGAGGATGCAGGTGCGTTCGGGTTGGTGATCTCCCTTCCCTAGGGAGGGGTTGAGGGTGGGTACGGAGCGCAGCTCCGCGTCGGGCATCGAGCCCGGCGCTGCGCTACCCACCCCTTGATCCCCTCCCTTGCCGGGAGGGGGATTCCTCAGGCGCTGACCCGTATCATTCCGGGGACTCCGCATCGGCGGCCTCCTCGGTCTGAGTGCCGGCGTCCTCGTCCTCAAACCAGTGCGCGCGGGCGGCCATGATGATCTCGTTGCCCTGCTCTTCGGAGAGGCCGTAGTCGGCGAGAATCCCGCCCTTGTCCTCGGGGCGGGTGCTCGGCTCGCGCTGGCGGCGCTGCTCAGGGCGCTTTTTCTGCACCAGCTCGTCAGTCGCGAGGTCGGCGAGATCGTCGAGGGTGCGGATGTTCGCCTTGCCGAGGGTCACCAGCATCTGCTCGGTGAGGTGCGGGATTTCGGCGAGCTCGTCGGACACTCCGAGCTTGCGCCGCTCCTCCCGCGAGGCGGCTTCGCGGCGTTCGAGCGCCTCGGTCGCGCGGCTCTGGAGCTCGGTCGCGATGTCCTCGTCGAGGCCCTCGATCTGGGCGATTTCCTCGACCGGCACGTAGGCTACTTCCTCGAGGCTGGTGAAGCCTTCGGCGACGAGCAGTTGCGACAGAGTCTCGTCGACGTCGAGCTCGTTCTGGAACAGCGCCGAGCGTTCGACGAACTCGCGCTGGCGCTTGTCGCTGGCATCGGCTTCGGTCAGGATATCAATCTGCGAGGCGGTGAGCTGGCTCGCGAGACGGACGTTCTGGCCGCGGCGGCCGATGGCGAGGCTGAGCTGGTCGTCAGGAACGACCACCTCGATACGGCTCTCTTCCTCGTCGATGACGACGCGGCTGACCGTCGCCGGTTGGAGGGCGTTGACGACGAACGTCGCGAGGTCCTGCGACCACGGGATGATGTCGATCTTCTCGCCCTGCAGCTCCTGAACCACCGCCTGGACTCGGCTGCCCTTCATCCCGACGCAGGCGCCGACCGGATCGATCGAGCTGTCGTGGCTGATCACGCCGATCTTGGCGCGGCTCCCAGGATCGCGCGCCGCGGCCTTGATCTCGATGATCCCGTCGTAAATCTCTGGGACTTCCTGGGCGAACAGCTTCTTCATGAAGTCGGGGTGGGCGCGCGACAGAAATATCTGCGGGCCGCGCGCTTCGCGGCTGACTCGAAGAATCAGCGAACGGATGCGGTCGCCGACGCGAACCATCTCGCGCGGGATCTGCTGGTCGCGGCGAATGACTCCCTCGGCCCGGCCGAGGTCGACGACGACGTGGCCGAATTCGACCCGCTTGACGACTCCGGTGATGATCTCGCCGACGCGATCCTTGAACTCCTCGAAATGCCGCTCGCGCTCGGCGTCGCGGACCTTCTGGAAGATGACCTGCTTGGCGGCCTGCGCGGCGATGCGCCCGAACTCGATCGGCGGCAGGGGATCGACGATGAAGTCCCCGATGCCGGCGCCCTTCTGAAGCTTCTGCGCGCTCTTCTCGTCGATCTGTTTGAAATGATCCTCCGGCTCCTCGACGACTTCGAGCACTCGCCACAGGCGGAGGTCGCCGGTGACCGCGTCGAGCTTGGCGCGGATGTCGTTTTCGGCGCCGTAGCGGGCGCGGGCGGCGCGTTGGATCGCATCCTCCATCGCCTCGATGACGATGCCCTTGTCGATCAGCTTTTCGCGCGCGACCGCGTCGGCGATCGCGAGCAATTCTGCCTTGTTGGCGCTGACGGCAGCGGGTGCGGTGGCCATGAAATTATTCCTCTACGGTTTCTATCTGGTCTGCGCCCTCGGTGCTGAGCGGCGCCGTGGCGGCGATGAGGCTGTCGGTCAAGACGAGCTTGGCCGACGCAATTGCGGAGAAGGGCAGCGCGTGAGATTCGCCCTCGGTGGTGCGGATGAGCACCAGTTCACCTTCGATGCCGTTCAGCTCGCCGGTGAACTTCTTTCGTCCTTCGTGCGGTTGCACAAGCGTCAGCCGCGCCTCGAAACCCTTCCAGTCGGAATAGTCCTTGAGGCGAGTCAGCGGGCGGTCGATACCGGGCGAGCTGACCTCGAGCCGGTAGCTTCCGTCGATCGGGTCGGCGAGGTCGAGCATGTGTGAGAGCTCACGAGAAATCTTCTCGCAATCGGCGATGTCGAGCTGCCGCGTGTCGCGCCGTTCGGCCATGACCTGGAGCGTCGGATCGGACGCGCCGCCGATCATCATCACACGCACGAGATCGTAGCCGAGGCGCTTCACCTCGGGTTCGATCAACCGTTCAAGACCGCCGATGTCGGCCACGCACGCTCCTAAGGACGGAATATCCAAACAACTCTCGGACCGGAGCCGTAGGGCCCCAGCCTCGGGCATCTAACGATGTCGAGGAGAGAGCCGCGATATAGGCCGGCGCCGCCGCCCGCGCAAGCGATGCTTAGCGGCCGAGCGCGCGCTCTTCCTCGCGGACGCGGATCATCAGCACGGTGCTGTTGAGCAGCGAGAAGATCACCGCGACGAACAACAGCCCGAATACCAGCGGGAGCACTGCAATCTCGAGGATCACCACCGCGTAGTTTGGGTGATTGATGAAGCGATAGGGCCCGCGTTTCACGAGGGGAGCGCCGGGAAGGACGATGATGCGGGTCGTCCAGCGCGGCCCCAGGGAGACGAGCACCCAGATACGCGCGGCCTCGATCAGCACGAACAATGCTAGCCAGAACCCACTGACCGGCCGGCCGGGAGCGAACCACCAGAGGCTGATCAGCCACAGTGCGTGGACGAGCACGATCAGCGGGTAGTGCGCCGCGCTATATTCTTGCGCGCCCTGCGCAAGCAGCCGGCGGGTGTTGCGCCGCGCCAGCCACAATTCGCCGATCCGCTGGAGCGTGACCAGCGCAAGGATGACGACGTTGAGGACCGGAGTATCGATCAAGCGGCTTCGAGCAGCAGCCCGCCGCAGGTGAAGCCGGGTCCGAAGGCGGTCATCAGCGTCTTGTC
>DASUIC010000092.1:0-20610 GCA_036273215.1 Sphingomicrobium sp.
GAAGCTCGGTCCGGTCGACGTGAGGCTCGGCTACGAGGGCGAGTTCGGCGGCGGGATCACCAGCCACAGCGGCAACTTCAAGTTCGTCCTGCCGCTCGGCGGCCATGTCGCGGCGCCGCCGCCACCGCCGCCCCCACCGCCTCCGCCGCCACCGCCACCTCCCCCGGCGACCCAGACCTGTCCCGACGGCTCGGTGATCGCGGCCACCGCGACCTGCCCGCCGCCGCCACCCCCGCCGCCCCCACCGCCCGTCGAACGCGGCGAGCGCGGCAGATAACCAAACACTGGCAGGTAGGTGTGCCGTCACCTACCTGCCAGCACGGAAGGGTTCAGGCTCAGGGCAGAAGAGGGGGCCACTCACTTCGCGTTCTTGACTGGAGCGCGGCGGACTTTTTTGGCGGCACCGACTTTATCTACAGTCACTTAGGGGTAAAAGGACTGCCATGACCAACAGCAATGGCAGTGCGGCACGGTCCGCGCGCGCCGGGTCGATCGACGAGACGATCGCCAAGGCGCAGCAGGGTAGGGTGAATATCAGTCCGGCAAAGGCCATCGAGATGGCCGGCCAGCTTTATTCGCGCGGACAATATGATCAGGCGGAACGGGTCTGCAGACAAATCATCGAGGCGCGTCCAGGCAACGCCGATGCGCACAACATCCTCGGCGTGACTCTCGCCGCTCTGGGTAAGAGGGACGAGGGACTGTCGGTGCTGAGGCGGGCCATCAAGCTTAGCGCTCAGGCCCCGAGCTTTTACGCGAACATGGGCGAGATCCTGCGTCAGGCAGGTAAGACCGACGATGCCGCGGAGGCGCTCGAAAAAGCAATCGAGCTCGACCCCAACAACCCCCAGGCGCTGAACAACCTCGGGATCATCCAGTACGAACGGCAGAAGTTCGCCGGGGCGGTCGATTATTATCGCAAGGCGCTCGCGCTCAACCCGAACATGGCCGAAGCGCTGAACAATCTCGGCAATGCGCTACGCATGACCGGCGACATCGACGGGGCGATCTCCGCCTACCAGGATGCACTGACCCAGCGCGCGGTCTACCCGGAGGTTTACAACAACCTTGGGACCCTGCTTCAGCAGGACCGCAAGATCGAGGAAGCCGAGCATGCGCTTCGCAAGGCCATCCAGCAGAACCCCAAATATGTCGAGGCGCACAACAATCTCGCGCAGCTGCTGTTTGCCGAGAAGCACGAGGTGGAAGCGCTCCGCATTCTCGGCGAGGCGCTGAAGTTCGCGCCCGCGAACGTCCAGACGCTGCTTCTGACCGCGAAGATCCAGCTCAAGCGCAACAATTTGCAGGCCGCCGAGCAGGCGGCACGCCTCGCGCTCAACGAAGAGCCCGAGAATGCGGAAGCGCTGACCCTGCTTGGCCAGGTGCTCCATGAAGTCGACCATTACGAGGAAGCGCTCGACGTCCTCGACCGCGCCGTGCAGAAGAGTCCGGACAATGCGGAAGCGCTCAATTTCTATGGCGTGGCGCTGAAGTCCGTCGGCCGCCTCGACGAGGCCCGTGAACATATATTGAGGGCGCTCAAGCTCAACGATTCCATGTACGGGGCTTATGCCAATCTCAACGACCTCATCGATTTCTCGGATGGGATTGGAGCGGAATTGTTCGACCGCATGGACGCGATCTTCGAAGCGGCGCCTGACGGCGAGTCCGAGCAATTCCTCGCTCTCCATTTCGCCTACGCCAAGGCCCTGGACGATCGGGGCCAGCACGAAAAGGCGCTCGATCATTACATCATCGGCGGCCGCATGAAGCGCGCCCAGCTGGACTATAAGGAATCCGAGACATTCGCCTTCTTCGATGGAATCATGGCGGCGTTTCCGAAGGAAGCGTTCGAGAATCGGCAGTATCCCGGGCTGCCTGACGACCGGCCGGTGTTCATCGTCGGAATGCCGCGATCCGGCTCGACCCTGGTCGAGCAAATCCTTTCCAGCCACCCGGACGTCTACGGCGCCGGTGAAGTCAAATATCTGGCGCGTGCCCTCGGACAGCTCAGGGACCGCTTTCCCTCGCTTCCGAAATATCCGGAAATGGCCTCGAAGATCACTCCGGCGCAATTGGACATCGTCGCGAAAAACTATCAGCAGGCGCTCGCTCAGGGTGCGGATGATGCGAAGAAGATCACCGACAAGCTGCTGACGAATTATTTCTTCCTCGGCCTCATCAATCTGCTGTTCCCGGATGCCAAGGTGATTCACACGCGCCGCGATCCGGTCGACACCTGCCTTTCGGGCTTCACCAAGCTGTTCAAGGACGACATGCCGCACAGCTACGACCTTGGCGAGCTCGGCCGCTATTATGGCAAGTACCGCGAGCTGATGAGCTATTGGGAAAAGGTGCTTCCGAGCGGGTTCATGACGACCGTCGATTATGAGGATGTCGTGGCCGACACAGAGAAGGAAGCCAGGCGCCTGATCGAATTCCTTGGCCTGCCGTGGAACGACAAATGCCTCGAGTTCCACAAGTCGGACCGGCCGGTGAAGACCGCCAGTGTCGCCCAGGTGAGAAAGCCCATCTACCGAACAGCGGTAGAGCGCTGGAAAAAGTACGGTTCCGGACTGCAGCCGCTCGTCGACGCGATCGGGGGCAAGCCAACGAGGAGCAGCTCAAAAGGGAAGTCGAGGGTCAAGGAAAACGCCTGATCATTCGACTGCGCCGCGTCGCATGCTAAGCGCTGCTGCGGTGAAGCAGGAATCCAGACCGAAAGTGCGCGCACTCACCCATCTCGACCGGCTCGAGGCGGAAAGCATCCACATCATGCGCGAGACCGTCGCCGAGGCGGACAAGCCGGTGATGCTTTATTCAATCGGCAAGGATTCGGCGGTGATGCTTCACCTTGCCCGCAAAGCTTTCTTTCCCGGACCGCTTCCGTTCCCGCTGCTCCACGTCGACACGACGTGGAAGTTTCGCGACATGTACGCGCTTCGCGACAAGGTCGCGGCCGAACCTGGAATCGAGCTGATCGTCCATCGCAACCCGGAAGCGGAGCGGCAGGGGATCAACCCGTTCGACTACGGACCCATCCACACCGACATGTGGAAGACCGAAGGGTTGAAGCAGGCGCTGGACAAATATGGCTTCGATGCCGCGTTCGGCGGCGCACGGCGCGACGAGGAGAAGAGCCGCGCCAAGGAGCGCGTGTTCAGCTTCCGGGACCGCAAGCATCGGTGGGACCCGAAGCGGCAGCGGCCGGAGCTCTGGTCACTCTACAATGTCAGGAAGAACAAGGGCGAGAGCATGCGCGTCTTCCCCTTGTCCAACTGGACCGAGCTCGACGTCTGGCAGTACATCATGCGGGAGGGGATAGAGATCGTCCCGCTCTATTTCGCCGCGGAACGGCCGACGGTCGAGCGCGACGGCCTGATCATCATGGTCGATGATGAGCGCTTCCCGCTGAACGGTGAAACTCCAGTGATGCGGACGGTCCGTTTCCGCACCCTCGGCTGCTATCCGCTGTCCGGCGCGGTCGAGAGCGAAGCCGACACGGTCGAAAAGATCGTTGCCGAGATGCTGCTGACCAGGACCAGCGAGCGGCAGGGGCGGGCGATCGATCGCGACGCGGGCGCCGCGAGCATGGAGAAGAAGAAGCAGGAGGGCTATTTCTAGATGTCCCGCCCGCTCCAATCCGAAGAAGATCTGATCCGGCACGACGTCCGCGCCTGGCTTGCGCAGCAGGAAGCCAAGGAGCTGTTGCGCTTCATCACCTGCGGAAGCGTCGATGATGGCAAGTCGACCCTGATCGGCCGCCTGCTTTACGAATCGAAACAGATTTTCGACGACCAGCTCGCGGCGCTCGAAAGCGACAGCAAGCGCCACGGGACGCAGGGGCAGAGGATCGATTTCGCGCTCCTTGTCGACGGGCTCTCGGCTGAGCGTGAGCAGGGGATCACGATCGACGTCGCCTACCGCTTCTTCTCGAGCGAGAAGCGCAAGTTCATCGTCGCCGATACGCCCGGACACGAGCAATATACGCGCAACATGGTGACCGGAGCGTCGACCGCCGACCTGGCGGTGCTGCTCGTCGATGCGCGCAAAGGCGTGCTGACCCAGACCCGGCGGCACTCCTATCTCGCAAAGCTCGTCGGCGTTCGCCACTTCGTCGTCGCGGTCACAAAGATGGACCTGGTCGATTACGACCAGGGCGCGTTCGATGCGATCCTGGCCGACTATCGCGGGTTCGCAGCGGAGATCGGGATCGAAGAATGGGTCGGAATTCCGGTCTCGGGCCTGAATGGCGACAATGTGATTCGCCGAAGCGAGGCCACACCCTGGTATTCCGGGCCGAGCCTGCTCGAGCATCTCGACACGGTGCCACTCGACGCCACGGCGGACGTCAACAAGCCCTTCCGGATGCCGGTGCAATGGGTCAACCGACCAAACCAGCATTTCCGCGGCTTTTCGGGCGAGGTCGCTTCAGGCCGGATCGGCCCGGGCGCCGAAGTGCGGATCCTTCCGTCGGGGCGGCTCACGCGGATCGACCGCATCGCAACGCTCGACGGCGACCTCGAAGAAGTCATGGCCGGACAGTCGGTGACGCTGACCTTCACCGACGAGCTGGACTGCTCGCGCGGCGACGTGATTTCGGCTTCTGCGGTGCCGCCCGAAGCGGCAGACCAATTCGAAGCGACCCTCGTTTGGATGGCGGACGAGGAGTTGCTCCCCGGTCGCGGCTATTGGCTGAAGCTCGGCACGCAGACCGTCACCGCCACGATCCAGGAGCCCAAATACGAGATCAACGTCAACACGCTCGAGCACCTTGCCGCCAAGACGCTCGGGCTGAATGGCATTGGGGTGGCGGAGATTGCGACCGACCGCGAGATCGTGTTCGAGCCTTACGCAGTCGATGGATCGAGCCCCAACAGGGCGCTCGGCGGCTTTATCCTGATCGACAAGCTGACCAACGCCACCGTTGCCTGCGGGATGCTCCACTTCGCGCTTCGCCGATCGCTCAACATCCATCGCCAGCATCTCGACGTCGGCCGCGAGACGCATTCGGCGCTAAAGGGGCAGAGGCCGGCCGTGCTGTGGTTCACCGGCCTCTCGGGCGCCGGTAAATCGACCATCGCCAACCTCGTCGAGAAGAAGCTCGCCGCGCGCGGGCGCCACACCTTCCTGCTCGACGGCGACAATGTCCGTCATGGGCTCAACCGCGACCTCGGGTTCACCGAGGCGGACCGGATCGAGAACATCCGCCGCGTCGGTGAGGTCGCGCGGCTGATGGCCGACGCCGGCCTGATCGTCCTCACCGCATTCATCTCGCCGTTCCGCGCCGAGCGGCACATGGTCCGGCGGATGGTGCCGGAAGGCGAGTTCTTCGAGATCTTCGTCGACACGCCGCTGGCCGATGCCGAGAAGCGCGACGTCAAGGGGCTTTACGCCAAGGCGCGCGCGGGCGAGCTCAAGAATTTCACCGGCATCGACAGCCCCTACGAGCCGCCGGAGAATGCCGAAATCCGGATCGACACGACCGAGCTCGACGCCGAGGAGGCGGCGGACCTCATCGTCGAAAAGCTGCTCAGCCGACGCTAGGCCATGCCTCAGGGGGAGCTCAGCCGTCGTTCCGCTGATTGGTACAGGCTCCCTGCGTTCGCGATTGCGACCGTATTCGTGGTCTGCGCGTTCGTCGCGGTCTGGCTTGCCCGATCCGGATCGATCGTCGCCGACTTCCTGAGCTTCTGGGCCGCGGGCCATCTCACCGCGGCCGGTGACCCTTCATGGGCGTATGATTTCGCCCGCCATCATGCGGTGGAAACCCAGGTAGTGGGCAGGATCGGCATTCTCCCTTTCCCTTATCCGCCGCCGTTCCTTATCATCGTCACGCCGTTCGGCTTGCTCCCCTTCTGGGTCGCGCTCGGTTTGTGGATCGCGATCTCGGCGGGGCTGTTCCTGCTAGCCAGCCGACCGGTCGCGGAAGCCAGGTTCGGGCTCGCGCAGGCAGGCGCGGCGGCGAATTTCGTCACCGGCCAGAACGGCTTCCTGACCTCGGCGATCTTCATCGGCGGCACTGGCCTGATCGCGAGGCGGCCGTTCGTCGCCGGCGCGGTCCTCGGCCTTTTGTGCTTCAAGCCGCAGCTTGCGATCCTCTTGCCCGTTGCGCTCATCGCGGGGCGGGAATGGCGCGCAATCGCCGGCGGCATGGTTTCGACCGTCGCGCTGCTGCTGGCCGGGCTGCTTCTGTTCGGCGTCGCCTCATATCAGGGTTTCCTCGCCATGCTGCCGCAATTCTCGCAATGGCTGAGCACCGGCCGCTGGCCATGGGGCGAGCTGGCGAGCACGTTCGCGCTGCTCCGCGCGTTCGATGTCCCGCCTGCTCCAGCGCTTCTGATCCATTGCGGGATCGCTCTCGCAGCAGCGGCGCTGACGGCGCGCGCTTGGGCGCTGAAGCTGGAGACGCGGGTGCCGATCCTCGCTGCGGCCACCCTGCTGATCCCACCCTACCTGTTCACCTACGACGCGTTGCTTTTGACCCTTCCGCTCGGATGGCTGTTTCGCCAGCGGGGCGGCGATCTGAGATTCCTGCTCACGTGGATTTTGAGCCTGCTTCCAGTCATCGAGTATTTCACGCCGTTCCCGAACACGATTCCCCTCGCGGCCGTCCTCTCGCTCTGGGCGCTCCACCCGCGCGCATCCTCCGAATGGCAGCCGCGCGACGCTGCGCTGACCCAACCCGCTGCGGCCGACTGAATTGGGACAGTGGTGCGCAACGCCGATACGGACGTGCAACCAAATGCTGCAAGGTCGGTTGGGGGGCGGATGAGGCACTTGCTTGTTGCCGCCGCATTTCTCGTCCCCGCCTGGAGCGCCGCTGCCGCTCAGGACGGCAGCGACACGCGTGTGCGGGTTGGCCTGGGGGGGCAGTTGCGGCCTCTATTCATCGGATCGGATCGAACGAAACTGGAGCCGCTTTTTCACATCAATACTGCGCGCGATGGCCACGAATTCAAGTTCTCGGCACCAGACGACAGCCCTGGCATCGCCGTGGTGTCGGACGATGGATTTTCGTTCGGGCCGGCCGCCAACATCGAAGGTCGCCGCAACCAGTCCGACGTCCGCGCACCGGTCGGCAATGTTGCACGGACGTTCGAAATCGGAGCATTCGCCCAATATGAGGCGGGCGATTCCTTCAGGGTGCGCGCCGAGATTCTAAAGGGCGTCAACGGTTCCAAGGGGCTCGTCGGCACGATCGGTGCGGACAAGATCTGGCGAAGCGGCGACCGGTATGTCTTTTCCATTGGCCCGCGAGTGTTGTTTTCCGACGGCCGTTTCGAACGTGCCTACTTTGGAGTCACTCCGGCCGCATCGCTGGCGTCGGGCCTGCCAGTCTATCGGCCGAGCAGCGGTGTCTATGGCGTCGCTCTCGCAAGCGGCCTGTCGTACCAGCTGGGCGGCGGCCCGTGGGGCCTGTTCGGCTACGCGCGTTACGAGCGGCTGGTGGGCGACGCCGCCAAGTCGCCGATCATCCGGGAGTTCGGCTCACGCAATCAGCTGTCGGGCGGAATCGGGCTGAACTACACATTCACCTTTCACCTGTAGGCCAATCCTCCGGCAATCGGCGGCCGCGCCGCCGGCTCAGTCGCCGGCTCCCGGATCGGGCGTGAAATATTTGTCGTATTTGCCTTCCTCGCCCTTGTGCTCGTCGGCGTCGGCCGGGCTGTCCTTCTTGCGCGTGATGTTCGGCCAGTCGGCGGAAAAGTTCGTGTTCAGCTCGAGCCATTTCTCGAGGCCGCTCTCGGTGTCGGGAAGAATCGCCTCGGCGGGGCACTCGGGCTCGCAGACGCCGCAGTCGATGCATTCGTTGGGGTTGATGACCAGCATCACCTCGCCCTCGTAGAAGCAATCGACGGGGCAGACCTCGACGCAATCCATATATTTGCATTTGATGCAGGCGTCGGTGACGACATAGGTCATTTGAGCGCGGCTCCTCTGGGCCAATCGCTAAGGGCGAGGGCATTTCCCGTCAATCGGGCGAGTTAAGGCCCAAGCTCCTCATAACAGGAACGCGCTTCCGTGGCAGGCCCGCGGCGCTCGGGAAGGCAGAGAACCCGCAGGACCCGCACCCCGCTGCCCAAGGGCAGGGCGATTGTGCTTCCGATCTGTACCTCTTCGCTCGATTTCGCGACACGCTTGCCGTCGATCCGCACATAGCCTTCTCCTATCATGCTTTGGGCAAGCGAGCGGCTCTTCACCAGCCGGATGCAGTGGAGATAGCGGTCGATCCTCATGTCTTCTTCAGTTTCGCGAGTTCCGCGAAGGCATGCGACGACGGCTGCAGGCGCGCTGGTCGTCCTCCCCGCCGTCCGTGCCAGCGCCATGCGTCGCCGGCCTTCGCAAAGCCGATTTCATTCATCAGCCGACCGATGGCCTCTTCGTCGAGGCCGATCGAGGTGGCGAATTCGGAATCCAGGGGATCACGTCCGCCGGCCGTCCGAACCTTGCGGGCATGGCTCGCGAGCCGGTCGGCAAGGTCGATCCGAAGCCAGGTGCGGCCGAGCCGGCGATAGGCGAGCGCGGCGCCCCGCGGATCGGCCGCCGAGGCCAGCGTCGCGGTCCCGGCTGCAGGAAGCCGCGGCATCCGATCGCCCTGCCTGACCGACAGAAGGGCTGCCCGCCAGAACTGTGCCGCGGGTTTGAGCAACGCCGGGACGAAGACATCCAACGGGCCGAGGCGCACGCGCAGCTTGTGGAGCGCTTGCCGGTCGTTCTGCTCGAGATGCGCGATGGCGCTGAGCATCGTCTTGCGCGGAAGCAGCCCGCCGGCATCCCCGAGCATTGCGGCGAGCGCCCGCACTCCAGGCGCGGCCGCCGGATCGCTCGCGGCAACGGCAAGCTTTGCCAATGGCCGCAAATGGCGATCGAGCTGACTTTCGATCCACTTCTCCAGACGTGCGCGCAGGTCAGCGCGGGTCCCTGCCGAAAGCCGGTCAAGACTGCGCGCCGTGCGGATTGCCGGTTCGAGCAGCGAGCGGCCGGGGGCAAGCCTGGCAAGCACATTGCACTGCCACTCGATCGCCAACGCGCCGGCCTCGTCGACCGTCAGTTCGAACGCCTCGTCCGGAGCTTCGATGAGCGTTGCAGCGCGACGCTCGAGCTCATCGCCAAGGCGGCGTTCCGCGGCAGCAAGCAGCAGCCGCTTGTCGGAAAGCCGCGCCGAGGGATCGACCCGGAATTCAAAGCCGCTCAGGTGACCGATGGGCTCAGGACCAATGCTGACTTCGCCCTCTGCCGTGACCGTCATCGGCAGGATGTCGGCCCCACGCGCGCCGATGTCGCGGACCAGGACCGCCGTACGGCGATCGACGAAACGCTGGGTCAGCCGCTCGTGCAATGCGTCGCTCAGGCGCCCTTCGACCTCGCAAGTCCGTTCGGCCCATTTCGCCGGCTCCTTCAGCCAGTCGGCGCGATGGGCGATATAGGCCCAGCTTCGGATCCCGGCCAGCCGGTCGGCGAGCACCTCGATGTCGCCGCTCACATTGTCGAGCCGGGCGACCTCGGCCGCGAACCATTCGTGCGGAATATGGCCGCCCTCGCCGATGTAGCTGAACAGGCGCCGGACCATACGCGAATGGTGCATCGGCCCGACCTTGCGGAAATCGGGGAGACCGCACACCGCCCACAGCCGCCGAGCCGCGTTGCCGCGCTTGGAAGCAATCGCCGGGTCCTCGGCGATAAGCTTCAAGACCGCGAGATCAATCGCTTCAGGCGCAGCACGCAGAATGGGATCGCGGCTTTTCGTCTCGAGACTGCGGATCAAACCAGGCACGTCGGCAAAATCGAGATCGGCATTGCGCCAATAAACCGTGTCGAGCGGCCGAAAGCGATGCTCCTCGATCGCGCTGATCTCTTCCTCGCTGAAGCCTTGGCCTTCCTCCGCCAGGCCGAGCGTTCCGAAGGTTCCGTCCTTCTGGTGGCGGCCGGCCCGTCCCGCGATCTGCGCCATTTCCGGGATCGTCAGGCGCCGATCGCGCCTGCCATCGAATTTCTCGAGGCCCGCGAAGGCGACATGGGTCACATCCATGTTGAGGCCCATTCCGATCGCGTCGGTGGCGACGAGATAATCGACCTCGCCGCGCTGGAACATCGCGACTTGTGCATTGCGCGTCGCGGGCGAAAGCGCCCCCATGACGACCGCCGCGCCGCCCTTGAACCGGCGAAGCATCTCGGCGAGCGCGTAGACCTGCTCGGCGGAGAATGCCACGACCGCCGAGCGCGGCGGCAGGCGCGAGAGCTTGACGGGCCCGGAATAGCGTAGGGTCGAGAAGCGCGGCCGGGTCACGATCTGGGCGTCGGGGAGAAGCTCGCGGACGATCGGCTTGAGCGTGTCCGACCCCAGGATCAGCGTCTCTTCGCGGCCGCGGGCGCGAAGCATGCGGTCGGTGAAGACATGCCCACGCTCCGGATCGGTCCCGAGCTGCGCCTCGTCGATCGCCGCGAAGGCGAAGTCGCGGCGCAACTCGCCCTCGTGGTGAGCGTCGCCGCCGGGCACCGGCATGCTCTCCGCCGTGCACAGGAAATAGCGCGCCTGCGGCGGGACGATCCGTTCTTCACCGGTCAGCAAAGCGACCTGTTTTTCGCCCTTGATCGCGCATACGCGGTCAAAGATCTCACGCGCGAGCAGGCGGAGCGGGAAACCGATGACTCCCGAGCTGTGGCCGCACATCCGCTCGATGGCGAGGTGGGTCTTGCCCGTGTTGGTCGGTCCGAGGATTGCCCGGACCGGAGCGTCTGAAGGTGGCGCCATCATCTCGGAATGTGGCAGCGCCCGAGCGGAACGCAAGGTTCCAGCGCCTGATTTAGGCTCGTCTTAACCTTGATTCGCCATCACGGCGCTGTGTTCACGTCACGAAGCCACGCGCATCCGCTGCGGCGATCGCTCCGCTCGTCCTGGCCGCGGCCGGGCTGGAAGAGCGCGGGCGTGCTGGCGCTTCTCTGCAGCACGGTCGCCTGGGCGTCGCTCCCGCGCGGTGCCGAGCTGTCGACGGACGAACAGCGGCAGTGGCAATCCCTCGGCGTCGCGCCGCTGGCGAGCGGCGGAGTGACGGGCATGCCGATGGGTCCGACCGCGGCCGCAGCGCCGATCGAGTTCGCTCCAAAGCGCGTGGCCACCTTCCCGATCCAGCCGGCAATTGCGCCGAAGCCGATGGCGATACCGGCGGGTCCCTTGCGCATCCAGGGGCGGGCGGGCGACGGCCTCTACTGGTCGCTCCGTGCCGCAGGCGCTTCGCCGCAGGTCGCCGCCGAATATCTCGCCGCGCTCGCGACTGAGATCGACGTTGGCGAGATCGGGCCTGGCGACAGCTTCGATCTCGTGCTCGGAAGCGACCGCCAACTTCTTTATGCCGGGCTGGCCCGTATCGGCCAGTCGGCACTGCAACTGGTGCGGTGGACCGCGAACGGCCGCAGCGAGTGGATCGATGCCGCGAACGCGGAGCGCCCCGAACCTGCAGCTGGGGGTCTGATGATGCCGGTCGACGGCCACATCACATCTTATTTCGGCTATCGCTATCATCCCATCCTCCACTTCACGCGCTTCCACGCGGGGCTCGATATCGGCGCAAGCTGGGGCAGCCCGATCGTCGCCGCAGGGGATGGGCGCGTCGTCGCCGCAGGCTGGGCCGGGGGCTATGGCCGCGAGGTCCAGATCGCCCATGGCGGCGGCCTCATCAGCCTCTACGGCCACATGAGCCAGATCGTCGCACAGCCGGGCAGCTTCGTCCGCCAGGGACAGGTGATCGGCTATGTCGGCTCTTCCGGTCTCTCTACCGGGCCGCACGTCCATTTCGAGGTGAGGCAAAGCGGCCAGCCAGTGAACCCGCTCGGGGTTCGACTGGTGAGCGCGCCGGTGGTCGACACACACCTTGCCGACGCGGTCAAGGCGCGCCTCAAGGCGCTGCTCAGCGCGAACGCGACGCGCGGCTAATCACTCAGGAGTCACGAAGCTCGACCACGAGTCTGGAGCCAAATGAACCGATCTGCGATCAGGCGGGGCTGATCGGCGGATGACCGTGGTCGTGATGATGGCTATGCGACAGGATGATGAAAATGTCGCCAGCGATGATCAGGCCAACGACGGCAAGCCATGCGATCGGCGGAGGTCCGTAGCCGGTCTCGGGCGGAGGCGGCGGTGGCGGGGGAGGCTCGGCGGGCTGCGCTGCCGCTTCGGAGCCGGCAAGCACTGCCGTGCTGCTTGGAGAAAGCGCGCTCAGCATCAGCCAATCGCTGGCGGGCTGCGCGGCATAGCCGGGCGCCGGCGCAGATGCGACAGCGGCGACGGGGGACGTCAACAATGCGGCTGAAACGGCCAGCGTCGCGAGCTTACGGCACAATGAGCCCATGTTCCTGCTCCCTTTGGACTCCAACGCTTATCTCAAGAAGGGGCACGAGGCGAATGAACTTGTCTTTAGCAAGGCACAACTTGGCGTTGACGGTTAACTTGGCTCATCGTCCGTGGCCGCGCCAGCGCTTGATGGTACGCGCGATGATCCCTTCTTCATCACCGGTCTCACGCCAGAGACGGGCGAAGCTTGGGTCGGACGAAGCCGGTCGCTTTTCGGGCTCGAGATCGTCGAACCGCACCCTGATCGGGATCGCGACACCCTCGCCGCAAACGATGCACTCGCGGTTGCGAAGCGCGGGAATCGCGTCGAGGAAGCCGCGCGCGCCTTCGGGCATCGCCGCACGAACGCAGGCCTGGTCACGATCATTGTTCAAGCGCATCGAGACGATCGTGCCGCACTGCGACAGAACGCCCTCGGCAAGGTCCGACGGACGTTGCGTGATGAGGCCGAGAGAGACGCCGTACTTGCGGCCTTCCTTGGCGATCCGCTCGAGGATCTTGCGCACCGCCTGTCCGTCGGCGCTCTCGTCCTTGGGCACGTAGCGATGCGCCTCTTCGCACACCAGCAGCAGCGGCCGCTGCGCCTCGGTGCGCGACCAGATCGCATAATCGAACACCATGCGAGCGAGGACCGACACCACGACGGAGGTGATCTCGGAAGGAACCCCGGACACGTCGACGATCGAGATGGGGCGTCCGTGGCTCGGCAGCCGGAACATCTTCGCAAGGAGGCTCGGCATCGAATCCGACACGAGCATCCCTGAGAACATGAACGTGTAGCGCGGGTCGACACGGAGCTCGTCGAGCTTGGTCTTGAGGCGCTGGAACGGCAGCGTGTCGCCGGCGCGATCGAGCTTGCCCATCTCATTGACGATGATCGCGTTGAGGTCTGCGAGCAGGTACGGGATCGGGCTGTCGACGGTCACCTTTCCGTATTGACTGACGTCCTTGCCCTTCGTGCGCGCCGCAAGCAGGCACTTGGCGAGGATGTCGGAGTCGCGCTCGCGCTCGGCGCCCTGCGTGGTCAGGAGCACTTCGCAATGCTCCTCGAAGTTCATCAGCCAATAGGGCAGCTGCAGGTTGTCGACGTTGAACAGCTCGCCGCAATTCTTGAACGCGGCCGAATATTCGCCGTGCGGGTCGATCATTACGATGTGACCCTCGGGACTGAGCTGCGAGATTCGGTGGAGAATCAGCGCGACCGAGGTCGACTTGCCGGTACCGGTCGAACCGAGCACTGCGAAATGCTTCGACAGCATCGGGTCGACGTAGAGTGCGCCGCGAATGTCGTCGGTCGGGTAAACGGTGCCGATTTCGATGTTCGGCTCGTCGCTGGCCGCGAAGACGGCATGCAGGTCCTCCGTTGAAACGGGCAGGACATCAGCGCCAGGAATGGGATAGCGCGTAACGCCGCGGCGGAAGTTGCTGAGCTTGCCCGCCGCATCCTTGCTTCCCTCGCCGAGGAAATCGACGTTGGCGATGAGTTCGCCCGATTCATTGGCACGCAGCGTACGCACGTTCGCGATCAGCCATGCGTTGCCGACCACCATCTTGACCTGGCTTCCGACCTGCCCGGACATGGCGATCGAGGGGTCCTTGTCGGACTGAAGGGCGCTGATCGCGGCGGCATCCATGCGGATTTGGGAGCCGGAACCGGCGATCTCGACAACCTGACCGACCGCGCTCGGACCCCGGCCTGAAGAGCCCTTCGGAGCCGCGCTGGTCTCCTCGGTGAAGCTGCTGACTTCGTTGAGGAACTCTCGAAGGTTCGGCTGTTCGTCCATTGACTGACCACTCCACAAGCGTGCTTCGCGGCCAGCGGCTTACAGCGGAGCGGTTAAAATTAACTTAGGGAAAAGGGTCGCTCAGAAGCGCCGGCGGAACCCGGTCGCGGCCGACCAGCCGAGCGCGAGCGACAACAGCACGCAGGTGAGGCCATAAAGGAGGCGGTGACGTCTGGCCGCGACCGCGACGAACCGTTCGAATCCCGACTTGTCGATCTCGATGTCGCGAGTCGCGACGGCAAGCACCCGTCCGCGCTCGATCAGGAATGTCTCCGCTGTATAGGTCCCGACCGGCACCTGGCTCGGGATGGTGATCACTGTTCGATAGAGCACGCCGCCTGTGATCTCGACCCCGTGCGGACTTTCCGAATAGAGGCCCTGGCGTGAGCGCAGGTCTAGCAGTCCTGCCTCGAAATGGCGTTCGCGGTCTGGAAGGGCACCGCTTCCCGGCGAGAGCTGCAGATTGTGAAGCCCGAGTTCGTAAATGGCGGCGGTCCGCTCGTCGAGCAGGTCGCCGATCGGGTGCGAGGAAGCGACCGCGTAGAAGCTCGGCGCCGAACGGAAGCGGCTCGAATCCGCGTTCATCCAGATTCCGGCGATCTTCTTCTTCTCGCGCACCAGGATCGGCTGGACCGGCCCGCGGAGGACCACCGCGATATCGACCGGCTCGGTCGGCGTTCGCCCGTCCGGATAGACGACGGCGCCGAACAGCAGCAGCTGGGTTCCCGAAAAGGTGTAGCGGATCTCCACCCGCCGCGAGGAGATGTCGGGAACGAGCAGCGGCTTGGCCGCCGCCATGAGCAGTGGCGCGAGGGCGGCGATGATCGGCAGTCGCAGTCGCGGGTTCACAGATACTCGATCGAGAAGATTTCGTCCGGACGCCATGCAAGGCCAAGCGCCATTCTGAGCGCGACCAGAAGGATGACGACGGCGAGCGCCAGCCGAAGCAGATCGGGTTTCATCCTGAGCGCCAGCAGAGCTCCATATTGCGCCCCGATGACGCCGCCGACGAGCAGCAGCACGGCGAGCACCACGTCGACTGCGCGGGTCGTCAGCGCATGGACCATCGTCGTCGCGGCGCTGACCGCGAGCACCATGAACAGGCTGGTCCCGATGACGACCCGCGCCGGCATTCCGAGCAGGTAGATCATCGCGGGCACGAGGATGAATCCGCCGCCGATCCCGAGGAGCACCGTCATCATTCCAGCCAGGAAGCCAATCCCGACCGGAGCGACCGGCGAGATGTAAAGGCCCGAGCGGTAGAAGCGCCAACGCATCGGCAGCGAGGCCACCCAGCGGTTGTGCCTTGGCGGCGCCTGCGCTTCGGCCTGCCTCGAGCGAACGTAGCCGAGCGCGATCAGCGAATCCCTAAGCATGATGAAGCCGATCGTGCCGAGGATCAGCACGTAGAGGAAGCCGATCACCACATCGATCTGCCCGCTCGACTGGAGCATCCGGAACACGGCGACTCCGACCAGCGAACCGGCGAGGCCGCCGGCAATCATCACCAGCGCCATTTTCAGATCGAGGCCGCCGCGGCGCATGTGGACCATCACGCCCGACACGCTTGCGCCGGTGATCTGGGTCGCCGCCGAAGCGACCGCGACCGTGGGCGGGATTCCGTAGAAGATCAGCAGCGGCGTGGTCAGGAACCCGCCGCCGACCCCGAACATGCCTGACAGCAGCCCGACGACGAAGCCCAGCCCGACGATGAAGAGGACGTTCGCGGCCTGTCCGGCGATGGGCAAATAGATATACATCGGCGGCACGAGGAGTAGCCGCAAACGGCCGGTCGGGCCAAGCCGCGCTAGAAATCTCCGGCGAGCGTGATCGCGGGCCCGGAGCCGGGGCGCGCATTGCCTGCCAGCCGCTGCCGCCAGTCGAAGTGAACACGCATGGTGCGGCGTACGCGCATCGTGACGCGGGGGCCGGCGTCAAGTCGGTATAACCCGGGCTGAGCGCCGCCCCAGACGCCCAGGCCGGCCGAGAACTGCTTGTACACCGGCCGCGTGAGCGTGACGGCGCCGTCGATGAACTTGTCGCGGGTGCGCAATCCCACGACTCCCGCTTGCAGATACGAATCGAGCCGGAACCCGACGGGCATCGGACGATCGTAAAGCCCGGCCTCGAAGAACAGCGCGAAGGCGTTCCGGCCGTCGCCGAGGCTGCCGATGCGTTGACGCCGCTCGGCCGTCAGCCAGACCGGAATCCCGAGTAGCGGCTGGATCCGGATTCCGCCGGCGATCTCGCCGCCGCGGCGGCCGACATCCGAGCTGGTGCGGAATGAGGCCGCGATCTGCCGCGTGAAATTGTACGTCAGTCTTGCGCCGGCCTGGCTTGCACCGAGCGAACCCCCTGCAGCGAGCGATTGCGATCCCGTGGTTCCATTCTGCGGCGGGCGAAGCATCGCCCAGGTGGTCAGCTGTATCCGGTCGATCTTGTGTCGGGTCAGCGCCGGGATGCTCTGAGCCGGCGATACGACTTTGGATTGGAGCGGAGGCATCGAGGTGGCGGCGATTCGGGACAAGGGCCATTCATCGAGAACTGGAGTCGCCGCATAAACTTGAGCTCTCGGCTCCGGGAGAAGGCTTGCAACGGCAGGCAGAGTCTGTGGAAGCGGCATTCGCGATTGCGCGGAGTAATAGGCCGGCATCATCGTCGTTTCAGGAGTGGTACGTGATGGATCTTCGGCAGAAGCCGGGCCGACCGGCGCCGCGGTGGGGTCGGTCGCGGGTAGCGGCTCCAGCGGCGGAAATTCGGTCGGGAGGATCGGCGGCGCCTTGGCTTCGCCCGGCGCGACTCGAAACAGATCAGCGCCCGGGAGCGCGCCGAGCGTGGCGGCCCTGAACGTCCCCCAGCCGAGCGCGACGATACCTAGGAAGCGGAGCGATGGCCTCATTGTGGAAGCTCGGCCGGAAAGATGTGCCGGGTCTTGTCCCACTGAGTCGCACCTCCGCCGAGGTGAAGCGAAACGGCTCGAGCGGCCGCGAGCATCGCGATGACGTTGCCCACGACGAGGCGCGGGATGGAGAAGAGACCCTCCCGAATCCCGTAGGCGTAAGCAGTGAAGCAGGCGCGCATCAATATTCGCCAGGCGAGCAGCCAACCATTGACGGTCAGCAGGGCCGCCAAGCCAGGGTCGAGCCGCGTGTGAATTGGGGCGCCGAGTGCTTCGGCGAGCCAGATCTGCGCCCACAGCAAGGCGGCGCAATAAGCGGCGACCAGCAGCAGGGCGGCGAGCGGCCCACGCCGGTCGCGCATGCGCATCCATCGCTCGCCAAGGCCGCCGCTCCAGCCGAGGCGGTCCCAGCCCGAGAGCGCGATACCGCCGAGCCATCGAGCTTTCTGGCGAACCGCCGACCCGAGCGTCGCGGGGAAATGGCCGCGGCTGGCGACTATCCCGCGCTCGCCCCGGCGCGCGGGAATCCGCACGAACATGGTCTTCAGCCCCAGCGCTCCGATGCGCAGCCCAACCTCATAATCCTCGGTCATGCTGCTTTCGGAGAACGGCCGTCCTTCCTGCATCGCTGCGAGGTGCTCGAGCGGCTTACGAGCGATAGCGCAGCCTACTCCGGCGAGCGGGATCGCGGCTCCAACGGCTTCGCGCACCACCAGCTCCTTGATGTGCGCCTCGGCGAACTCGTCGCAATAGTGGCCGGCGATCCAACGAGAATGCGGGTCGGGCAGCGGCAGCACAGGAAGCTGGATGACGGCCGCCCGGCCGATCAGCCAGTCGAAGATCCTGAGCTCGAGCGGGTGAACGACGTCTTCGGCGTCGTGAAGGACGACCGCTTTTGCGACTTCGCCAGTCTTGGTCTCAAACCCAATCAAAGCGCCGTAGAGGTGGTTGAGACAGTCCGCTTTTGTTGTCGGGCCGTCCGCTTCCACCTCGATCGCCTCGACTCGAGCGTCCGCAACGCTGGCGATCGCGGCGGCGGTCGCAGGATCGTTGCGATAGTGGCCGACGAAGAGCCGATAATTGGCATAATCCAGTCGCTCGATCGTGCTTCGGAGCATCGCTGCGATGACCAACGGTTCGTCCCAGGCGGGTACGAGGATTGCGATGAGGCCTGCATCGGGGTTGGGCGAAAGATCGCTCGCGAAGGCGCGGGGGTAGCGCGTGTAGACAACCGCCGCTCGCCACAACGTGCGCGCGAAATAAATGAAATCGACCACAAGGTCGTTGAGCGCAAAGAGCAGGAATCCGACGCCGGCGAACAGCGCAAGCTCTGCCGCAATGCGGCTTAGAACCTCGGCAATGGCCACGGAGTGGATTGCGCGGCCGTCAGGAATTCAGGCGCAACGCGCTGGTGCTCGGCTGGGTCATACGTGCCTCCACTGACGGCGAATCATCCAGAACCGAGCAATCAGGCCCATGACATAACGAAGATTAAACAACAAGATTGCTCTGATTGTGGCCGCTTTGGCTCACTCCAGAGACAATCGGACGCGGCCGTGTTCAACCGCTCTGGACCAATCGCGCGTCTTCGTTAGATTCATCTGAGCCGAATCGTCCGCAACTTGGGGGAGCGGACCAGTGGAGAGTTACCAGGGAAGGATCCTCGTGGAGGATGACGAGGGTTCGCGATTCTACGTTCACGAATATGTAAGATGGCGCATGTTCCGGCGCTTTCACCGCTACATGCTCGACACCCGCGAGGCCGTCCGGGCGCTCGACGGCAAGAGGTTCGAAATCCAGAACACCGGCGAGATCCTGGTCCGGGTCGACGAGGAGTGAAGCAGGTGGCGTGACCACCGGCGGCGGGCTAGCTTTCAGCAATGCTCCGCTGCCTTTCGCTCCTGCCGATCGCCGCTGCCGCGGCGGCTGCGGCGCAACCGGGAGCGGTTGTCTATGCCGGAGGCGGCTGGGCTGCGATCGACCGCGGCTCGGTCTGCGAGGCGGTGTCGCGCTCGCTGAAGGTCGCGCCAAAGGACAAGGTGCAGGCGGTCGCCGGCTTCGCCTTCACCGCCGACCGCCGCCGCTGGGGCGAGTTCCACGCCCGCCTCAGCCGGATTCCGCGCGCCGGATCGAGCGTCATCCTGACGATCGGTCGGCAGCCGTTCCTGTTGGTTACGCGCGGGGACTGGGCGTGGAGCACCGGCGCCGAGCAGCAGCACGCGATCATCGAGGCGATCCGCGCCGGCGGATGGATGAAGGTCGAATCGCGCGATTCGGCGGGAGGGCGCTTCACCGACCCGTACCTGACCGACGGAGCGGCCACCGCGATCGACTCGGCCGCCGCGCGCTGCGCGCTTCGCGCTGCTGGCAAAATCCGCTGACGGCACTTATTTAACCCCTTCAGCCATGAGCGCCGACACCAGCCTGATGCCCATCCCCGGGCCCGTCGATCCTGTGCCCGTACCGCGGGCCGCAGGCGAAGGCGCCCATTCGAAAATCGAACTTGTCGGATTGACGAAGGATCAGATCCGCGCCGAGCTGGAAAGCGCCGGCATGGATGCGAAGCAGGCCAAGCTCCGCTCCAAGCAGATCTGGCACTGGATCTACAATCGCGGGGTCGGCGACTTCGCCGCCATGGCCAATATCGCCAAGCCGCAGCGCTCGTGGCTCGCCGAGCGCTTCACCATCTCGCGCCCCGAAGTGGTCGAGGCGCAGCTTTCGTCCGACGGCACGCGCAAATGGCTGCTCAGCACCCACGACGGCCATGATTTCGAGATGGTCTTCATCCCCGATTCCGACCGCGGCACCTTGTGCGTCTCGAGCCAGGTCGGCTGCACGCTCAACTGCCGCTTCTGCCACACCGGCACCATGCGGCTGGTACGCAACCTCACCGCCGGGGAGATCGTCGGCCAGGTGATGCTCGCCCGCGATTCGCTCGGCGAATGGCCCAAAGCCGGCGATCAGCCCGAAAACAGCTACCAGCCGGAGGGGCGGCTGCTCACCAACATCGTGATGATGGGCATGGGCGAGCCGCTGTACAATTTCGACAATGTCCGCGATGCCTTGAAGATCGTGATGGACGGCGACGGCCTCGGCCTGTCGCGCCGCCGGATCACGCTGTCGACCAGCGGAGTCGTCCCGATGATGGCCCGCGCCGGCGAGGAGATCGGGGTCAACCTCGCCGTCAGCCTCCACGCCGTCAGCAAGGAGGTGCGCGACGAGATCGTGCCCTTGAACCGCAAGTACGGGATCGAGCAATTGCTCGAGGCTTGCGCCGCCTATCCCGGCGCGAACAACGCGCGGCGGATCACCTTCGAATATGTGATGCTGAAGGGCAAGAACGACCGCGACGAAGACGCGCGCGAGCTGGTGCGCCTGCTGCGCAAGCACCGGCTCCCCGCCAAGGTCAATTTGATCCCGTTCAACCCGTGGCCCGGAGCCCCCTACGAATGCTCCGACCCCGAGCGGATCCGCGCCTTCAGCAACATCATCTTCGAGGCGGGGATCTCGGCGCCGGTGAGGACTCCAAGAGGCCGCGACATCGACGCGGCGTGCGGCCAGCTCAAGACGGCGGC
>DASUIC010000093.1:0-11375 GCA_036273215.1 Sphingomicrobium sp.
GGCGCATCGGCGCGCAGACGCTCGCCGCGCTTGACGCCTTCCTGGAGCTCAGAGGCAAGAGCAGCGGCGAGACCGTGCTGCTGCGCGCGCTGGAGGCGCTCCAGGGCGAGAGATACCTGCGCCTCGCCGAACGCCGCCCAGCCAACGAGGCGTTCCTTTATGGGTGGCTGGCGAACCGTATTGGCGAAGTGCACTGAGGCGCCATCACTGTGAACATTCGTGAAGATTGGAGAATTTCGATGAAACGACTGCCACCGCCGCAGACTTTCCCCGAAGGCCAGCGGTACATCTACGGCCTTCTGGCCGCCGCTGCGGGCATGTTCTGCGGCGCCTCAGCCATCGGCATGGTCGCGCTGCTGATGTGGGGCGGCTGGAGCGCGGCCGAGGAGCACAGCATCGTCGCCATCTTCGGCTGGTCGCTCGGGGGATTCATCTGCGCGATGGTCGTAGTGATCGTCGGACTTCTCGCGGGCGGGCCCGTCGGCCGCTTCAAGGTCGAAGCCGGCCGCAACGGCGCGACGATCGAGGCTGACAGCGAATGAGCCTGCTCCGCCTCATCAATATCCAGGGGATTGCCGGGATTGCCGTTGGCGTCGCACTCGCAATCCTGCTCGTCATCCAAAAGTCCGAGACCAGCCACTGGAAGAAAGAGAGCGGCCGGTTCGAGCAGCTTTACGATCAGCAGCAGTCCGCGCTTGCGACTACCGTTTCCAACTACCGCGCCGCCGCCCAGCAGGCGGAAGCCGCCGACCGGGCCAATGCCCAGCGCGTCCAGGCCGACCAGCGCGCGATCAACGAAAGGACCGAAGATGATTATCAAGCGCGCCTTGCCACCGCTCGCTCTCTTGCTCAGCGCCTGCGCGGCGAAAGCGCCAGCGCCGCAGCCGATCCCCGCGGTGGCGCAGGCGCGGCAGTGCCCGGCCTACCCGCTTCCGCCCGCGGACCTGCTGACGCCGCCGCTCAAGACCGACTTCCTAACGCCGACGCCGAGCTCGCCACCGAGCAGGCCATCCAGCTCGACGAACTGATCAAGTGGGTTCGTAAGCAGGCCGCGGTGGATCCGAACCAGCAACAAAAATGATTTCACGCAACGGCGCGAAGGCGCGAAGGTAATCCGTCATCCCCGCGAAAGTCGGGAGCGGCCTTCCTTTGCTGCCGTGGAAGATCGGCGGGTCCCGGCTCAAGGCCGGGATGACGAGAAGCTTTGCGCCTTCGCGCCTTTGCGTGAACCAATCTTTTTCTTCATTCACACCTCGCCTAAGGCTCGGCACAGCGAGCGCCTGCGGGGGAGGGCATGAAACCGGATCGCCTGAACGCCTTCACCGACGGGGTCGTGGCGATCGTCATCACCATCATGGTGCTGAGCCTTCCGGTGCCGAAGAGCGGCGACCTCGCGGCGCTCCGGCCCGACATCACCCTGTTCGGGGCCTACGCCCTCTCGTTCGTCAACGTCGGAATCTACTGGAACAACCACCACCACATGATGCAGACCGCTCGCCAGGTGGACGGACGTGTGCTGTGGGCCAATTTGTTCCTGCTGTTTTGGCTCAGCCTGTTCCCCTTCCTGATCCGCTGGATCGGCGAAGTCGGAGTTACCGCGCTTCCGGTCGCGGCGTTCGGCGTCATCCTGCTTCTCGCGGGTCTCGCTTATTATTTGCTCGAGCGCGCGCTGATCGCCGCCGAGGGCGAGGATTCGAAAATCGCCAGGGCGGTCGGCAGCAAGACCAAGGAGTGGATCAGCGTCGCGCTCTATGCCGCGGCGATCGCCCTGGCCTTCGTCTCGCCGTGGCTTTCGGTTGCGATCTATTTCGTCGTCGCCGGGCTCTGGCTCGTCCCCGACCGCCGCTTCGAACATGTCCGCGAGGGAAATCCGTGATCACCATCGTGCTCCTGCTCTGCTCGAACGTCTTCATGACCATCGCCTGGTACGGCAATCTGCGCTTCCCCAAGCTGCCGATGATCGCCGCGATCCTGATCGGGTGGAGCATCGCGCTGATCGAATATTGCTTCGCCGTGCCTGCCAACCGCCTCGGCTATGCGCATGGGTTCACCGGCGAGCAGCTCAAGATCATCCAGGAGGTCATCACGCTGACGATTTTCGCGATCTTCGCGGTCGTAGTGCTCAAGGAGCCGATCGGCTGGCGCTATATCGGCGCGTTCGCCTGTATCGTCGGCGCCGCCGCCTTCATGTTCGCCGGGCGTTCTTGAAGAGCGTCGAGGCCGCTCCCCACATGACCGCCATGGAACAATATCATGGGACTACGATCCTCGGTGTCCGCAAGGGCGGCAAGACCGTCATCGCCGGCGACGGCCAGGTGACGATGGGCAATACGGTGATGAAGCCCAACGCGAAGAAGGTCCGCCGCATCGGCGCGGACGGCAAGGTCATCGGCGGCTTTGCCGGAGCGACCGCCGACGCCTTCACCTTGTTCGAGCGGCTGGAGAAGAAGCTCGAGCAATATAACGGCCAACTGCTTCGCGCCGCGGTCGAGCTGGCCAAGGACTGGCGGACCGACAAATATCTGCGCAACCTCGAAGCGCTGATGATCGTCGCCGACTCCGAACAGATGCTGATCCTCACGGGAAATGGCGACGTGCTCGAGCCCGAAGGCGGGATCGCGGCGATCGGCTCCGGCGGCAATTACGCGCTGTCCGCAGCGCGTGCCCTTGCCGATTACGAGCAGGACCCCGAAGTACTCGCCCGCCGGGCGATGCAGATCGCCTCCGAGGTGTGCGTCTTCACCAACGACCGGCTGACCGTGGAGACCATAGAATAGTTCGTCATCCCGGCCTTGAGCCGGGATCCACCTTTTTTCTTCGCAAAGGGGGAGGTGGATTCCCGCTTTCGCGGGAATGACGATAGGGAGCGGCGATGCTGCTCGATCGCCGAACCTTCGCGGCTGGTGGCGCCGCCCTGCTCTCCGGCTGCGCGACGGTCGGGACGCGAGGCTCATCCAGCTGCGTCGCACTGGCGCCGGTGATCGCCGACGAAAGCCGGATCATCCGGACGATGGCCGGTTTGCGGCCGTATCGTCGGCAGGGCTTCGTCGTCCGCGCCGAGCCGCTGGGCGACAAGACGCTCGTCCATAATTACGGCCACGGCGGAGCCGGGATCACGCTGAGCTGGGGCACCTCGAAGCTCGCGACCGAGCTCGGCCTCCAGGGCCACGGCGGTCCGGTCGCGGTGATGGGCTCAGGCGTCGTCGGACTGTCCACCGCGAGGCTCGTCCAGGAAGCCGGCTTTCCGGTGACGATCTACACTGCCGCCCTTCCGCCCGACACCACCTCGAACATCGCCGGCGGCCAGTTCCATCCCGCCTACGCGTTCAGCGAGCGGGCAGTCACGCCAGAGTTCATGGCCCAGTTCACCCGAGCGCTCGATTACAGCTGGCGACGCTACCAGATCATGGTCGGCGACGATTACGGAATCCGCTGGCTGCCGACCTACGTCGAGACCGACAGCCCCGAAGCGAAGACCATCCCGACCTTCCCGCCCATCGACCGAATGCTCACCGCCGCGGAGAACCCGTTTCCGTGGGGAAGCACGCTCCGTTACGACACGATGTACATCGAAACGGGCCGCTACCTCCGGCAGATGATCCGCGACGTGCAGATCGCCGGCGGCAAGATCGAAGTCCGCAAGTTCGCCACTCCGTCCGACATCGCGGCTCTCCCCGAGAGTCTTGTCTTCAACTGCACCGGTCTCGGCAGCCGCGACCTGTTCGGCGACCAGGATCTGCGCCCGGCGCGCGGGCAGCTCGCGATTCTCGAGCCGCAGCCGGAGGTGCAATATGCCTTCACCGGCGGCCCGGGCTACATGTTCCCGCGGCCCGACGGGATCATCCTCGGGGGCACGTTCGAGCTCGACCAATGGGACACCACGCCCGACCCTGCGACGATCCAGCGCATCATCGCCGACCATAAGCGCTTCTTCTCCTCGTTCCGGTGCAGCGCTTGAAGTGCCTGACCACGCCCCCGACATTTCCGTCGACATGAACTATCACCCCACCATTCCCCAATCGGGCGGGGACTCATCCGAAGTGCTGAAAGACAAGCTCACCCCCAAGGCGATCGTCGCCGCGCTGGACGCCCATATCGTCGGCCAGCACGACGCCAAGAAGGCGGTCGCGGTTGCGCTCCGCAACCACTGGCGCCGGCAGCAGCTTAGCCCAGAGCTTCGCGACGAGATCACGCCCAAAAACATATTGATGATCGGCCCGACCGGCTGCGGGAAGACGGAGATCAGCCGACGCCTCGCGAAGCTCGCCGACGCGCCGTTCGTCAAGGTCGAGGCGACCAAGTTCACCGAGGTCGGTTACGTCGGGCGCGACGTCGAGCAGATCGCCCGCGACCTCGTCGAGGAGGCCGTCCGGCTCGAACGTGACCGGCGCCGCAACAAGGTCAAGGCTGCCGCCGAGGGAGCGGCGATGGACCGGCTTCTCGACGCGCTCACCGGCAAGGGCTCGAGCGAAGCGACGCGCCAGAGCTTTCGCCAGCGCTTCACCGACGGGAGCCTCGACAAGGCCGAGGTCGAGATCGAGGTCGACGAAGCGCCTGCCATGCCGTTCGAGATTCCGGGCATGGGCGCCCAGGTGTTCGATTTGAAGTCGCTGATGGGCAAGATGGGCGGCGGCGGTCCGAAGAAGCGGCGCAAGCTCAAGGTGCCAGAGGCGTTCGCGCGACTGACGGAGGAGGAGGCGGACAAGCGGATCGACCCCGACGACATCAACCGGGTGGCGCTCGCCGACGCGCAGGCGAATGGCATCGTGTTCCTCGACGAGATCGACAAAATCGCGGTCAGCGACGTCCGCGGCGGATCGATCAGCCGAGAAGGGGTCCAGCGCGACCTTCTGCCGCTGATCGAGGGAACCACGGTCGCGACCAAATACGGGCCGCTCAAGACCGACCATATCCTGTTCATCGCCTCGGGCGCGTTCCACACCGCGAAGCCCGCAGACCTGCTGCCCGAGCTCCAGGGCCGCTTGCCGATCCGGGTCGAGCTGAAGGCGCTGACTCAGGAGGATTTCGTGCGAATCCTGTCCTCGACCCGCGCCAGCCTGACCGAGCAATATCAGGCGCTGCTCGGCACCGAGGGCGTCACCGTCGAGTTCGCTGACGACGGAATCGAGGCGCTCGCCCGGATCGCCGCCGAGGTCAACGAGGCGGTCGAGAACATCGGCGCGCGTCGGCTCCAGACGGTGATGGAGAAATTGCTCGAGGACGTCAGCTTCGACGCCGAAGACCGCGCCGGCGAGAGTCTCGTCGTCGATGCCGCGTTCGTCGAAAAGCAGCTCAGCGGAATCGCCAAGAACGCCGATTTGAGCAGGTACGTTCTATAATCGTCATGCCGGACTTGATCCGGCACCCGCCTGCCTTCCGGTGGGGAAGAAAGGCAGGTCCGGCTCAAGGGCGGGATGACGGCGCTGGTCTTCGATACCGCCACACCAGTCCGGAGACGAACGGCGGCCAAAGGCTGGTCTTCACGCCGGCGAGGCGGAGCCGCCCGGCGGCCCAGCTGTTGCAGGTCTTGAACATGCTCGCGTGGCCGGTTGCCCGGTAGAAAGCGTCGGACGGTCCATAGCCCGGATGGTCGATTCGGATCGGACGGCCGGCGCCGCTCAGCGCGAAATCGGCGCGGATCGCCGCCCACAAGCGGCGATATTCTTCCGGTCTCAGGCGGATTTCGCGCGCGGCATAATAAGGGCTCGGCGCATATTCGACGTGGAGCACACGGTTCCCTCCGGCGAGCGCGGACGAAATTGTTCGCGGAGTGATGTCCCACCAGGTCGGCGTATCGAGATAGACCCGCTCCTCGCCCGCTCCGAACGCGATCCATGCCGAACTGGGGTCCGCAGCCGCGAAGTCGCGCGTCGGAACGATCGCGCTCCAGTCGAGACCGTCCGCCTTGACCGGCATGATGATGTCCGCGTGCACGCCATTGTCGGCGAGATAGATGGTCGTGCCCTGCGCCGGTTCGCTCCAGTCCCGGTTCACGGGGAGGAGCGAGCCGGCGAGCGCCGCGATCAGGTAAATCGCCGGGAGCGCGAGGACGAGCATGAGCAGCCGCCCAACCCACTTGCCCGATTTGCCTTTTCGCCGCCGCCTCGCCATCCAGCTCCCTGCTGCACCTTGCCGTTTATGCCAGTGCTGCCTAGATGCGCCGGCCAGTCGGGGCGTAGCGCAGCCTGGTAGCGCATCACACTGGGGGTGTGGAGGTCGCTGGTTCGAATCCAGTCGCCCCGACCATCATTCGCTTCACTCGGAAAGTCCGCAAGTTTTCATGTCCAGCCCGCCGATCCTGATGACGATGATCCAGGCGGCTCCATCGGGAGCGGGGGATTCGGCCGCGATGTGGATCAACTTCATGATGCCGATGGTGCTGATCCTCGGCATCTTCTGGATTCTCGTCTGGAGGCCCCAGCAGCGGCAGGTGAAGGCGCACAAGGAGTCGATCTCCGCCGTCAAGAAGGGCGATGAAGTCGTCACCGGCGGCGGAATCCGCGGCCGGGTGACCAAGGTCGGCGACGAGGAGGCGGAGGTCGAGATCGCCCAGGGCGTCAAGATCAAGGTGATCAAATCGACGATCAGCCAGGTGCTGACCGGCGGTTCGAAGCCGGCGAACGACTGAGGCTGTCCGATGCTCGAATTCCCAAAGTGGAAAGTCTGGCTGATCGGGCTCGTCATCGCTTTCGGCGTGCTTCTGTCGATCCCGAGCCTGATCGAACGAACCCCGCTCGCGAGCCACTGGCCGAAGTGGCTTCCCGACTACAAGATCAGCCTCGGCCTCGACCTCGCTGGCGGAAGTCACCTGCTGTTCGAGGCGGATGCGACCGATGCTCAGAAACAGCGAATCGCAGCCATGGAAGACGAGGTGACGACCGAGCTCCGCCGCGACCCGCGAATCGATATCGGCGACATCTCCACCGCGGGCGGCAAGCTCTCGTTCCTGGTTCGCGACCCGAGGCAGGTCGACGCCGCGGTCGACCGCATGCGCAAGCTGACGCAGCCGATCGGCCTCACGGGCAACCGCGACTGGGACGTCAACGTGGTCGATTCGACGCGCATCGTCCTCACTCCGACACCGAGCGGATCGGCCAAGGCGCTCAAGGATGCGATGGGCGTCGCCCGCGACGTGGTGCGGCGGCGGATCGATCCATCAGGAACCAAGGAAATCACCGTCATCACCGAAGGTGGCAACCGGATCATGGTCGAGGTGCCGGGTGTCGACGACCCCGAAGCGCTGAAGCGTCTGGTCGGCCAGACCGCGCGGCTCGAGTTCAAGCTGGTCGATCTGTCGGCAAATCCGCAGGAAGTGCAGCAGGGGCACGCGCCACCCGGCGGTCAGGTCCTTCCACTCGCCGACGGCACCGGATTCGTCGCCGTGCAGCACCGCGTGATGGTCTCGGGCGACCAGATCGTCCGGGCGCAACAGAGCTACGATCAGGACGGCAAGCCGGACATCGAGATCGGCTTCAACACCGCCGGAGCGAAGCGATTCGGGAGGGTTACTCAGGAGAATGTCGGCAAGCCGTTCGCGATCATCCTTGACGACAAGGTGCTCTCGGCGCCGGTGATCAACGAGCCGATCCTCGGCGGAAACGCCCTCATCAACGGCAACTTCACGGTGCAGAGCGCGCACGATCTCGCCGTGTCGCTCGCCTCGGGCAAGCTGCCGGTGAAGCTCAACATCGTCGAGGAGCGCACCGTCAGCGCCGAGCTCGGCCAGGACTCGATTCACAAGGGGGCGATCGCCTCCATCGTCTCCGTGGTCGGGGTGATCATCTTCATGCTTGTGACCTACGGACGGTTCGGGATTTACGCGAACATCGCGCTGGTGGTGAACGCGTTCCTGATCCTCGGGATCATGGCGATGTTCAACGCCACCCTGACGCTTCCGGGAATCGCCGGCTTCATCCTGACCATCGGCGCCGCGGTCGACGCCAACGTTCTGATCAACGAGCGAATCCGCGAGGAAATCCGACGAGGGCGGCGGCTGCTCGACGCCGTCGAGACCGGCTATCACGAGGCGTTCCGCGCCATCTTCGATGCCAACGTGACCCACGTCATCTCGGCGGCGATCATGGCCTATTTCGGCTCCGGCCCGGTGCGGGGCTTCGCGGTCGTCCTTCTCATCGGGGTGGTGACCTCGGTCTTCACCGCCGTCTATTTCACCCGAATGCTGGTCGCCTTGTGGATCCGCCGAGCGCGGCCGCGGGCGCTGCACATCTAAGGTTGATGTTCGAATGAAGCTCCTCAAGCTCGTCCCCGAGGGCACCAACCTCGACTTCATGCGGTGGCGCAACCTTGCGCTCGTCCTGTCGATCATCGCGACTGCGGCGTCGATCGCCTACACCGCCTATCGCGGTCTCAACCTGGGAATCGATTTCGTCGGGGGCGAGGTCGTCCGCACCGAATTCGTCCAGCCGGTGCATATCGACGACCTCCGCGCCCGGGTCGCCCGGCTCGGACTCGGCGACGCGAGCATCCAGGCGCTCGGCAAGGGCGACCGCTCCTACCAGATTCGTCTGCCCAAGCCGCCCGGCCCCGAATCCGCCTCCAATGCGATGGTCAGCAAGCTTCGCACGGTGATTCCGCAGCAATATCCGGGAGCTCGGGTCGACGCAGGCGATTCGGTTTCGGGCAAGGTCAGCGAAGAGCTCGCCGAGGACAGCGCGAAGGCGATCGTCTTCGCGATGATCGGAATCGCGATTTACATCTGGTTCCGGTTCGAATGGCAATTCGGAGTCGGAGCGCTGCTGACGCTTGCGCACGATATCGCCATGACCCTCGGCTTCTTCGCTTTCACCCGGCTCCCGGTCGATCTCAACGTGGTCGCGGCCTTTTTGACCATCGTCGGTTACTCGCTCAACGACACGGTGGTCATCTACGACCGAATACGCGAGAATTTGCGCAAATACCGCAAGATGGCGATCCTCCCGCTGCTCAACCTGTCGCTCAATGAGACGCTCGCGCGGACCGTGGTCACCTCGCTGACCGTGCTGCTCGCGCTCGGCGTCTTGATGGCGATCGGCCCAGAGGTGATCTTCGGCCTCGCGGTTGCGATCTTCCTCGGGGTCGTGATCGGCACCTATTCGTCGATCTATATCTCTTCACCGGTGTTGGTCTGGCTCGGAGTTCAGCCCGACAGCTTCCTTCGCACCGACGACAAGGATGCCGGCGAAGCGCAACCCGCCTGATCCGTTCAGCTAACGCCAAGCTTTGCCGCTCCATCCCCGCGCTTGGCCTGCCCCGGAGCCCACGCTAATGAGGTCCCAATGCTGAAATTCCCCCGTGCCGCACTTCTTCTCACCTGCGCCGCGGCCGTCCCACTGGCCGGCTGCGCCCATGGCAGCAAGGGCACCAAGGCCGAGACCGCTTATGTCGCCATGGACGTGAGCTCGCTCTACACCGCGGCCGAGCGGTCGATGAAGATGGGTGATTATGAACAGGCCGCCAAGCTGTTCGACGAGGTCGAGCGTCAGCACCCCTATTCGGTCTGGGCCCGCCACGCGCAGCTGATGAGCGCATTCAATTATTATCTCGCCCGGCAGTATAATGATGCGATCAGCTCGGCGCAGCGCTTCCTCACCATCCATCCCGGGAACGACGAGGCGCCCTACGCCCAATATCTTGTCGGAATGAGCTATTATCAGCAGATCCCGTCGCCCGCGCTCGACCAGACGGTGACACAACAGGCTTCCGACGCTTTCAACGAGCTGATCCGCCGCTATCCCGACACGCGCTACGCCTCCGATGCTCGGCTGAAGCTCGACCTCATCACCGACCATCTCGCGGCGAAGGAGATGGATATTGGTCGTTATTACCAGCGCGCCGGACAGTGGCTTGCCGCGACCTACCGCTTCCGCAGCGTTGTCGACCAATATCAGACGACGAGCGATGCGCCTGAAGCGCTCGAGCGGCTGGTCGAATGCTATCTCGCGCTCGGAGTCCCGAGCGAAGCGTGGAAATCGGCGGCGGTGCTGGGCAAGAATTATCCCGAGACCTACTGGTACCGGCAGTCGCTTCGACTGCTCCATACCGAGCAGCGGCGAAGCGACAATCGCGCCTTTACCGGAGTCACAGCGGAGAGGCCGACGGCGCCGATCTCTCAGCCGGGTGGCGGCCCCTCACAGCAATGACCGGTGGATGGGCGGGCGAAGCGGAGTAGCTGCGCCTGTCCAGCGGACCTGAGCGCGCATGCTGAGGCAGCTCGCCATCCATAATGTCGTTCTCGTGGAGCGGCTCGAGCTGGAGTTCGAGCGCGGCCTCGGAGTGCTGACTGGAGAAACCGGAGCGGGCAAGTCGATCCTCCTTGATGCGCTTGGCCTCGCGCTGGGCGCGAGAGGCGACACGGGGCTCGTTCGGGCAGGGCAGGACGCCGCCGCCGTATCGGCCGAGATCGAGCTCGATCCGCTTCATCCGGCGCGCGCTCTCCTCAAGGAACAGGCGATCGATTGCGGCGCGGGTGAGCCCCTGATCGTGCGCCGGACGCTCAAGAGCGACGGCGGAAGCCGCGCCTTCATTGGCGGCTCGGCCATACCAGCCTCGCTGCTTCGCGACATTGGCATGCTGGCGGTCGAAATTCACGGCCAGCACGACGATCGCGGACTGCTCAATCCCAAGGGCCATCGGGGGCTGCTCGACGCCTTCGGCGGCCTCGATACCGTCGCCGTTGAGAAAACCTGGGCCGAGGTGGCCCGAGTCGAGGCGCAGCTTGGGCAGGCGCGCGCCGAAGCGACCGCGGCCGAACGCGATCGCGACTGGCTCGAACATGCCTCGGCGGAAATTGAGTCCCTCGCGCCGGAGCAGGGAGAGGAGACGCGCCTCGCCGGAGAGCGGTCGGGGATGCAGGCGGGCCTCAAGGCGGGAGAGTCGCTGACCGGCCTCGACGAGCTGCTCGGTGGGTCCGAGGGCGCGCTGGCGCTCCTTCGGCAGGCCGCGCGTAGGATCGAGCGCGGTGCTGCCGATCATCCGCTGCTGGCCGAGGCGCTGGCATCGCTCGACCGCGCCGTGATCGAGGCAAACGAGGCCGAGGACCGGATCGGGCGGGCGGCCGACGCGCTGGCGTTCGATCCGGCGCGACTCGAGCAGGTCGAGGCCCGGCTGTTCGACATCCGGGCGCTCGCCCGCAAGCACCGGGTCGAGCCCGATGCCCTCGCCGCGCTCGGCGAGCAGATGCGCGCGCAGCTGGCGGCGATCGAAGCGGGTGGCGAAAGGATTAACGAGCTGGACGCCGAGCTTCTCGCGGTGCGGGAGCGCTATAGCGAAGAAGCCGAGCGGCTGAGCCACGCGCGGCATGAAGCGGCTGCAAAGCTGGATCGAGCAGTTGCGGCCGAGCTTGCGCCGCTGAAATTGGATGCCGCGCGCTTCCGCAC
>DASUIC010000094.1:0-6921 GCA_036273215.1 Sphingomicrobium sp.
GGCAGCCCGGCATGGACGCATCGGCTCTGCGCGATCTCGTTCTCGTGGTGCGGGAAGATGAGGTCGAGTCCGCCGCCGTGGATGTCGATCGTGTCGCCGAGGTGGGTCTCGATCATCGCCGAGCATTCGAGATGCCAGCCCGGACGTCCCCTGCCCCACGGCGACTCCCAACCGATCACGCCTTCATCGCTGGGCTTCCAAAGCACGAAATCGGCCGGGTCGCGCTTGTAGGGGGCGACCTCGACGCGGGCGCCGGCGACCATCGCATCGCGGTCGCGCTTGCTGAGCACGCCGTAGCTGGAGTCGCTCGGCACGGAGAACAGCACATGCCCCTGCGCCTCATAAGCGTGCCCGCTCTCGATCAGCCGTTCGATCATCGAGATCATCGGCCCGACTTCCCGCGTCGCATGCGGCGCGATGTCGGGCGGGGCTACGCCGAGCGCACCCATGTCCTCGAGATAGTGCCGCTCGTAGCGGTCCGTAATGACCGACGTGTCGACCCCCTCCGCCTCCGCAGCGGCGATGATCTTGTCGTCGATGTCGGTCACGTTGCGGGCATAGGCGAGGCTCGTCGCCCCGAACTCATGCCGGATCAGCCGCGCGAGCGTATCGAACACCACAGCGGGCCGCGCATTCCCGATGTGCGCGCGACCGTAGACGGTGGGCCCGCACACATACATCGTGATCCGCTCCTTGTTCAGCGGAACGAACGGTCGCTTCTCACGCGCCATCGTGTCGTAGAGGCGAATCATTGCTTGGTCGTCTCAGGCGGCTTTCCGCGCCGCGCCTGGACCCAGTCGACGATCGCCCGGCCGCTCGCGTTCAGAAGCGGATAGGTGCGCGACTTGGCCATCCAGGCGGGGCGGTCCGCCTGCGGCCCGTAGACCATGTCCGTCGCCAGGTTCGCGAGCAGGAAGAAGAGGGTTGCTCCGAGCAGACCCTTGAGCAGGCCAAAGCCGGCGCCGAGGACGCGATCAAACGGGCCGAGGACCGCATGACGCCGCGTCCGGCCTCCCAGCGTGCGTGCCAGAACTTTCACCAGAACGAAGCTCGGAATGAACAGGATCGCGAAGGCGAGGACGGCGGCCGCCGCCGGGCTGCTTCCGAACGTATTTTCCAATCCGCTCCACAGCTGCCCGTGAAACAGCTTTAGCACGACGATCGCGACGATCCAGGCGAGCAGCGAGATGATCTCATGGACGAAGCCGCGCACAAAACCGACGGCGCCGCCGCCGATCAGGAGCAGGAAGACGAAAACGTCCAGTGCGGTCATCGCCCGGCGCTAGCTTAGGGCAACAGCCGATGAAAGTGGCTAGTCGAGGATTGGCCGGTAGACCGCGACCCGTCCCGGCGGCGCGACGTTGAGCCGAAGCAGGCTAATCCCGGCGGCGACAAGCGCCGCTATCGCGGCGGCGAGCAGCAGCGTCGGCGTGACTCTGACGCCTGCCAGGTGGAAGGCCGCGCCCACCGCGACCGCGCCGGCGGTTTGACCGAGGAGCCTGGCCGTCGCGAGCATTCCGCCGGCGGCGCCCGAGCGCGGCTTCGGCGCGGCGCTGACGATGGTGCGGTTGTTGGGCGACTGGAAGATTCCGAAGCCAAGCCCGCACAACGCCATTCGCCAGGCGATGTCGAAATTGCCCGGCGCGGCGCCAAGCCGCGACAGGAAGAAAAGGCCCACGGCGAAAATGGCGAGGCCGATCCCGCCGAGCAGGCCGGAGTTGACCCGGTCGGCGAGCCTGCCGGCGAAAGGCGCCGCGATCCCGACCGCGATCGGCCACGGAGTCATCAGCAGCCCGGTCGCGAACACGCTCCGTCCGAGCACCGACTGGAACAGGAACGGGATCGCCACATAAGCGAGCATCTGCGCGGCGAAGGAGACGACGGACGTTCCGATCGACAGGCTGAATACGGGAATCCTCAGCAGATCGACGGGCATCAGCGGGTTCGCCTCGCCGCGCTCGCGCCGCACCAGCGCCGCGCCGGCGACGATGCCGCCCACGACCATCGCGATTCCTAGCCCGGCGCCTTCACGCGCGAACATCTCCGCCCCGAAGACGAGCAGGCCCATCATCGCCGCGCTGAGAATCGCTGAAGGCCAATCGAACGGGTGACCGTGTCCATGCGGATCAGGAAGCGACTTGCGGCCGACGAGCAATGCCGCGATCCCGACCGGCAGGTTGATGAGAAACAGCCATTGCCAGGAGGCGACGCTGAGGATCAGCGCGGCGAGCGTCGGTCCGACGGCCGCGGCGACCGATATGACCATCGCATTATAGCCCATGCCTCGGCCGAGCATGCTGCCCGGATAGGTCGCGCGCACGAGGGCGGCGTTCATGCTCATGATGCAGGCCGCGCCGATGCCCTGGAACACCCGCGCTGCGATGAGCAGCGGGAGCGTACCGCCGATTGCGCAGGCGACTGAGCCCACCGTGAAGAGCGCCAGTCCCGGGATGTAGATGCACTTGTAGCCGATCCGATCGCCGAGCGCCGCCAGTGGCAGAAGAAGCACGGTGATGGTGAGCTGATAGGCGTTGATGATCCACACCGAGGCGCCCGGCGACGCGCCCAGCTGGCGGGCGATCACTGGTAGCGCGACATTGGCGATCGCCCCATCGAGCACCGCCATAGTCAGCGCCAGCCAGATGCCGATGATGGACCAGTAGCGCCGCGGGACCGGAAGTCCGTCTTCGGCCTGGTGCTGGGGCTTGGTCGCGGTCTGGAGGTTCACGGGAAGGTCCATGGTCGGGCGACCAACGAACCGCAACCCGTGCGGATGCTACGGCAGAACGGCTACCGGCCGAGGACCTGGTCGACCAACTGCCGAAGGTTCGCGAATTCGGCGAGGCGGAGTTCGTCTGCGCTCTTGGCGCCGCGCGGAACCCAGGCGCTTTCGAACCCGAGCTTGGCCGCTTCCTTGAGGCGCAATCCGGCGTGGGCGACCGGGCGGATTTCGCCCGAAAGAGCGATTTCGCCGAGCACCACGCATTCGCTCGGGATGGGCCGCTCGGACAGCGCGGAGATCAACGCCGCCGCGACAGCGAGATCGGCAGCAGGATCGCTCAGACGATAGCCGCCGGCGACGTTGAGATAGACCTCGGTCGTTCCGAAGCTGAGCCCGCAGCGCGCCTCCAGCACCGCAAGGATCATCGCCAGGCGGCCGCTGTCCCACCCGACCGCCGCGCGCCGCGGAGTCGCGCCGGTGGCGAGGCGCACCGTCAGCGCCTGGATCTCGACCAGAACCGGCCGCGAGCCCTCGATCGCCGGGAACACGCTCGTCCCGCTGACCGGCTCGCCGCGGTGCGTCAGGAACAGCGCCGAGGGGTTCGGCACCTCGGTGAGCCCCTGCCCCTCCATCGCGAACACGCCGATCTCGTCTGTGCCGCCGAAGCGGTTCTTCATCGCTCGGAGGATTCGGTACTGATGGCTTCGCTCGCCCTCGAAGCTCAGCACCGTGTCGACCATATGCTCGAGCACGCGCGGGCCGGCGATCGTCCCGTCCTTGGTGACGTGGCCGACGAGCACCACTGCGGTGCCATGCTCCTTGGCGAAGCGCACCAGCTCCTGCGCCGAGGCGCGGACCTGGCTCACGGTCCCGGGTGCGCCCTCCATCAGATCGGAGTGCATGGTCTGGATCGAATCGATGACGAGCAACGCGGGCGGTTCGCCATCTGCGACGGTTGTCAGGATGTCCCGGACAGAGGTCGCCGCAGCGAGCTTGACCGGCGCTCCGCCGAGGCCCAGCCGGATCGCGCGCAGCCGAACCTGCTCGGCCGATTCCTCGCCGGACACATAGACGACCTTCTGCCCCTCGCTCGCGAGCCGCGCCGCCACCTGGAGCAACAGCGTCGACTTGCCGATTCCCGGATCGCCACCGACCAGCATCGCCGAGCCTGCGACGATCCCGCCGCCGATCGCCCGGTCGAACTCGGCGATCCCGCTCGGCAGACGCTCCGGGAGCGCGGCCGGAATCTCCAGACCGATCAGCGGGATCACTCGGCCGCCGCCCTGCAGATTGTGCTTGGCCGCGAAGATGCTCGACACCTCCGCCGATTCCTGCACCAGCGTGTTCCATTCGGCGCAGTCGGCGCACTGCCCCTGCCAGCGCGTCGAAACCGACCCGCAAGCCTGGCAGACATATCGCGACTTGGGCTTCGCCATCGCTTCAGCTTACGTGAACGAACAGAGAACGTGAAGCGCTAAAACACTGCCTTCGCCGTGGGTTCGTTCATCATCGCCTGGCGCACCAACGGGATCGGCGGTCCGCCGTAGCTGAGGAACTGGTCGTGGAACGCCTTCCACGCCTTTCGGCCGCCGCGGCTTGCGGTCCAGTCGGCGCGCAGCTTCATGATCATCAGCTTGCCCATCGTGTAGTTGAGGTAGGCCGGGTCGTAGGTGCCGCGCGCCGCCTGTTGCTCGGCATTGCCCTTGTCCTGGTAGCATTGAGTCTCGAACATCTGCTCGGATTGCGCCTGGGTCATTCCATGCGCGTGCATCCCGATCGCGGAAAGAAAGCGGCAGTCGCGCAGAAGCGCCTCGCTGAGCTGGCCGATGTGAGTTTCCGGATCGCCGTTCCCGAGGCCCGCGTCCCACATCATCTGCTCGGCGTAATGCGCCCAGCCCTCGGCATAGGCATAACCGACGAACAGCTGCCCGAAGATCGACGGCGAGCGGTTCGCGTGCAGGAATTGCACGAAATGCCCCGGCATCACTTCGTGAACGGTGGTGAACAGGAGGTCGGCCTTGCCAGGAATGAACGCCTGCTGCTCCGCCTGAGGCCAGGACGGATCCGGCGGCGCGATATAATAGACCGACGGGATGCCCTTATCGAACGGTCCGGGCGGATCGATGTAGGCCGCATTCTGGCGGTTGTAGGGAGGCGCTTCCTCGACCTTCGCCTGTTCGGTGCCCGGGATCGTCACAAGATCGTGGCTCACGACAAATTGTCGGAGCATGGGAATCTGCTGTCGCGCCGCCTCGACCGGACCTCCGGCGGGCTTGTCCGCCTGCATCTTCTTCATGCAGTCCTCGATGGTCGCGCCGGACGCGAATTGCGCGCAGGCCTGCTTCAGCGCCGCCTGATTCTTAGCGAGGTCGGCCTTGCCGATCGCCTCCAGCTGGTCGAGCGGCGTGTCGACGTCCTCGGTCGTTGCAAGCATCCGCGAAAAACGCTCAGCTCCGAGCGCAAAGTTCGTTGTCGCGGTTGGTTTTTGGCTTGCGAGCCAGGTGGCGATGTCGCGCATCGCCTTCGACGCCTTCGCCGACGAGGCGGCGAATTGCTGCTGAAGCGCCGGATCGTTGACTCCGGTGAACGCCTGCTTGGCATCGTTTGCATAGAAGTCGGCGAACCCGTTGAACGCCGCGACCCCGTAATTGACGAAGCTGATCGGCATCGGGATCTTGAGGTTGGCGCGGATGTTCGCGGCGGCCGCCGGCACATTGTCGAACAGCCGGATGACCGCCTTCATTCGAGTCGGCAGGTCGGCATAGGAACGCGCCAGATAGACGTTCGGGTCAAGGCCATCGCCGACGTAGTAAGCGGGGTTGCTGTGCGGCTGGTCCGCGTCGGTCAGCCAGAACAATTTCCCCTGGGCGACCTTGATCAGATAGTCGCGCTCGAACCGCTGCTGCGGCGACAGCTGCGCGTCCTTGAAGGTCTGCGCCTTGGCGATCTCGGCATTGAGGAAATCCGCCTGACGCTTGAGGCCCGCATCGCTCCAGTCGGGCAATTGCCCGTCGTACTCGTGCTTGCCTTCGTAAACCGCGAACGAGGGGTCGAGCTTGAACCAGTCGTTGATGAAGTCGTTGACGAACGGGGTCCATTGCGCCGAGCCGGCTTGGGCGCTCGCATTTCCACTCCCGTTTCCGGAGCTGGTTGACGCCTGGCAGCCGCCCAGTGCGATTGCCGCGGCCGTTGCGATCAGCACTGCACGGTTCATCCGTTCCTCCTCATTCAAATTGGCGCGGGCAAGCGGCCGCAAAAGCCGTCTAGCCCGTGCGGCGAACTGCGCAACTTTCCCAGCAAGCAGCAGCAGGGCAGACCGGCGCGAAAAGCGTGGTATGCGATGGCGTGATGACCGAATTCTCTCTCGCCCCGATCGGCGTGCTTCTGTTGATCGCTTGCCTGATTGCGATGCTGACTCGCCGGCTCGGCCTTCCCTATGTGGTCGGTCTCGTTGTTGCCGGGATACTCGTCGCGCTCCTGCCAAATGGGCCCGAGGTGCCGCTTTCGCGAACGTTAATCTTCAACGTCCTCCTTCCCCCGCTGGTGTTCGAAGCGGCGCTTCAGCTCGAATGGCCGCGTTTCAAGGCCGAGCTTCCGCTGACTCTCACGCTCGCCTTCTTCGGCGTCGCGATCGCTGCGTTCGTTGCCGCGGCGGCGATGCACTGGCTGATCGGCTGGAGCTGGATCGGCGCGTCGCTGTTCGGAGTCCTGATCGCCGCGACCGACCCCGTGTCCGTGATCGCCGCCTTCCGCGAGCTCCGCTGCGAGCCCCGCGTGTCGATGGTGGTCGAATCCGAAAGCCTGCTCAACGATGGAGTCGCCGCCGTCGGGTTTGCCGTGCTGTCTGCGATCGCGGACGGGTTCTCGCCCAATGCAGTCAATGTTGTGCCGGCCTTCGTTTGGACTCTGGGCGGCGGACTCATCGTCGGACTCGCGGTCAGCGGCGCGATCCTTCTGATCGTCGGGCGGACCGAGGACCCCCTGGTAGAAATCACGCTGACGACGCTCGCCGCATACGGCTCATTCCTGATCGCCGAGCATGTCCACGCCTCAGGGATCATCAGTGCGCTAGCGGCCGGCTTGATGGTCGGGAATATCGGATGGGCGGGGCCGATCTCCGAAGCGGGCCGGGCGCACGTCCGTTCGGCATGGGAATATTTCGCGTTCGTTGCGAACAGCTTCGTGTTCATCCTGATCGG
>DASUIC010000095.1:0-2883 GCA_036273215.1 Sphingomicrobium sp.
CCCGCGATGTTGCGCGCCGACCCGTTGACCGAATCCAGATAACGGAAGGCCACGCGCCCATCACCTTCGAGCCGGTCGAGCAGCGCCTCGTCGGCCTGGTAATTGCCGTCGTGGTGGGCGACCGGGAAGACGATCTCCTCGCCGGAGTCGTACTGCGCGGTGAACAGGCTCTGGCTGTTCTCGACCTTGAGGGGCACCGGGCGGCAGACGAAGCTCAGCCCCGCATTGCGCATCAGCGCGCCCGGCAACAGCCCCGCTTCGGTCAGCACCTGAAAGCCGTTGCAGATTCCGATCACCGGCACGCCGCGGCTCGCCGCGTCCTTGACCGCGCGCATGATCGGCGACCGCGCCGCCATCGCTCCGGCGCGCAGATAATCGCCGTACGAAAATCCGCCCGGCACCCCGATGAAATCCGTGCCGTCGGGAAGCTCGCTCTCGCGATGCCACACCATCGCCGGCTTGGCGCCGGTCACCAGCTCCAGCGCGACAGCGAGGTCGCGGTCGCAGTTCGATCCGGGAAAGACGATGACGGCGCTTTTCATGGTCTAAAGCTCATAACCGCGAAATATGCGGGAAATTTGGCAGCTCAGGCGTCCTGCAGCCGCTCGATCCGGAAATTCTCGATCACCGTGTTGGCGAGCAGCTTGCGGCACATGTCCTCGATCTCGGAATCGCTCGTCGCGTCGGCAAGGTCGAGTTCGATCAGCTTGCCCGCGCGCACGTCGTTGACGCCGGAAAAGCCAAGGCCCTCGAGTGCATGGTGGATCGCCTTGCCCTGGGGGTCGAGAACTCCGGGCTTGAGGGTGATGAAGACTCTCGCTTTCATGCGTTCCCTATGGCTGTCGGGCTCCGCAGGGACAAGCCGTCTTACGCCGCCCAGATCCCGACCAGCGCCGCAATCGCGACGAGCAGCAGGAAGCCGTTCATCGGCACCAGTAGAGCCTTCGGGATTGTCCGGATGTCCGGCATCGGCGGCGCCGGAGTCCCGCGGATCTCCCGCCACACCGCCGCCACCAGGCAGAAGCCGGCGAAGATCACCAGCACCGATCCGGTGAGCTTTCCGACCAACGCAGGAAGCACGTCCTTCATCAGCGCCCGAGCCCCGACTCCGCTCGCCAGCGCCGCCAGCGCCGTCCGCACCCAAGCCGCATAAGTCCGCTCCGCTGCGAGCAACGTCCGGTCGCCGGCGAGGATCGTCCGCCGGTCGGCGCTCTGCGTGAGCTCGTCGGCGCTGTGCTCGACCGCCTTGGCGCTGCGCTTGATCTCCTTGGTCTGCCGCTTGAGCTCGCGGGTCTTGGGTGCGGCAGGTTCGTCCATCGCGCGCCAACTACAGGCGATGCCGCTTCGGCGGCAAGCGCCAGCTGAAGCGTTATTCGGCGGCGGTCGCGGCGGGGAAGTCGACCTGCAGGTCTCGCCCGAGCTCGACGCGCGACCGGTCGGCCGCTCGCTTCGCCGCCACATAAGCGGAAGCCACGAGCACCGCCGTGAGCCAACTGACAAGCAATGAATCGAGGATGAGCACGGGCCACAGCAGCGCGCGTGGACCGACGATCGCTACGCCGGCGAACACATAATGCGGGACCATCAATGGCAGCATCGCCACAAGAAGGAATGCGACTGTCCAGGGGAGTTGGCGCCCCATCAGCTTCACCGATGCGATTGGGCCAACATCCGGGTTGCCGAGCGCGGCGGCGGCTCCCCATGCAACGATGAAGCTTGTGATCACCTCTCCAGCCACGAACTCCACGAGCGTGATCGCGACTGTTTGCGGAATCACGAACAGCTGAAGCGCCGTCAGCGCAAGTCCCAAGAGGAAATAGCCAGCGAAGAGCCGAAGCGCGACCGGATCGATCGCGGCTGCGTACTTGGGATTGCGCGTCGCGACAAAGCGCGTGATCCAGTAGCCGGCCGAGAGCAGGGCGGCTGTCTTCAACAAGCCGAAGCTCATCCGCAGGGGATTATATTGGAGTGCCTGCGCGGCCGCGGCGCTGGCGTAGAGCCCGATGTGAACTTCGATGACGTGCTGCACCATCTCGAAGACGAATGGGACGAGTGCAAGAAGCGGGCAGGCGATCAGGAATGCGATGCTGCCGCCGTAAGTCTCTTTCAACGCTTTCCAGAATGTCATTCCACCCTCCCGGATGGGCATCGTAAGGACGGACGGCCGTGGTGCAACCCTCGGACATTGCTGCACGATGGCGTGGGCGCTTGTGCGACCGAGGGCACTACCGTAGCGGCGGCGGCGGAGACGCGACATGACCGACGTGATGGACAAGCCGACGACAAGTCCGATTTCGACCCGCAAGCATGGGGACGTGCTGATCGTGCTGTCGAACAACCCCCCGGTGAACGCGCTGTCGACCCCGGTGCGGCAGGGCCTGGTCGACGCGATCGCCGAAGCCGAGGCCGACGACAGCGTCAAGGCGGTGGTCATCGCCTGCGAAGGCCAGACCTTCTTCGCCGGAGCGGACATCACCGAGTTCGGAAAGCCGCCGCAGCAGCCGTGGTTGCCGGTGGTAGTGGATACGATCGAGAATTGCTCGAAGCCCGTCATCGCCGCGATCCACGGCACGGCGCTCGGCGGCGGCCTCGAGGTCGCGCTCGCGTGCCATTATCGCGTGGCCGACAAGTCGGCGAAGCTCGGCACGCCCGAAGTGAAGCTCGGCCTTCTCCCCGGCGCCGGGGGCACGCAGCGGCTCCCGCGTGTCGCGGGGGTGAAAAAGGCCCTCCAGATGTGCGCGACCGGCAATCCGATCGGCGCGAAGGAAGCGTTCGATTGCGGCCTGGTCGACCGGATCGTCGAGGGCGACCTGATTCCCCACGCGGTCGCCTTCGCCGAAGAGGTCCGCGACGTCCGCCCGCTCGCCAAATCGTCGGAGCGGC
>DASUIC010000096.1:0-7010 GCA_036273215.1 Sphingomicrobium sp.
AACGCCGCGACGAGCTGCGGCATCGCCGTCATCTGGATCTTGCGCGCGGTGACGAGACCGATCCCGCCGCCGATCACCACCGCTCCGACGATCTCCGGCAGCGATGCGATTCGGTGCGTCCCGAGCGTCGTCAGGACTGCGATCGCCATTCCGACCATGCCGGTGAGATTGCCTCGGCGGCTGCTTTCGGGGTTCGACAGACCCCTCAGTGCGAGAATGAAGCAGACGCCCGCGATCAGGTAAGCGAGCAGGACCCAGGCCGGCTGCGCTTGCGCGACTTCAGTCATGCACAGCTCCGTCATGCTGAACTTGTTTCAGCATCCATTCTGGACACGTATGGAGGGGGTGGAGAAATGGACCCTGAAACAAGTTCAGGGTGACGAATGTGGAACTCGTCACTTGCGGTCCTTCCGCTTGTACATCGAGAGCATCCGCTGGGTGACCGCGAAGCCGCCGAAGATGTTGACGCTGGCCAGCGCGACCGCGGCGAGGCCGAGCCACTTCGAGCCGGGCACTCCGGCGGCCGCCGCGGCGATCAGCGCGCCGACCACGATCACCGAGGAAATGGCGTTGGTGACGCTCATCAGCGGCGTGTGAAGCGCGGGGGTCACCGACCAGACCACGTAGTAGCCGACGAAGCAGGCGAGCACGAAAATCGACAGGATGGAGATGAAATCCACGATCCCTCCCTTCACCAGTGAGCGCTTTTGTGGCGGGTCGGTTTTCGGCTGTCGAGTGGGGCACGCGTTAATTCGAATGCGGTTAGCGCTTTCCTAACCTTTTCGCGCGCATGCGTACGGGCGTGTCGACCGCCAAACCGATCCGGCCCGAGATCAAGCCGTGGAAGCTGCTGCTGTGGACGGCAGTCGCGGGGCTCATCTTCGGTTTGATCGGCTTCGGTGAAATCGCTGAGGACTCGCTTCGGGTGGCGCGCAACCGGCTCCACATGCACCCGGCCAGCGGCGATATCGTGCTCGTCAAGATCGACGATGAGTCGCTTCGCGAGGTCGGCCGCTGGCCCTGGCCCCGGCGCAATTATGCACGGCTCTCGGACCAGCTCACGAAAGCGGGCGCTCGTCGGATTTTCTTCGATATCGTCTTCAACGATCCAGGCTCTCCCGCAGACGATCAAGTTCTCGCGGAATCCCTGAAACAGTCTGGTCGCATCTATCTGGCGACCAGGACGCGTTCAGGACCGAACGGTCGGTCCGTGCTCGAAAACGCCCCCATTCCCATTCTCGCGAGATACGCCACTCTCGGGAACATCAGCGGGCAATATAATTACCAGAACGCCATGTGGCAGTTGCCGTACGAGGTTCGCGTCGGAAATCAGCAAATACCTACATTCGCGACGCTTCTGGCCGGAGCGAAGGCAAAAAGTGGCGAACTCTTCAAGCTCGATTACTCGGTTGACCCGGGCAGCGTGCCGACCATTTCTGCGAGCTCGATCCTCAGCGGAAAATTCAATCGACGGTCCATCGCTGGAAAGGACATTCTGGTTGGAACTGACAGCGAAAATATCGGCGACCAGTATTTCATTCCCGGAACGGGAAAGATGGGCGGGGCGTACGTCCAGATTATCGGCGCCGAAACGCTGAAGTCAGGAACACCGATCGATTTCGGCTGGATTCCTCTGTTCCTCGTTGCGCTTGCTCTTGCCGGAGTTGCCGTCCGGGAGCGAAGAGCCGCTCGGCAAAGCGTGATCCTCGCAGGTGCTTTGGCAGGCATTCTGATGGTGCCAACGCCTCTCGAAGCGAGGCTCATCTATCTGGATGTCACTCCAGGGCTGTTCGTGATCCTGGTTGTCGGCACGGTGCTGTTCTGGAGGCGCTTTCGAAGTAAAGGTCTCGTCAATCCCGTTTCAAATCTTCCCAATCTGAACGCCCTTCGCGCAAATCGCGATGGATGGGATCAGGCGCTGATCGCCGCGCGAATCTTCAATTACGAGGAAATCGTCGCGACCCTGACAGGAGATGGTGAAAAGCAGCTTATCGAACAAGTCGTGTCGAGACTGTGCGTGGGCGCCGCGGACCGAATGCTTTATCAAGGCGATGGCGGAATTTTTGCCTGGTTCGAGGATCCGAAAGCGCCTTTTGCCAACCACCTGGACGCACTTTATTCCATGTTTCGCAACCCGGCGCGCGCCGGAGGGATCACCATCGACCTTTCGATTGCATTCGGCGTCGAAGTCGGCAGCGGCCGGTCGCTAGCAAGCCGGCTTGCCAGCGCGCTCGTGGCTGCGGACGAAGCTGCGCACGATGGCCTCAAGTGGAAATATCACGATCCCGACACGCTTCAGGACGCCTCGTGGCGGCTGTCGATGCTGAGCCAGCTGGACGAGGCGATCGACCGCGGCGAGGTCTGGGTCGCCTACCAACCGAAGCTCGACATCGCCACGAGAAAGGTGGTCGGCGCCGAGGCCTTGGCACGGTGGAGCCATCCGGAGAAAGGTCCGATCGCCGCCTCCGAGTTTGTCGCCGCGGCTGAACAGCACGACCGCATCGCGAAGCTGACGGACTTTGTCCTCGAAAAGGCCGTCGCTGCCGCTGCGCAGATAAAGAAGCGGGGCGTCGATTTCGAAATCGCAGTGAACCTATCGGCCAGACTGCTGACCGACAAAGGGTTTACGTTGCGGGTTTCGGCGCTGCTCGCGCGCCATGGCCTTGCGCCCCATCACCTAACGCTTGAGCTCACTGAAACGGCCGCCGTGACAGGCAGCGGCGAAGGTCTCGAAATGATCACTCGCCTTCGCGATCTCGGCATCAACATCGCCATCGACGACTATGGGACGGGGCTTTCGACGCTCGACTATCTCAAGAAGGTTCCGGCGAACGAGATCAAGATCGACCAAAGCTTCGTCAAAGGTATGGTCGACAATCGAAGCGACCGGCTGATGGTCCAGTCGACGATCAACCTGGCTCATTCGCTCGGCCGAAAGGTCGTCGCGGAAGGCGTCGAGGAGCGCGAGATTCTCGACCTTCTCGTCGGCATGAATTGCGACATCGCCCAGGGCTTCGCCATCGGCCGCCCGATGAGCCTTGAAACGCTGATTAGGCGCGTCGTTTCGGGTCGCAAGCGGAGCGCCGCTTAGTTACTTCGCGGTTCGTCGGCGCGACCCAATACCCCAGCCAAAAACAAGAACGCGATCGAAGTTGCGCATTAACTTCGCCAAATGCTTGGTGAATCGTTTGCTAACCATATCGATTAGGGTTAATAGTCCCGCAGCTGCCGAATCGCAGTTTCGAAAACGGGGACTGAAAATGAAGAAGACGAAAGCCACCCGCGGGTTCTGGACCTGGTTGCTTGGCGGAGGCTGGAGCGGAACCGGAAGCGGCGGCTAAAGCCTGCTTCGGTCCGCTTAGACGGGCCATAAATCAACGACTTACAAAAGCGCTCGCTCGCGCAGCGGGCGCTTTTACGTTGCGCTTGCGTGCAGACTGGCGAAGGCGGCTAACCTCGGCTAGCGCGGCGCCATGCTGCGCCAGGCGAGCAACATCCTCCCGATTCGCGCGAGTCGCGCGGGGCTTCACGAAATTACCGATCAGGTCCGCCGATTGGTTAACGACTCGGGCATATCGGAAGGTCTGCTGACGATTTTCTGCCGCCACACCTCGGCCTCGCTCGTCATCCAGGAAAATGCGGCTCCGGCGGCGCGGCGCGACCTCGAACGCTATTTCCAGAGGATCGCGCCCGAAGACGGCTCGTACGAGCACGACGACGAAGGGCCCGACGACATGCCCGCGCACCTTCGTTCGGCGCTCACAGCCACCCAGCTCTCGATCCCGGTGCAGAACGGTCAGCTGCTTCTCGGCACCTGGCAGGGCATTTTCCTGTTCGAGCATCGCCGAAACACCCCGGAGCGGCAGATCGCGCTGCACCTGATTGGCGAATGAGCGCAGAATCGGTTCGCCGTTGGATCGCGGAAAACGCGCCCGATCTGCCGATCATCGAGGTCGAAGGCACGACGGCAACGGTCGCGACCGCAGCCGATGCGCTCGGAGTCGAACCGGGCCGAATCGCCAAGACGCTCGCGATCCGCGCCGGCGATCAGCTGTTCCTCCTCTGCACGCGCGGCGATTCGCGGCTCGACAACCGCAAGTGCAAGGACGAGTTTGGCGCGCGCCCGCGAATGCTCGGCGCCGAGGAAACGCTTGAAATAACAGGCCATCCAGTCGGCGGCGTCTGCCCGTTCGGCGTGAAGAGGCCCCTCCCCGTCTATCTCGACGTCTCGCTGAAAGCATTCGAGGTCGTCTTCCCCGCCGCCGGCTCGCTCAATACCTCGGTGGAAGTCTCGACCGATCGTCTGTTCGAGCTGGTGGCCGAACGCTGGGTGGACTTATGCCGTCTGCCTGATGAACCGGGCGGGGCTTAGCTCCTCGGCGCTGACGTCGGGCAGCGACCAAGGCGTCCGGGCGATCAGCGAGGTTGCGATCGCCGCCATCGCGGGAGAGGTCTGCAATCCGAAGCCGCCCTGCCCTGCCAGCCAGAAGAATCCCTCAGCATCGGGTGCAAAGCCGACTGCCGGGTGCTTGTCCGCGGTGAAGGTGCGCAGCCCCGCCCATTTGCTGTGAATCTGGGGCACCTCCACCGTCGTGCGCTCCTCCATCCGGTAAGCGGCTAGAGCAATCTCATATTCGTCCGGCTGCGCGTCGGTCGGCTCGCTCGGGGTCTCGTCCATCGGCGAAGCGAACAAGCGGCCGCTCTCCGACCCGAAATAAAGTTCGTCATGGATTGTCTTGGTGAACGGCAACCGGTCGAGGTCAGTGCCGGCCGGGGCGTCGAAGGTAATGATCGTCCGCCGCTTGGGTTCGAGGCCGACCGGCTGAATGCCCGCAAGCCTGGCCACCTCGTCCGCCCATGAACCCGCTGCATCGACGAGCATCGGCGCAGACCAGCTCTCGCCTTTGTGGCTAGTGACTCGCCACGCGCCACCATCCTGCTCGATGCGGCTGACTCGCGCCCCGATATGCACCGCCCCGCCGCGGCTTTTCAGCTGCCGCAAATTGCCTTGAAGCATGGCATGCGGATCGAGACGAAGCGCATTTAGGTCGGCGATCCCGTAACGCGCACTTTCCTTCAGCAGCGGACACAGGGCGTGAACTCCGACCGAGTCCAGTCGCTCCAACTCGGCGAAGGGCGAAATTTCCGCGTCAAGCCGATCCAGGGCCTCGCGCTCGTCTTCGCGAGCATGGACGAGGACCGGCACTAAGCGGACGAGCGGCACATCGGTAAAGCCGTCGGGCGGACTCTCGAAGAACGGCCGGCTCGCGAGCGTCAGCGCCCGCACCAGCCGATCGCCGAGCGCATAATGAAGCATGGTCGCGCTTCGTCCAGACGAATGATAGCCGACCTGCTCTTCCGCTTCGAGCACCGTCACGCGGCCATGGTCGGATAAAGCCGCCGCGGCGGAAAGCCCGGCAATTCCCCCGCCGATGACGAGGATGTCGGGGCTAGTCACGCGGCGGTCAGTCGCTCGTTTACGACCTTGCCGCCGTGCGTCAGGCGGATGGCTTTGACGATCTCATCGTCGTCGGGAAGCACGGGACGGCCCTGCTCCTTGTCCCAGAAGGCGGAGAGGAAATTGTAGAGGTTGCGGGCGAACAGCGCCGAAGCGTCCGCTGCCAGGCTTCGCGCAAGGTTCGCTGCGCCGACGACCGTCACGCCATGCCTGTCCACTCGTTCGCCGCTGACGGTACCCTCGACATTGCCCCCGGCGCTCGCCGCCAGATCAACGATCACGCTTCCCGGCCGCATCGTCGCGATCTGCGCGTCGGTGATGAGGCGCGGCGCGGCGCGGCCGGGAATCAGCGCCGTGGTGATAACGATGTCCTGCTTGGCAATATGCCCGGACACCAGCTCGGCCTGCGCCTTCTGATATTCCTCGGACATTTCCGTCGCATAGCCGCCCGAGCCCTCGCCTTCGATCCCGGCGACATTCTCGACGAAGATCGGCTTGGCGCCGAGCGACTGGATCTGCTCCCTGGTCGCCGAGCGCACATCGGTCGCGCTGACCTGTGCCCCTAGCCGCTTGGCGGTCGCAATCGCCTGGAGGCCCGCCACTCCAACTCCCATGACGAACACCTTGGCCGGGCTGATCGTGCCGGCAGCCGTCATCATCATCGGGAATGCGCGGCGGTAGATGGAGCCTGCGTCGACCACCGCCTTGTAGCCGGCGAGGTTCGACTGCGAGGACAGGATGTCCATGGACTGCGCTCGGGTGATCCGCGGCATCCATTCCATCGCCAGCGCTTCGAGTCCCGCCGCCGCATAGCCGTTGATCGAGTCACGCCGGTTGACCGGATCGAGAGCACCGACGAGCAGGGTGCCGGTCGCCGCTCCCTTGATCGACTGTGGATCGGGTCCCTCGACGCAGAGGATCGTGTCGGCGCCTTTGAGCACGTCGGCGCGGCTGCCGATGCTCGCCCCCGCCGCTTCGAAGTCCACGTCGGGCATCGACGCGTTCACCCCGGCCCCGCTCTCGACCGCGACGTCCCCGCCGAGCGCAAGGAACTTCTTCACGGTCTCGGGCACGGCCGCGCAGCGGGTTTCGCCCTCCCCCTCCTTGAGCACCGCGATCCTCAAAACCTGACTACCAGTAGGATTTGATGATGAAGAGCGAGATCAGCCCGATGATGAGGCACGTGATTGCGCCATATTTCATCATTTTTGTGAAGCGCTCGTAATCCTCGACATGCATTGCAACCTTCTGAGTCGGCGGATCGACCAGCAGCGGTTCCTCTTCGGCCATCATCAACCTCTTTGAGTCAAACTTTCCGGCAGTGTCCATAACAAGGCCCGACCGACTGCCCAACCCCCAAGGGGGTTGCCTCTTAAGAGGCCCTTTACCGCTGATCGCCTAGGCTGCGGCGCGAAAGGCGAAAAATGCGCGAAGAACCCACCCGTTCGCTGCTCCTGCTCGACGCGAATGCGGACGAGCGGCGGCTGATCTCGGCCATTGCCGCGCGCGCCGGCTGGAGCGTGGTGGGCGCCGCGGACGAGGAAACCGCGGT